>CAYYWI010000038.1:0-22162 GCA_964475375.1 uncultured Dehalococcoidia bacterium
CTTCACCTTTGACCCACCCACCTTCCAAGCACGAAACTGCGGAAGTTGGGCTAGTCTGTCATTCCTGCGAAGCTTGTCCCTGCGAAAGCAGGGAGCAGGAATCCAGCGTTGATTGACACTACTCGAAACCAAATGTGATGGGCAATCGTCGGCACGCGGAAGGCAAGAGGCAGCAATACTACATCTATGTCCTGGCGAGCAGACGCTACGGCACGCTGTATACAGGCGGACATCCGACCTGATCAAAAGTGTATGAGCATCCGCCTGCGCGGGAATTACAGAGTGAGTCTGAGACATGCAGAGGAGCGAAGCCTTCTGCGTTCTCTCTCCTCCCCCTTTGCCAAAGGGGGAGGAGAGAGTGTCTCTAAATCTTCCGGCCCATCAGGGCCGCTTCCTCGATGGCTTCACAGGCAGTCCTGGCTTTGACACAGTCGCCAATCCTGTATAGCTCCGGGATCGTGCCCTGGAGAGCATCGAACAGACCAGTCTCCGGTTTCGACCCCGTGGCAATCACCACTGTGTCGGCTTCGGCCAGTTCCTCTTTCCCGTCGTGTTCGTACACCACACCCTTGTTCGTGATGCGGCTGGCCTTGGCCTTGGTGACGACCTTCACGTCATGCAGGCGGAGGTGAAATCTGACCGAAGACCTGGTGGTCGGACCCATGTCCTGGCCGATGCGGTCGAGCATCTCCAGTATGGTGACCTGCGGACCTTTGCGCGTCAGGTTGATTGCGGTTTCGGCATCCAATGCCCCGCCCAGAGACAGGAAAACTGCGGATTCGGCAGTCATGGGGCCCTGCTTGGCAATGAAGAGCGCCGTCTCCATGCCCACTGCCCCTCCGCCTATCACCACCACCTGCTTTCCCAGCGCCGCCCCGTTCTCCAGGACCTCATTGGCCCACACCACATTGTCACCATCGATTCCCGGAATCCTGGGCTGCAATGGCGTGGCTCCGGTGGCCACCACTACCGCGTCCGGTCTCTGCTTCTTGATCGCCTCCGCGTCAATCTCCTTGCCCATCTCGACCTTGATTCCTGCCCTGTATAGTTCGCTGGAGAGCCACCTGACAGCATTAGCAAACTCCCCTCGTCCAGGGGGAACGGCTGCCAGGTTCAGTTGGCCGCCCAGTTTGTGCGATTTCTCGAACAGCGTCACGTGATGGCCCCGCTGGGCCAGCGTGCGGGCCGCTTCCATACCGGCTGGTCCGCCGCCGATGACGAATACCTTCTTGGGCTTGATCGCCGCAACCAAAGCAAACTGCTTTTCTCTGTTCGCAGCCGGGTTGAATGTGCATGTGATCTCCTTCATAGAGAAGACGGAATCCAGACAGCGCTGGTTGCAGGCGGTGCACTGGAGGATTTCATCAAAGCGGCCTTCGGCGGCCTTCTTCGGCCATTCGGGGTCAGTCAGGAAAGGCCGTCCCATGCCGACCATATCGGCCTGGCCGTTGATCAGAATCTGTTCGGCCAGGAAGGGGTTGTTGATGCGGTTGCAGGCGATCACCGGCACTTTGACCACCTGCTTGATCCCCTCGGCCAGATAGACATAAGTGCCTCGCGGCACGTCCATGGAGACCAGCGGCAGGAAAGACTGGTGCCATCCCGCTGTGACGTTGATCAGATCGATGCCCGCCTTCTCCAGTGCCTTGGCGACCTTTTTCATTTCCTCCTGCCGATTGCCGCCCTTCATGAACTCATCGCCGGAGGCGCGGTAGGAGATGAGGAACCCCGGACCGACTTTAGCACGTATCTTCCGGACAACCTCCAGTGGAAACCTCATCCGCCTTTCAAAATCGCCGCCGTACTCATCGGTGCGCTGGTTGGTCAATGGAGAGAGGAACTGGTTCATGATATAGCCGGCATTGCCCACCAGTTCCACGCCATCGAATCCGCCCTCTTTAGCTCTCCAGGCTCCTTCGGCGAAGTGATCGCCCAGAAGTCTGACCTCGGCTGTGGTCATTTCGCGGGGCATGACTCCGGTGAGTGTGTTGCGGATGGCCGAGGGCGCTGCGGGTGGGCCACCGTCGGCCGTTGAGAAGCAGGATGATCCCATGTTCATCAGTTGAGCGAATGTCTTTGCCTCGTGCTCGTGTATGGCTTCGGTCATTCTCCTTAGCCCGGGGATGAACTTATCATCCTGGAGGGCCGGAACATATGGCAGATGCACGCAGAAGTCGTTGTATCCGCAGACGACGCCGATCAGGCCCACTCCGCCCCTGGCCCTCTCGATATAGAAGTCCACCATGGCGTCGGTGACGAAGCCGTCCTCGGTGGCTCGCCCCAGCCCCATGGGTGACATGACAATCCGGTTTCTGACCTGAACGTTGGCGATTTTGATAGGCTCAAAGAGCTTGGTGAGTCTTCTCATGGTTCATCCTTTCCTGATTGTGCTGGGAAATACCTTTTCAACCCCCCACCCCCACTCTTTGGGGATATTATATAGAGAAAGGGAATTTCGGGGACACCCCGAACCCCGGCGGCGTCCCGCTGCACCTCTTTATGGCGCTGCTACTTGCTCTCCACCTCGAGGAATCCGACGGAGCCCGATGGCTTGTGAGCGCCGAAGGAGAGCTGTTCCAATGTGCCGATTCCTACCTGGTCACCCATCCTGGCGCGGCAGACGTGCTGGATGTGTTGAAAGCGATAGTCATCGGCAGCGATATCGGCTATCTTCCAGGTCTCACCGGCGATCTTCAGGTCGCCCTTCCACATACCGTGGGCCCACTCCGGGTGAAGATAGCCTATCCCCATGGTGTAGAAACGGTGCAGGCATTCCATGCTGATAGTGTGCTTTGTCCCATCTTTCTCTACCAGGGTGATCTCTGCTTTCCTGGCCAATCGCTTGCCGGGCTCCCACTGGACTTTCTGGGCCACTGAAGCCATCTCATTGATCTTGATGTCCGATTCTTCCGGAATATCATCAGCTTTGTCGTACGCCGGCACGATGTATCCGCTGGCCTGCGTCTGCCTGCCCTCCTCATCTTCGAACGCTCCGTAGTGAGTGCAGAACTTGTCGAAGTGAACCGGCGCCCATATCCAGAACACCTGGGGTATGTAGAAGGCTCCTATCCCTGCATCCCGCTCTCCCACAGGACGAACGCCCCAGGAGCGATCCCTGGTTCCGAAGACCTGCTTCGGGTCGATCTGGATTTTCCTGTCATTGACTTTGATCCAGCCCTGCCAGCGTCCGAACTGGGCGAAGCGGGAGGTGTCCATGATGATGCGATCCTGCCGCTTCATTACGCTGCGTGGCTCTTCTATGGGAGTTGTTCGGGTGGTGAAGGTCAGGTCACAAGAGATGCCGGTTTCATTCGGCTCCAGAACGGCCCGGACTATCTTCATGGGCCTGATGATCTCCAGGCGGAACGGGCCGACCACCGTTCGGTTGCGCGCCAGAGGCGCCAGTCGTGAGCCGTGGAAGCTGTGCTGGACGCCATCTATGACCACGCTGAAAGAAGCATCCATCACCCGGCGGTTGGGATAGAGGCCGGAGGATATGCCGAAGAACAGCCCATCCTGCTCAGAGATGCCGTTGAACCAGTAGCGGTCGTAGAAGTTGAAGTCAGTAGTTCCCGGTTGTGCTAATGGCTCCGGCGTCTGGTGAATGGGATAATCGTCAAAATCGGAAATCATAACAACCTTCCTTTTCTAGTTTGGTGAGTGTCAGATTGCTTGCCCTGAACGGCGGCTTGCCTTAAGACCCGGATGTGCTCTGCCCTCGGGCAACCCTGTCAACCCCCTTTTATCCCCCACTCTTGGGGGATGATTAAGAAACGCAGAGGGACAGCGCCCCTCTGCACACCTGGCGGGTGGCACCACGAGGCGGAATGCCGCAGGGGCTTGATTCATCAATCACATGACTTCCTCGGAACGTACGCTCGGAGGGCTACGCTCCGTCGTGGCCGGGTGTCCCTGCGTTCCGGACCCGAGCCATTAATCCCCTTTGTCCCCCCACTTCTCCTGATACTATGAGCGATGAGCTGATAGCTCGTAGCAAAGCTTTGCCCCTCTGCACGCCCCGATAGTTGCAGGCAGCACACAAAGCGGAATGCCGCAGGGGCTTGATTCATCAAGCCTAGTGTTCGTGGGTGTCAGGTCGCCGGACCTGACCCGCCTGTTGCCTGGGTCATTCAGCTCACCCTCCGCCTTTGGTGTATTTGGAGATAGTGTCCTCCATCTGCATAAGCAGGGTCATGTCGCCCTCAATCTTCAGTTTTCCGTCAGTCCAAGCCTTGATTTTCTCCAGCTCTCCGCGCTGCATCTTTCCCCAGTCCTCGGCCGAGATGATCATGGTGCAGTTGGGGTTCTCTACGCAGCCATCGAATTTGGTAGCGACCCCCTTGTCGCATACCAGGTACCAGTCGCTCCCTCCCGGACCGGTGAGGCGGAACTGGATGGTTACCGCTATCTGGTCAACTCTGGTCATTTCCCGTGCCGGGTCTGCGGGTGCCGGCAAGTTCAAGAGGCTGGCCAGTCTCTGGTGTCCAACCGTATTGATTTCGCTGGCATTGCCGGGTATGGCGATGCCCATCTTCCTGAAGTTCTTGAAAATCTGGGCCATGACGATACCAAAATAGAGGGCTGCCACGACTTCCTGATAGAAGAGGTTCTTTACCTTGCGGCCGGTGAGTTCTTCATAGCGTTTGACGGTCTCTTCCCTGCTGGGGCTGCCCTCAGTGCGGGGGAAACCGTAACCGTCGCTGTGCTGCCAGTCGCAGAACAGGAACCATGCCAGGTCAGCCTCCGGGTCTCCCAGGAACGACATCTCCCAGTCAAGTATGGCGACGACATCGAATGTCTCCTCATTGTACATGGTGTTGGGCAACCTCGGGTCACCCCAACAAACACTCACCTTTTCCGGCGCATAGCGGTGATCCTTGAGCCATTGTAGCCCAGCCTCCAGAGTGGGCTGGGGATCACCCTCTTTCATCCAGTTAAGGTACCTGTCCAGGTATTCCAACTGCCGGTCAACCGGCCCCATGCCCGACTTCGGGACACCGAGGAAGGAAAACCCGAGCTTGCTCCAATCCAGCACGTGGACCCTGGCCATGTTCTCCAACGTGCCCCACCACATCTTGGCCCGCTGCTGTGGAGCAGCATTGAAGTACAGCCCGAAGGTGTGGTAGGGAGGGAACTCGGGTGGGACTACGCCCTTCAGCTTCGCCATGACATAGAAGGGAGACCCGAGAAGGCCGGAGTCTTCTTCCAACCAGAGCATCTTGGGTACCGGCACGTTGGCTTTGCCCAGAGTTCTCATCACCTCAAATTGCTTCTTCAACGCGTATTCAGGGAAGACGGGGTAGGCTTTGGGTGGAGTACGGAGCACCATTCCCTGAGAGTGAGACTCTCCGCCTTCCTTCCAGGCCGCGTCGAAGAGCATGGTCTCATTGGAGAAGCCGGCTCCGGATCTGGTCAGGTTTGTCACAGAGAGTTTCTCAGCTTTTGGCATCTTCTGCTGCAGCCAGGCTGTGATTTTTGCCTGTAACTCAGCGACGTCTATCTGTCTCGCTTGCATTTAGTGGTCCCCCTTTCTCGCACATGATTCTGCAAGTCGAACTTGAACCCAAAGCGGCTGGATAGTCTCTAGTTAGTTGGAAACCGGCTACTGAGATGAGTAGCCGGGCTGAGTAAGAAGTCAAATCTAATGGGCACAACTCGCGCTTGCGAGTGGTCCGCCCTTTTCTCCCCCTTGGCCGAAGTCTCTTTGACGTGTTGCACCGATTCAACACAGAAACAACGACAAATCTTATACCTGAATGGGTGATATGTGTCAAGTTTGTTTAGGCCAGACATAATTCTGTTGACGCATTGCTGTAGAAGGCTTGGCCCATCACAGCGTTTCTCGTGTCCACGACGGTCTTCTGTTGCGGACTCAAAACCAGTGATGGTGGTTGGTTCTTGGGTGGAATAAAAAAGGAGAAGGGCGACTGTTCGGTCGCCCTTTAGCTATCTTTATACCGGGCACGGTGCGCTGTGCCCTTCGCGGGCAGACACAAGGTCTGCCCCTACACTAGAATTGTTCCAGAAGGCCGGAGATCTGCTTGTAGGTGAAGACCGGCCCATCCTTGCAGATGTACTTGTCGCCCACGTTGCACCGGGCGCACTTGCCCAAGCCGCACTTCATCTTGCCTTCCAGCGTCGTGACAATCTGCTCGTCGGCGAAGCCCAGCTTCTTCAACTCGGTCAACGTGAACTTGATCATGATGGGCGGCCCGCAGATGATGGCCACCGAATTCACCGGCGTGAGTTGCTGTTCCTTGACCACTGCCGGAATCAGAGCTACGCGGCCGGTCCAGTTGTTATCTTTGGCATCAACGGTCAACTCCAGCTTGGTTCTGGGTGACTTGGCCCAGGTCTCGAACTCGTTGGCGAAAACCAAGTCGGAGGGCGTGCGGGCTCCGTTGAGGATGAACAGGTCTCCGTAGTCGTCCCTGTGATCCAGGATAGTCAGGATGACCGGCCGCAACGGTGCGAAGCCGATGCCGCCGCCGATGATATGGATGTTCTTGCCTTTGAACTGGTCCATGGGGAAGAAGTTGCCGAAAGGCCCTCTGACACCCACGGATGCACCGGGCTCCAGATCGTGAAGAGAGCTGGTGACTGTGCCCACCTTTCTTACTGCTACCTCGATGGGGCCCTTGCGGTGTGCCACTGAGGTCAGGCCGAACGGCGATTCGCCGGTGCCGAAAGCGGACACGAAGACAAACTGCCCCGGCTTGTAGTCAAACTTGGCTTTCAGTGCAGCATCATTAAGTTCGATCTGGAACAGCCTGACGTCGGAAGTCAGGTCGATCACGTTCTGGAGTGTTGCTAAGTGTGGGAGAAGAGGATTCTTGTTGTTACTCACCTTTGGCCCCCAGTTTCTGGACGTCTTGTATGATCTCGCGGATGTCTATATTGACCGGGCAGGACTTGACGCACCTGCCGCAGCCGATGCAGTGACTGACGCCGAACTGCTCAGGGAAGTAGAGAAGCTTGTGGGCAAACCTCTGTCTCATGCGGATGCCCTTGTTGGCGCGGGGATCATGGCCGCCGGCGATCTTGGTGAACCCGGCGGACTGGCAGCTTTCCCAACTGCGTACGCGATCGGTCTTTCCTTTGTTGGGGTAGTCCCTGATGTCGAAGCAGTAGCAGGTCGGGCAGACGTAGGAGCACATGTTGCAGTGTATGCATCTGTCTGCCAGCCGGCCCCAGTACGGGTCATCGAAGTTCTGGCGCAGTTTCTTGTTGACGCCTTCGGCCGGGACCCTGGATACTTCTGCCGCCTTCGGCTTGGCCTCGCTGCTTTCGGACAGCATCGAATCCGGCAACAGAGCCTTGCCTTTATCGGTGAGGACCTGCACCAGGTAGCCGTCTTTGACTTCAGTAAGCATGATGTCCAAGCCTGCCGGGTCATCCGGTCCGCCGCCCATGCTCGAACAGAAGCACTCGGCGCAGGCCTTCAGACAAGCCATGCCGACCAGTGCTGTTTTGTCCCGGTGCTCTCGATAGAGCGGATCGGACGGCTCCTCCAGGAACGGCTTGTCCAGGGCTATGACGCCTTTGGCATCGCAAGGTCGAATTCCGAAGATCACGGTCTCCCGTTCAACTTGCGCCGGAGTCAGATCAACCTTCCCGTCTTTCCGATCGATGGTGAAAAGCACCTCGGTCGGCGGGAAGAAGAACTCTTTGGGTGACATGTCTGTGTTGACATAATCTGAGGCTATGTCCTCTGCCTGCTTGACCTCTCTGAAGAGAACCAGGTCATCCACCTTGACCGGCGCTACCAAGCGGCGATTCTCACGGACCTTGTTCAGCCAGGAGTTAAGGTCTTTCTTCGCTATGAACTTGCTCATTCGCCCACCCCCAGCTTCTCATCCTTCTGGAATGTGGCGAGAGGTTGCGGTGTCTCCGGATCGAGGCCGGGCTGGAATTTGAAGAGCCTCATCACTTCTTTCTCCAACTTGCGGTTCAGCAGACTGAGGGGAATATTGACCGGGCATACCAACTCGCAGGCGTTGCAGCCGATGCAACGCCCACCGAGGTGATAAGCCCGCATTGTGTTCCACATTTCATTTTCGGCGGGGGCTATCCTGATGCCCACCCAGAGTGGATCGAGCCGATCGACAAAGCACTCGCCGCAGTAGCAGCCGGGGCATGCCTGGCGGCAGGCGTAGCAGCGGATGCAGCGACTGAACTCTTTCTCCCAGAAAGCGCGCTTCTCCTCCACCGATTTGCCTTCCATGGCAACGACATCGGGGTAGGCGTCAGCGGGAGGCTCTGCCTTCTTTGGTTCGCCGATCAGAACGTCATACACCACCGGTGTGCGCTGCTGGCAGAGCTGACAGGCATCGCGCAACTTGTCACCGGTCTTGTTCCAGTCTGTCTTAACTATTCCGGAGCAGGCCACGCCGATGATGACGACCTTTTCTCTGGCAATCTGGTGCTCGTTGAGCAGCAGGTTGATGGCTCGGGAATCGCAAGGCTTGACCACGATGCCGGTCACCTTGTCCTTCTTGTTCAGCAGGTACTTCACTAGGTTGTGCCGGCAGGTTTGATCGAAGATAAGCCTGTCGGCATCCTTGGCATTGTAGGCAAACATCGGCCTGGCGTTCTTCCCATCGGTGGCGCGCTCGTAGCCGATGACACAATCCACCTTCTTGCTGTCCAGAAGTTCCTTGGCTTTGCTGCGAATCTGTTCAGTCTCGCTCATCTTGAAGCCTCCGAAACCAAGGCTTTCCGCGGTCCGAGCTTGGTTATCTCATCTGTGAAGGAGGTCACCACATGACCCCACTTCTTGCCTTCGGAGGCGGAGACCCACTCCACGCGGAACCGGGCGCTCTCTATGCCAAGATAGTCCAGGAAGGGGTGCAACAATGCGAACCGGCGGCGGGCGTAGTAGTTGCCCTCGGTATAGTGGCAGTCACCGGGGTGACAGCCGGCAATAAGGACTCCGTCGGCACCCATCTGGAAGCTCTTGACTATCAGGAGTGGATCTACCCTGCCCGAGCAGGGCACTCGGATGATGCGGATGTTCGGGGGATAAGTGATGCGGCTTGTACCTGCCATGTCGGCTCCGGCATAGCTGCACCAGTTGCACAGGAACCCCACTATTCTAGGTTGAAAGTCTACTGCCATAACGATACCACCTCGGCTAGTAATTGCTGTTGGGTGAACCCACGCAGATTAGCGGCTCCAAATCTACAAGCGGCCACGCAAAGGCCGCAGCCTTTACACAGGCTCTCGTTGGTTACCGATACAGTGCGGCCGTCCCTCAACTTCTGAGACTCGATGGCGCTGAAGGGGCAAACTTGCTGGCACAGCAGACACCCGCTGCACTTTGCCGGGTCGATTGCCGACACCATGGGATCGCTGGTCAGGAACTCGTTGCTGAACAGCGCTGACACTTTGGCCGCTGCGGCGCTGCCCTGGGCAACGGACTCGGGGATGTCCCTCGGCCCGACGCACGAACCGGCCAGGAAGATGCCATCGGTCTGGGTCTCCACCGGGCGCAGCTTGGGATGGGCCTCGATGAAGAAATGGTTGGTGTCATAGCTGACCTTGAGCGTCTGAGCCAGTTCCGCCGCGCCGTCGTTGGGTTCGGCGGCTGTCGCCAGGACCACCATGTCGGCGGCGATCTCTACCGGTCTCCCGATGAGGGAGTCCTCGCCGCAGACCATGACCTTGTCGCCATTCTGGTAGAGCTTGGAAACCCGGCCGCGGAGCCACAGAGTGCCATATTCCTGCTGGGCGCGGCGGGAGAACTCGTCGAAGTCCTTGCCGCCGGCGCGGATGTCAATGTAGAAGATGTAGCACTGAACATGTGGGTCATGCTCCTTGAGCATGATGGACTGCTTCGCCATGTACATGCAGCAGAACTTGCTGCAGTAGCTGCGGCCCTTGAGCTCGTCTCTGGAGCCGACGCACGAGATGAAGACCACGGTGTGCGGGTGCTTGCCATCGGAGGGGCGGAGCACTTCGCCGCCGGTGGGGCCCGAGGCGTTCATCAACCGCTCCATCTGCAGGCCGGTGATCACGTCCGGCAGGCGTCCGTAGCCGTACTCTCCGTAGGCCTTGGGATCGGAGGTCTTGTATCCGGTGGCTACCACGATCGAGCCGATCTGGTAGGTGAGAATTTCTTCCTTCATGTCGTGGTTTATAGCGCCGGCCTGGCACAGCCTGACGCACTCGCGGCACTCAGAGCAGACGCCGCAGGCGAGACAGCGTTTGGCCTCTTCCATAGCCTGCTCCGGCGTAAAGCCTAACTCGACTTCGGAAAAGTTCTTAATGCGAGTGTCGGCGGGCGTTTCCGCCATCTTCAGCCGTGCCTTCTCGGGATACTTTTCTTTCAGCTCTTCGACCTCTGCCTCGCTGGGCTTCTTGGCCTCCGCCTTCGGCTCGGCGGTCTTGGGCAGATCCTCTCCCTTGAGGTACTTGTCGATAGAGGCGGCGGCTTTGCGGCCGGAAGCCATGGCATCAACCACCATCAGCGGGCCGGTAACGGCGTCGCCGCAGGCGAAGATGCCCTGAACGCTGGTAACCAGGCTGGCCTCGTCAACCTTGACGGTGCCTTTGCCGGAGAGCGCCACACTCAGATCCTTGGCAAAGCTCAGGTTGGGTGCCTGGCCCAGCGCTGGGATGATGGTGTCAACATCCAGCTTGAATTCGGAACCGGCAATAGGCTCGGGGCGGGGCCTGCCGCTGGCATCAGGAGCGCCCAGCTTCATCTTCACGCATTCAATGGCTGTGACCTTACCGCCGTCAGTGATGACCTTGGTGGGAGCGGCCAGGAGCATGATCTCAATACCTTCTTCTTCGGCGGCCACTATTTCCACCTCGTTGGCCGGCATCTCGTCCCGGCCGCGTCGGTAGACGATGGTTACTTTTGCGCCCAGACGGCGGGCTGTTCTGGCAGCGTCGATCGCAGTGTTGCCGCCGCCAACGACGGCGACACTGCTGCCGATCTCGACCTTCTGCCCGAGGGCGACAGCCCTGAGGAAGTCAACGCCGTGGAAGACTCCCTTTGATTCTTCGCCGGGGACGTTCAGCTTGAGGCTGTTGTGGGCACCGCTGGCCATGAGAACGGCGTCGAACAGCTTGTGGAGTTCGCTCAGCTTTGGCTTCTCACCGACCTTGGCGTTGGTAACAATCTCCACACCCAGCTTTTTGATGTAATCGATGTCCTTCTTGAGGGTCTCGCGCGGCATGCGATAGGCCGGTATGCCCACGCGCACCATGCCGCCCGGCTCCGGAAGCGCCTCGTATATGGTTACCTGATGACCAGCCAGAGCCAGGTCATGCGCTGCCGTCAAACCGGCAGGGCCGGCGCCGATGACGGCCACCTTCTTGCCGCTCTTGGTGATCTGCGGCAGAGGCAGGCTGGCGAGGTCGTACTGGTCAGAGGCAAATCTCTTGAGGGAACAGATGGACAGCGGCTGATCGACATAACCCCGCTTGCAGGCCTGCTCGCAGGGATGATAGCACACGCGGCCGAGAACCGACGGAAGTGGGTTGGTGCGTCGGATGAGCTCATAGGCTTCCTTGAACTTGCCGTTGGCGATCAGGGCCAGATATCCCTGCACATCCATGTGGATCGGGCAGGTGCTCTTGCAGGGAGGCGTCTCTTTCTTGTCAATGACATACTTGTTGGGCACGGCCTGTGGGAATGGGATGTAGATGGCCTTGCGCTTACCCAGCCCCATGTTGAACTCGCTGAGCACTTCCACGGGACAGCCCTTGGTGCAGTCGCCGCAGGCGGTGCACTTTTTGATATCGACGTAGCGGGCTTTCTGCTTGATCTTGACTTCGAAGTTGCCTACGAAGCCTTTGACTTCCTGCACCTCGGCGCAGCTCAGCAGGGTGATCTTGGGGTGCTGGGCCACGTCCACCATCTTCGGCGTGAGAATACAGGCCGAGCAGTCGAGGGTGGGGAAGGTCTTGTCCAACTGGGACATTCGCCCGCCGACGGTTGGCTCTCTTTCCACCAGCACCACTTCATTCCCCGCATTGGCAATATCCAGCGCGGCCTGGATGCCGGCAATACCGCCGCCGATCACCAAAGCCCGCTTGGTCAGGCCGAAGCGCTTGGGGAAGAGAGCCTCGTCGCGGCCTACCTTGGCGACGGCCATTCTTACCAGTTCAATTGCCTTCTCAGTGGCGGCGTCCTTGTTGTTGCCGTGGACCCAACTGCAGTGCTCCCGCAGGTTGGCGATTTCCAGCAGGTAGGGGTTCAGTCCAGCCTGGGCCACCGTCTTGCGGAAGGTGTTCTCGTGCATGCGGGGGGAGCAGTTGCCGATGACGACGCGGTTCAAGCGGTTCTTGACTATGGCATCGCGCACGGAAAGCTGCCCGGGTTCGCTGCAGGTATACTTGTTGGCATCCGCGAAGGCCACCATTGGCATTCTCTTGGCTGCCTCCAGTACCTTGTCGATGTTGATGGTGCCGCCGATGTTGGCACCGCAGTGGCAGATGAAGACTCCAACTCTAGCCATACCTTTTTCCTCTAAGCCAATCCCTTGTTTCTCAGCATGGGTGCGGGGTCAGTGACATGCTTGTTCAGGTCCAATGCGTTGGCCGACAAGCCCATCGCCAATCCGGCGATCTGAGTGAAGTAGAGTACAGGCATGTTGATCTTCTTGCCGTACTGCATCTCCATCTCGTTCTGGAAGGCATCCAGGTTCATTTGGCACATCGGGCACGCCACGGCGACGCAGTCCGCTCCCAACTGCCTGGCTTGGGAAAGGATGCGATACGAGAGCCTGACCACGATGTCTTTCCTGGTGAGTGGCAGGCTAGCCCCGCAGCAAGCTGTCTTGAAATCCCATTCGAGTGGTTGGGCGCCGAGCGCGATCATCAGCTTGTCCATCATTTGAGGATTCTCGGGGTCATCGAACTGCGTGATCTCATGCGGACGTACCAGCAGGCAGCCGTAGTAGGAGGCCACCTTCAGGCCCTTCAGGGGCTTGCTGACCGTCATCGACTTTCTTCTCTCGTAGAGTATCTGGAGCAGATGCACTATCTCGGTCGTGTTGGCCAAGCTGCCACCAATCGCCTTGGTGGTGCTCTCCAGTTTCTTCTTGTCAGCCAAGACGTGCGCGGTGACCTTCAGCCGGTTGAAACACATGGCGCAGGCGACGGCCAGGGGCAAGCCCTTGGCCTCCGCTGAACGGAGATCGCGAGCCGGCAGAGCGATGGCCAGGTTCTCATTTGTGGTGTGAGCAGAAGAGGCTCCGCAGCAGGTCCAGCCGTCAAGCTCCTGGAGCTCAATGCCCATTTGCTTGCACACTGCGCGGGCCGAGACGTCATATTCCTTAGCGGTGGAGTGGAGAGTGCAACCCGGATAGTAGGCGTAAGTGTTTGTGGTCATTCTAGTGTTTTTCCTCTGCCTTGGCCACGCTGGCTCTGGGTGCGCTTCTGGCGGCAGCGAATATTCTCTTGACTTCTGACGCTCCTGAGGCGCTGGGCGGCATGATCACCAGCTTGCCTTTAGAGAGCATGAGTCGTGCCATTGCCACACCGGAGAAGTCCCTGGTCTTCAGAGCGTATGCAGCACCGAGGCTGACCTCGTGAGCCCGCCCATACCGCTCAACCGCGTTCAGGAATTCCTTGTGGAAAACGTCCACCTTCTTCTCCGCTGGCGCGCTGCCCTCGACACTGGCCAGAATCCGCAACGACTCCATGACCTTGGCGATGTCTATCTTGGCCGGGCAGCGAGAAGAGCAGGTCTCGCAGGAGACGCACAGCCAGATGGTGGTGCTCCGCATGACCTCCTTCTTGAGCCCCATCTGGAGGTACCGCATGATCTGGCGTGGTCCCAGATCCATGGCGTAGTCGATGGGACACCCGGCACTGCACTTGCCGCACTGATAACAATCGAAGATCTTTTGGCCGCTCTGGTGTTCGACGAAGGTTCGCAGATCGCTGACAGGGGAGGGCGTGACAGCACTTGTACTCACCATGAACTCTATGCTCCCGTCAGAATAACTCGATCCATACAAATGGGCGGCTTGCACACCGCCCATTAAGTATCTCTAGAGTCTCATTTTCTCAAGTTTACGACAAACGACGCTAAATGGCAAAATGAAACCAAGCGCGGCTGCATCGACGACTTGAGATTGACTAAGTAAAGACACCCTGAAGCTCGGCCAGCAGTTGCTGTTGTGTGAATCCGCGCAGGTTGGCAGCGCCAAAGCGGCAGGCAGCGACACATAAACCACAGCCCTTGCACAGGCTCTCGTTGACGACCGCCACCGTGCGCCCATCTTTCAGAACCTTGGTGTCGATGGCCTTGAAGGGGCATATCTTGGTGCAGAGCAGGCAGCCGCTGCACTTTGCCTGATCGATGGCAGAGACCATGGGATCAACAACCAGGAAGTCCTGGCCGAAGAGGGCGGCAACCTTGGCTGCTGCGGCGCTGCCTGATGCCACCGACTCCGGAATGTCCCTCGGGCCGACGCAGGCGCCGGCCACGAATACGCCGTCGCTCATGGTTTCCACCGGGCGCAGTTTGGGGTGCGCTTCGATGAAGAATTCATTGATGTCGTAGCTGACTTTGAGCGTCTGGGCCAGCACGGATGCTCCGATGCTGTGCTCCATGCCGACTCCCAGTACTACCATGTCAGCCGGAATCTCGATCATATCCCCGAGCAGGGTGTCCTCGCCCCGTACTATCAGCTTGCCGTCTTCCTGACGAATCCTGGATACTTTGCCGCGGATGTAAGTGGCACCGCTCTCCTGGGCGCGCTTATAGAACTCCTCGTAGTCCTTGCTGACGGCCCTGACGTCCATGTAGAAGACGTAGCAATTCACCTCAGGATCGTGTTCCTTGAGCATGATGGCATGTTTGGCGATATACATGCAGCACACTTTGCTGCAATAAGAGTGCCCTCTCTGCTCGTCTCTTGAGCCGATGCAGGTCAGAAAGACTACTTCCTTGGGGTGAGTGCCATCTGAGGGACGCTTGACTTCGCCGCTGGTTGGACCGGAGGCGCTCATCATGCGCTCCAGCTCAAGTCCGGTGATGACATCGGGATGTTTGCCGTAACCGAGTTCGGTGTAGCCCTTGGGATTAAAGGGCTGGTAGCCGGTGGCCACAATGACGGCCCCAAACTTGTCAGTAATGACTTTGTCAGTCTGTTCCCAGTCTATAGCCTGTGTCGGGCAGAGCTTTTCGCAGACGCGGCACTGCGGCGGAGCTTTGCCCTCTTTGCTTCCGGCGGCCCACTCGATGTACTTCATATAGCGGCAGTTCTGGGTGTCAACGACCGGCTTGGGCGGCACAGCCTGCGGGAACGGGATGTAGATCGCCGGGCGTTTCCCCAGCTTCAGGTGAAACTCAGAGTCCGCCTTGACCGGGCATTTCTGCCAGCAGGTGCCGCAGCCGGTGCATTTGGCGTGGTCCACCTTTCGTGCCTTCTGCGTGATGCTGACTTCGAAATTGCCCACGAAGCCCTTGACCTCTTTGACTTCGGCAGAGGTCATCAGAGTGATATTAGGATGCTGGGCCACGTCCACCATCTTGGGTGTGAGAATGCATGATGAACAGTCCAGCGTCGGGAAAGTCTTGTCCAGTTGCGCCATGCGTCCGCCGATGGTGGGTTCGCGTTCAACCAGAACAACCTGGTAGCCGGCGTTGGCTATATCCAGTGCCGCCTGTATGCCCGCGATGCCTCCGCCGATGATCAGTGTCTTCTTTGTTATGGGCACCTTTTGCGGGAAGAGCGCTTCATGGCGGGCTACCTTGGCTACAGCCATTCGTATCAGTTCAATGGATTTCTCGGTGGCACCATCTTTGGCGTCGGAATGCACCCAACTGCAGTGCTCCCGCAAATTGGATACTTCCATCAGGTACGGATTCAGTCCCGCAGCAGCCACGGTCTTGCGGAACGTATTCTCGTGCATCCGGGGCGAGCAGGCGGCAATCACCACCCGGTTGAGGCGATTCTTCTTAATGCCGGCTCGAATGGCAGCCTGCCCGGGTTCACTGCAGTTATACTTGTTCTCTTCTACGTGAGTGACCATGGGCATCTGCTTGGTTGCTTCGATGACCTTGCTGATGTCCACTGTTCCGGCGATATTGCTGCCGCAATGGCATATGAAAACTCCAATCCTGGCCATCTAGTTCTCTACTCCCTTGGGGCTCCTGACATCATAGCGCCTCCGCCAGTAGCTCCGAGATGTCTTTCACCTCGATCTTGCCGATCCTGTCGGTGGTTAGAATGCTGTCTTCGAAATTCAGGATGCAATACGGGCAGGCTGCAGCAAGTATGTTGGCTCCGGTAGCCACCGCCTGATCCAGCCTCAGGTCGGAGAGTCTTTCGCCCTTTTTGGTTTCCATCCAGATCCGGCCGCCGCCACCGCCGCAGCAGATGCTGTCGGGTCCGCAATCGGACATCTCCACCAGTTCGATGCCTGGGATGCTCTTCAGAACATCTCGTGGGGCGTCGTAAACATTACTGTGCCGTCCCAGGTAGCATGGATCATGATAGGTCACCTTGTAGTCCAGCGATCTGGTCAGCTTCAGTCTGCCTTCTTTGATGAGCTGTGCCATATACTCTGTATAGTGGATTACTTCGAAATTGCCGCCCAGTTTCGGGTACTCGTTCTTGAAGGTGTAGTAGCAGTGGGGTGAAGTCACCACGATCTTGCTGATGCCGCTTTCGGTGAATGCCGCTATGTTGTTATGGGCCAGCTTCTGGAAAAGGGTCTCGTTGCCGGACTTGCGCACGCTCTCTCCGCAGCAGTTCTCCCTGTCCCCCATGATGGCGAACCGAACCCCGGCCTTCTTGAGAATCTTGGCTGTGGATCTGGCTACTCTCCTGACGTTGGGATCATAGGCAGGTATACAGCAGGAGAAGTAGAGCACTTCAGCGTCTTCAGCGAAAGTGGTGATCTCCGGGTCATTGATCCAATCTATCCGGTTCGCTGCTGGCTCCCCGAGCGGGTTGCCTGTGCCGGCAATATTCTTGATCGTTACCCGCAGCGAATCAGGCAGATGCCCCGCACCCATCTCTGCCACTATGTTGCGAAGAGCCCTCATGATGTCAATGATGGCGACCCCGCGAGGACACCGAGCCACGCATGCCCGGCATGTGGCGCACGTCCAGGTATCTTCGCTTTCGAAGTCAACTATGCCCAGTTGAGCCTGGTGGATCAGCTTGCGAGTGGGGAAGCTCTTTACCAAGTTCCAGGGGCAAGTACCGGTACAAAGCCCACACTGATAGCACTGCTTGAGTGCTTCTCCACCTGCCAGTGCTACAGCATCAACCGCTTCTCTGAACGGAGCTACTGTCATTACAAGGTCTTCCTTTCGCTTCTCGAAGGCGCTCCAATGCACAGGAAAGCGCCGAATCGATTTCTGAGAAAGCCATTCCCCCAGCCGGTGGCTTAAATGTTACAGCAAGGTGACATTCGCCTGCAACTTCGTTAGTAAAAACAAACAGTTAGCAGAGAGGCAAATATCATGTGGCGACTGCAAGTTGTCTGGGAGTGTCCTGGGACAGGTCCCTACTTCTTGCCCATGGACTGGACAATGAGTTCGCTCAGGTCCATGGCCTTGACAGTCTCTTCGACCTGTTTGGCCTTTATGCCGTCCTCGAACATCGACAGGCAGTATGGACATGCGGTTGCCACACAGTTAGCTTTGACGTCAATGACTTCTTGGGTCCGACGAATATTGAGGCGCTTGTCGGCGGGATCTTCCATCCACATATGGCCACCACCGCCGCCACAGCAGAACCCTTTGCTCCCATGTCTCCCCAACTCGACCCGCTTTATGCCGCCGATGGAATCAAGGATCTTTCGAGGCTGCTTGTAGATGTCATTGTGACGACCCAGGTAGCAGGAGTCGTGATAGGCTACCGTCATGTTCTGCACATTCCCTATGTTGAGCTTGCCCTGGGCTATCAGGTCTGTGATGAACTCGGAGTGATGAATAACTTCAAAGTCGGCACCGAACTGGGGATATTCATTCTTCAGAGTATTGAAGCAGTGAGGGCAACTGGCCACGATCTTCTTGACTTTGTAGTTCTTCAGGGTCTCTATGTTCTTCTGGCATAGAGTCTGGTAGAGGTATTCATCGCCCATGCGGCGAGCGGGGTCACCACAGCAGCCCTCCTCTATCCCGAGTATTCCGAAATTAATGCCTGCTGCCTGGAGAACCTTGGCTGTGGCGATGGCCACCTTCATATTCCGGTCCTCAAGTGAGGCGGTGCAGCCGACCCAGTAGAGGATGTCGATATCGGATTTCTCCGACAGCACTTTCACGCCCAACCCGGTGATCCAATCCGTTCTGGTGGCCGTGGTACCGCGCCATGGATGGCCTCTGGTGCCCAGACTCTGGAGAGCACCCTGAGCAGACTCAGGGAACTCAGCTCGCTCCAAAGCCAAGTTGCGGCGCATATCAACTATCTTGTCTATGTGCTCAACGAAAACCGGGCAAGCTTCCATGCAGGCACGGCAGGTGGTGCAGTCCCAGACAACCTCTTGAGTCACTGCATCATTGATCATGTCTTTTCTGGGTTCTTTTGGTTTGGGCCAGAATGGTATCGGGTAAACCTCATTCATGTGATCCTTGAGATCCTGGATCAGCTTCTTGGGGGACAGCTTCTTGCCGCTGATATTGGCCGGGCAGTTATCCTGACATCGGCCGCAGCGGGTACAGGCATCGAGGTCCAAGAGTTGCTTCCAGGTGAAATGCTCGATCTTGGAAGCGCCGTAGCTTTCCGCCGTCTCGAGGTTTATTGGTGTGAGTGCTCCCTTTGGTTTGCTTGAGCGGAAGAAGACGTTCATCGGGGAGAGCAGGACGTGCTGGAGACGAGAACGATAGACCAGTATCAAGGCGAGGAAGACGAAGGCCACGAATGTGTGGATAACCACCCTGTGCCATGTCAGGATCTCATTCCGGTAATCCTCAGGGAAGACCATGAATATCTTGGAGAAGCCATAGCCGATCGGTGACCACCACCATTCACTCCATCCGTTGAGAGGGACCTCGGATATGGCTATTCGGTAGCCCTTGATCATGAAGCCGCTGATGAGAATTATGAACACGAAGAGGAAGACCTGGGTATCGTCAAACTTGGTGTCCAGACGCTTGGGCCTGAGGATATACCGGCGGAATACAGCCAGCAGGCCACCGATTATGATCAGTGCTGCGCCAAGCTCTGACATAAATGAAGCTGCCAAGAATATGGTCTGTGGTGGGCTGCTTATATGGACAGTATATGAGAACAACCGAATGATCTTGCCGAGTACGAATAGAGCTGTTCCCCAAAAGATCATGAAGTGCATCCAGCCGGGATAGGCTTCGCTGAGTATACGGGTGTAACCGACAAGCACGCCAAGGGTGGTCTTGATCCGGCCGAACAAGTTGTCAGTTCGAGATTCCTTGCCGCCGCGGCGCCAGATGAACCATCGCCGGGCGAAAGCATAAGCGAAAAGAGCCATAAGAGCCGGGCTGAAGACCAAGAAGCCGATTATGACCGGCGCAAAGATATTCTGTATGTAGTAAAGCTGGCCACCAACGTGTGCGCTACCCCAAAAATCCATAGGTCCTACGATGTCCTCCTGCTTATTGGACAACCAATGACTTGTTTGCTACCGAGACTATAATTGATTTCATGCTCCTTGATAGATGGGATAGAAAGCCGAGAGGTGCATGATAAAGAAGAAAACAAGGATGCCGAACAACACTGACAGGGCCATCATGATGGCCTTGTTGTACTTACTGTTTATGCCCAAGTCAGCCAACAGAAGCTTGACTCCCCACAATATTGAGAAGATCATGCCTGCAAGCACCAACACTTCCAGGAGTACGGCTACCACCCTAAGGAATTGATCCATTTGCCTATGCTCCTACACCGCTCTTTGCCAAGCGGGGCTTCCCTTTCATTCTGCAACCCGGGCACATCTCCAGCCGAGAGGCTGCTTCGCCTGTTGTGCCGAGCCTGGAACGCACGGCTTCAATCATGGCCTTGGGTGCCACAGGCGTGCCGCAGCTTCTGCAGCGGACGAAGTCATTTTCAAAGATCACCTGTGGTTCATGATTGAGTTTATTGACCTCTAGTACCTTGACGAGGGTAAGACACTTCTCGGGACAAATATCCATGCACTGGCCGCAGCCGACACATGAATCCTGACGGAAGAGCAAGGTAGAAGAGTCTTTGCCGGAAAGGCCGCTCAGGGCTTCAGTAGGGCATTGTGCAGCGCATACGCCGCAGCTTGTGCACTTGGAGGCATCGACTGTTACTTTGCCGAAGGGAACCGTTCCGGATGTGATGGCTCCAATGGCGGCAGCCCCAAGTTTTTCTGTCATTGCGGAAATAACGGCCGGCAACGCAATACCTTTCTCGGTCGTGTTTGCTTTAGCTGAAACCAAGACTGTAGGGTTCAAAGCAGCGATTCTGGATCTGAAAGCCGCTAGCTCCTTGTCCAGTTGGCCCTCCTGGCATATCCCTATTCTTTCCGGTTCAATGCCCCAGTAAGCGAGGAGTTGTTGAACGAATTGGACCGTGCCCTTCCAGTCAGTACAGTCAAGTTTGAACTGGCATTTATCTTTGTTGGAGATCATCAGGAATCCCTGTGCTCCAAGATCGAAGGCACGGAGTATCAGGCGGGGCGAAACCATTCCCATGCAGGGAACCTCTATTGGCAATACGTTGGGGGTCTGCTTGAAGGGATTCACTTTGGTGTCAGTGCTTTGGCACACCATTGCGATGATTCGCGGCTGGAGCTTGGTATCGGCATCCAGAAGAAGGCCTTCAATCTGAGCCTCAAGCTGTTCAATAGCAAAGTTGGGATAAACTATGGCTTGGTGAGGGCAACTCGTGATGCAAAGGCCGCAGGCTTTGCAGTCACTGCTGTCGATGGAAACAGCCTCGTCTTCGGCGATAATTGCCTTAAAGGTGCAGGCAGCTCGACATATGCGGCACTTCCAGCCCAGACACTTCGCCGAATCGATGTAGGGTATTACCGAGTACTTGGGAACCAGGGATTGAAAGAGATCGCGACGGCTGACTTCACCCTGAATCCTGACGAAGCGCGCCTTGCGGGCTTTCTCAGGCACACCACGAAATGTCTCTTGGCGCTTTACCTGGGACCAGAGGAGTATCTTTGCTCTTTCAAGCAGGTCGATATCCTGAAAAGAGCTATCAATCTCTCTGACCAGATCAACAATCCCCACAGAATCAGGATCA
The DNA here is from genome assembly GCA_964475375.1 of uncultured Dehalococcoidia bacterium. Lineage (GTDB taxonomy): Bacteria > Chloroflexota > Dehalococcoidia > UBA2247 > RBG-13-53-26 > JAFGCL01. The sequence continues at coordinate 21,174 of CAYYWI010000038.1, forward strand.
ACAATGCACTTCTCAGGCTCTTGCCAGAGACTGATATCAGACCTGAGGTGTGAGCAGCCTGCCAGAACAGCGGGAGCTATCTTGCTTTGCTGGATTGTTTGACGCAAAGCTTCAGACTGACAGAGGTTATCAGTAATAATGACATTGAGTCCGGGCTTCATTTGTTGCAGCCAGTCTCGTATCTGCTCCAGAGGCAGCTTTGAGCATACTCTGCCATCACATCGACAGAGAAAAACCCCGCGCTCAGATACACTGGTTGGTTCTATGTGGAACCTCCCTCAGCAGGGGCTGCAGCCGATTCTGCTGTATCATGTTTCTCTTCTTCAGGAGGACTGCCCGCTGGTAGAAGTTCAAGGTACTTCAGACCCAGGACATAGACCAGACCGAGCACCGCGAAGATACCGATAGTCTGTAGTGTTTCTGCAGGCATGATGGGGAACCCACCACGAGCACCCCATATGCCGGCGATCTCTCCGGGATAGTACTGGAGCGGCTCAGAGAGTCCAGGAATGACGATGGCGGCCCTCTCAAACAGGATTCCGACTACGCAGATGAAACAGGCAGCAATAATCCATCCCACCTTCTTGTTCAACCAGGGGTTGAACAAGATGCCAAGAGGGATAAAGTAGCCCAGCACGACCTGTAGCCAGAATACCCAAGCCAACGGGCCGGCGACAAGGAACATTACGGACTCACGCTTGGGCGGATAGAAGTGCGTCAGCTTGTCCGCCAGTACCAGAACCATCAAGACGATGATTAGTACTGCGAGCATCTTGCCCAAGGAGATATACATTTGTTTGTCTATGGGACGCTTGCTGAACTTGAGTGTTATGTAAGAGAGAAACATCACTAGTGCCAATCCAGAGGCGAAGGCGGCTGAGATAAACTCCACCGGCTTCATGGGTGAGTACAAGATGCCTCTGGTCTCGATGAAACCGACGATGGCTCCGGTGCCCATATGCACCAGAACAGCCCAGAGAACAGCGACG
>CAYYWI010000039.1:0-21915 GCA_964475375.1 uncultured Dehalococcoidia bacterium
GCCGTTGCAGAAATGGAGGAGCTGGCCGAGCAGGCCTGCCAGGCCATCGAGTCCAACAAAGGGAAGGCCTACATCGCCAAGACGGCCGGTGACGCGCTGGCTATCGTGGACAAGCTGGTCGGCGAGAAGAAGCTCATTGTGAAGGGCAAGAGCATGACCAGCGAAGAGATCGGCCTGCGGGAACACCTCGAAGAACATGGTCACGACGTCTATGAGACCGACCTGGGAGAGTTCATCATCCAGAAGCTCGGCTCGCGCCCTATGCATATTCTTTCGCCGGCAATCCACGTCCCAAAAGAAGATGTGGCTAAGCTCTTCTCCAAGATCACCGGCCAGGAGCTGTCCACCGACATCAGCACGCTGGTGGCCACAGCCAGGAATCTGCTGCGGGAGAAATACTTTCAGGCGGACATCGGCATGAGCGGGGCTAATGTGGTGGCCGCAGATACCGGGACTCTCTTCATCATCGAGAACGAGGGCAACATCCGCCTGGCCACGGGCGCGCCGCCCGTACACATTGCCCTGATCGGAATGGAGAAGCTGGTGCCAACCCTGGGAGACGCGTACAAGGTCTCCGAGGTCACCTGGCGCTATGCCAACTACACGGTTCCGTCGTACGTAAGTCTGATCTCCGGGCCGAGCAAGACCGGAGACATCGAGAAAGTCACCACATACGGAGCGCACGGCCCCAGGGAATTTCACGTGATCTTCATGGATGCGGGGAGAACGGCTCTGGCGAAGGACCCCATCCTCAGGCAAGCGCTCTTCTGCCTGAGATGCGGCGGTTGCCTCTACGAGTGCCCGGTTTTTGCTGTCACCGCCGGCCATTTCGGCGACAAGTACTTCACCGGCATCGGGGCCGTGTGGGCGGCAATGCTGAGCGACGACCCTGAGAAAGGCGCTGCCCTGGCCTATACTTGCCTGACGTGCGGCCGCTGCAAGGTCCGATGCCCGATGAAGATCGACTGTGCGTCGATGGTTGTCGAACTGAGGAGACAGTTGGTCGATACAGCCTGATCCCGCACGTCCTTGTCAGCTCCGGCTGGCATGCCATTCTGAGCCGCTTCGCTCTGGTTTCACCAAAACATGTCATGAGTCAGGTATGTCTGAAGTAACACGAATGATCGACATCTACGTGATGGGCAAAGCCTATCGTGTGCCCGACGGCCTGACCATTCTCACCGCGCTGGAATACTGCGGCTATCGGGTGATACGCGGGTGCGGATGCCGCGCCGGATTCTGCGGCGCTTGCGCTACCATTTACAACTTCAGGAATGACCCTCAGCTCAGGTACGACCTGGCCTGCCAGAAGACTGTGGAACAGGACATGTACCTGGTGCAGATTCCGTTCTTCCCGGCAGTCAGGGCACAATACGACCTGGAGAAGGCCAAAGCTGCCGGAGAGCAGGTGCTGGTCCTCTACCCCGATATCGTCAAATGCTTCGGCTGCAACACCTGCACCAGGACCTGTCCTCAGGAGCTTGAGGTGATGTGGTACATGGCCGATGCCTTGAGGGGCGACCTACGTGAAGCGGCGCTGAAGTCGTTCGACTGCGTGATGTGCGGGCTGTGCGCCGCCAGGTGTCCGCAGGGGCTGGTGCCGTACAACGTGGGACTCCTGTGCCGCCGGTTGTATGGACGATACCTCGCTCCCGCATCGAAGCATCTCGAGGAGAGAATATCCGAAATTGAGGCAGGCAAATATGACGGGGACATGGCCAGGCTCAAGGCAGCCAGCGAAGAGGAGCTTCGCCGCCTCTACGCCGACCGCGACATCGAGCCTGCCTGCCAGTGGTATGTGAGCGATGTATCCGCATTACATTGAAGAGAGCGTCCGCAAAGTAGAAGCCTCTAGAGAGAGGCGGCTGAAACAGACGCCGCCTCGCCTGAGCATCGAGGACAGGACTCCGTTGCTGCAGCGCTATCATCCCGACTACGTCGCCGGGAAGATGCGCCGACTGGCGACAGGCCCGAACAAAGGAGAACACACGCCCAACGAGATGGCCGACCTGCTGGAGGGCAACAGCCGCATTGACCCCGACAAGATCGATCTCAGCCGGGTGGACTTCGACGTTGACGTGCTGGTGATCGGCGGCGGAGGTGCCGGGGCCAGCGCAGCGCTCCTGGCACAGGAGAACAGCGCCAAGGTCCTGCTGGCCACCAAGCTTCGGCTGGGAGACTGCAATACCGTCGGAGCACAGGCCGGGACCCAGGCAGCCGACAGACCCAACGATTCCCCAGCCGGTCACTACCTCGACACGATCGGCGGAGGACACTTCGCCAACATCCCGGAACTGGTGGAAGCTTTGGTGAAAGACGCCCCATCGGTGATCGCCTGGTTGGAGAAGCTGGGGGTCAACTGGGACAAGAACTCCGACGGCTCTATGCACGAGCTGTCCGGCGGCGACGCCTCGAAGCTTCGGTTGCACTCGGCCAAGGACTACACCGGCCTTGAAGAGATGCGCGTTCTCCGCGACGAGATGAGGAACAGGAACATCAGTTATGTCGAGTTCTCGCCTGCCATAGAACTGCTGATTGATGACAAAGGGCAGGTTTGCGGAGCGATACTGGCCAACCTGGAGACCAACGATCTCAGCATCGTTCGCGCCAAGGCAGTGGTGATGGCCACAGGCGGGATGGGACGGCTCCACATCCAGGATTTCCCTACCACAAACCACTACGGAGCCACCGCGGACGGACTGGTTCTGGCCTACAGGGCCGGAGCTCAGCTCATTTTCATGGACACCATGCAGTACCACCCTACCGGCGCGGCTTACCCTATGCAGATACTCGGCCAGTTGGTGACGGAAAAGGTCAGGACACTCGGTGCACAACTGGTGAATGCCGACGGCGAGCAGTTCATCATGCCGCTGGAACCTCGCGACGTTGTGGCCGCAGCTATCATTCGCGAATGCCGGGAGCGCTGCAAAGGCGTAGACACTCCCACGGGTCAGACCGGTGTCTGGCTGGATTCGCCGATGATCGATCTGATAAGAGGTGCCGGGACTGTGGCGCGGGAGCTGCCGGCAATGGTGCGGCAATTCCGCCGTTTTGGCATCGACATATCAAAGGAGCCGATGCTGGTCTATCCCACGCTTCATTACCAGAATGGAGGCATCAAGATCGACGCCGAGGGCGCTACCACTGTTCCCGGCCTCTTTGCTGCTGGTGAATGTGAAGGCGGCGTTCACGGGCGCAACAGGCTGATCGGGAACTCAACCCTCGACATCTTCGTCTTCGGCAGGAGAGCGGGAAGAGCAGCCGCGCAGTGGAGCAAGCAGGTGAAACCGGGCGAACCGACATTGGACCATGTTCGCCGATGGCAGAAGGCTCTCGAGCAAACCGGGCTTGCCAGCCAGCGGCCTATCTCGCCGATGCTGCTTCCGGATTACGCCAGGTCCGGTCCCGACTACCTGCCCGGCTATGCCAGAGAATCGCTCAAGTCTTCCTGGATCAAACTGGCCTGAGGTTCATGCAGTATGCCCCAGCGTATCCAGGTAGACGTCAAAGAAATAGAGTCCGTTCTAAACGACATCCTGAGCACCAGATTTCCTCCGGTGGCTCGGTGCCGGCTGCTTTCCAGCGGTTTCAACCCCGGCCATGCGCTCAACATTGTCGAGAATATAGCCGGTCACAAGGAATGCATCGGCTGCGGCAACTGCATCGACATTTGTCCGGTACTTGCCAGGGAGCCTCGCCGCCGCGAGAAAACCGAGCAGCGCACCTCCATGGCACTCGAAAGCCTGGTGAGCGAAGACTGTGATCTATGTTATGCTTGCGTTCTGACCTGCCCGCAGGTGGACACTACGCTCAAGCACTACGTGGTCAATTGCCGCTTGGTGGAAGTTATGTCACGTCTCGAACAGCGCATTGGCGACGATCATGAACCTGATCTGGACCTGTTTGTAGAGGAAGCTGTAGACAGCTACTAACAGAGAGGCATTCGGTGGACTTCGAAATCCCGGAAGAGCTGAAAATGATCCAGAGTCTGGCGCGGGACTTCGTCCGTGACCAGTTACGTCCTCTTGAGAGAGACCTGCTGGGGCAAGCTGCCGGCCTCGCCGATGCCAGGATGTACTTACCACCCGATACCGAGCAGAAGCTCATCAAGATGGCGATGGGTGTCGGTCTGTGGGGATTGAGCGTTCCCGAAGACCTTGGCGGCATCGGGCTGAGCACACTGGGAAATTGTCTGGCAGAGGAAGAGTTGTCTCAGACGATTGTACCCTTTACTTTTGGCGATGTGACCCCTATCCTATTTGATTGTGACGCGGAACAGAGGGAAAAGTACTTCCGGCCTTGCTTCCAGAGGCAACGGCATGCCTGTATAGCACTGCTGGAGCCTCATGATTCACCCGGATTTCCGCGAATGCACACAAGGGCGGAGAGGGTCAATGGTGACTATCTGGTTAGCGGGACCAAGTTATCGTATTCCCGAACCGGAGACGACTATTTCGCTGTTGTCTTTGCTGTCACAAGCGAGGAAGCAGAAGGCATGACCTGCTTCCTGATAGACAAAGGCACGCCGGGCTTGACCGTGACAGGAGAGCGGGAGAGAGTCGGTTGGCGATCCCAGGTCAAAGAGCCTCTATACCTGCTGTTCAACCAATGCAGAGTTCCTGAGCAAAACATACTGGGGGAACCGGGGAAGGCGTTTCATCTGGGCAAGAGATGGCTTCCGGCCAGACGGCTCATCAGAGGCGCCAGGTGCGTGGGAGTGGCTCAGCGGCTTCTGGAGGAGACAAAAGCCCATGCGGGGTCGTGGCAGTCCTTTGGTCAACACCTTTCGGAGAGACTCGACGTGAAGTCCGCGCTGGCGGATATCGCCGTGGCCGTTCATGCCTGCCGTCTGATGGTGCATGAAGCCGCCTGGAAAGTCGATCAGAAGATGGGAACCAAGAGAGAGGCCGCCATGGTTAAGCTGTTCGCTACACAGACCGTTCGCCTGGCAGCGGACAGGGTGTCACACGTCTTCAATGGGCCGCCTTATATATCCGGACTGCCGATGCAGCGCTTGTGCTCCGATGCACTGGCAACCAGCACCACAGACCTGGCTCTGGAGCTGCAAAGCACCATCGTTGCCCGGGACATCATGAAGGGGTTGAAGGTGTAATGGCCAAAAAGATCACCCTGCCTTTGACCGACGAGGCGTTAAGGGACCTGAGATCGGGAGATGACGTCATGATCTCAGGCACCATGTATGTGGCCAGGGACGCAGCTCACAAGAGAATGGTGGAAGCCCTCGACCAAGGCAAACCGCTACCCTTCGATATCAAAGGCCAGACCATCTACTACATGGGGCCGTCACCGACCAAGCCAAGCCATGTGATCGGATCAGCCGGACCAACGACAAGCGGCCGCATGGACAGCTATTCCCCCCGATTGATGGCGGAAGGTCTGAGGGGTATGATCGGCAAAGGGATGCGGTCACAGCCCGTGAAGGATGCCATGAAGAAACACCGGGCCGTCTACTTCGCCGTCATAGGCGGGGCCGGAGCACTCGTGTCCAAGGCAATCAAGAGGTCGGAGGCCATAGCATACGCGGAACTGGGAGCCGAGGCGCTCCTGAAAATCGAGGTGGAGGATTTTCCTGCCATTGTGATCAACGACATCTATGGCGGAGATCTGTACGAGGAAGGGAAGGCCAGATACAAGCAATCTTGAATGCCATCCTATTGCAATCCATGAATACTGAGGGAAGTGGCATTCGTCATATTCGGGGGTATGATGTCTCTTTTTGGCACAAGCGGAGTAAGGGGTGTATTCAATAGGGATTTGACCTTGGATCTGTGCAGGGATGTGGCACAGGCGATCGGCACTGTCCTGCCTCCGGGAGCCAGAGTCTGTCTGGCCACCGACACCCGCGTCAGCGGGCCCGCCATCAAAGAAGCGGTCTTCTCCGGACTGCTGGACTGTGGAGTGGAAGCCACCGACCTGGGCACCTTGCCCACGCCGGCGCTGGCCCTTCTCACCAGGGATTTGGGATTCGACACCGGAGTGATGATCACCGCCTCACACAACCCTCCGGAGTTCAACGGCATCAAGCTGTTCAACGGCGACTCGCTGGGTTACAGCAAGGCTCAGGAACGGCAGATCGAAGACTGCTATTCAAAGAAGAGCTTCAGAAGAAGCGGCCGCGGGTCTCTCCGAGCCGGTCAGGGAATGAAGGAAAGCTATCTCCGGTCCATCCGGGACAAGCTGCCATCCAGCGGTGTCAACAAGGATCTCAAAATTGTTGTTGATCCCGGTAATGGGGCTGCCTCGGGTTTCGCCGGTTGGGTTCTCGCCGAAACCGGCTTGAATGTGCTGCCCATCAACGACACACCCGATGGCCACTTCCCTGGACGAAACCCCGAGCCAAAGGAGGATACCCTCCAACAGACCATAGCATTCTTGAGAGAGTCGAAGGCGGACCTGGCTGTGTGTTTCGATGGAGATGCCGATCGAGTCGTCTTCTGTGACAAAGAGGGATTTCTGGGGTTCAACGAACCGATCGCCTTCATATCGAGGCTTGCCGTTCAGGAGACCGCCAAGAAGGCCATTGCCACCACCGTGGAGACGGGCCGATTGATCGAACTGGCAACCCAGGACCTCGGAGTGAAAGTTGCCAGAGGCAGAGTTGGTGATGCCGATGTGGCCCACCTGGCGCGGGAAATCGGCGCTGCCATCGGAGTCGAGCAGGTGGGTGTGTACATTATCCCGAAAGTCGGCTATTATCCTGACAGCATCTTTGCAGCATTGACGCTGCTGTGCCACATAAGAGAGGTCAGAGAAATAAGGGCATTCTTCAGAAACATTCCCAGCCTTTTCTTCGACAAAGGCAAAGTCCACTGCGCCAACGAGTCGAAGCAAGCGGTGATGGCCAAAGTGGCTGAGAAGGCAGGCTACTTCGGCTCTGTCGGTGTAAACACTCTTGACGGCGTCAGGCTGGAATTCGGCGATTCCTGGCTCCTTATCAGGGCCAGTGGAACCGAGCCCATCATCCGCGTGCTGGCCGAGTCGCCGTCAGCTTCGCAGACCAGAGACCTCATCGAAAAAGGCACCAGGCTGGTCCAGAACGTCGCAAACAGGGGGTAAGCAATGAAGGCTGTCCTGCTATGTGGCGGTATTGGAAAGAGGATGTTCCCTATAACGGAGGATAAGCTCCTCCTCAACTTTTTGGGCAAGCCGCTGCTCAAGCACCAGATCGAGAGGATGAAGGAAGTCGGCTTGACCGATTTGATAGTGGTGGCCAACCCTCAGAATGTTGAAAGCATAGGGCGCATAGTCAAAGAGATCGCCGGAGTGAAGACCAGGCTCGTTGTCCAGGAGAAGGCCCTGGGAATAGCCAACGCCCTTGAGACCGCCGAGCGCTATCTGAAGGGCGAGGTGATGATCATCAACCCCAACGATGTATTTGAGACCTCGGCGTTTACGAGTCTCATTCGGAGCAGCCGGAGAGCCAGAGCAGCCGCTTATCTGGTTGGTTACGAAGTGAAAGACTACTTTCCGGGAGGCTACCTGGTTGTGAACAAGAAGAACGAGCTGAGGAAGATAGTGGAGAAGCCTCCAAGAGGCCAGGAGCCGAGCAACCTTGTCAACATCCTCGTGCACTTGCATGCCGACGCAGAGAAGCTCATGCAATGTGTTGGAACAGTCCGGACGTCAAACGACGATGTCTATGAGTGCGCTCTGGACCTCATGGTCAAAGACGGCCAGAAGATCAAGATCGTCCCCTACGGCGACTTCTGGAAAGCCATCAAGTACCCCTGGCACATCCTCAGCGTGACGAGATACTTCCTCGCCAAGTGCGAACCACGGATCTCTCCCAAAGCACAGATATCCTCCAAGGCTGTCGTGGAAGGAAACGTGGTGATCGAGGACAATGTCAGAGTTCTGGAGAATGCAGTCATAAGAGGCCCGGCATACATCGGCGCTGGATCGATAATTGGCAACAACGTCCTGGTGCGCGACCATAGCCACATAGGCCGTGATTGCGTGGTGGGCTACTGTACCGAAGTGAAGGGATCATACATAGGGAACGGGTGCTGGTTCCACTCCAGCTATGTCGGTGACTCCATCATAGATGACAACTGCTCGCTGGCTGCCGGAACGGTTTTGGCCAACTTCCGGTTCGACGAGAAGAATGTCAAGGTCAAGGTCGCCGAACAGGGCATCGATACCGGCCTTGACAAGTTTGGTACTATAATGGGCAGCAGTTCCAAGACAGGCATCAATGCCAGCATCATGCCCGGTGTTAAGATTGGACCGAATTCATTTGTAGGGTCGCATGTCTGCCTGATGAGAGATCTGCCACCCAACAGGATCGTTTTGATGGAGCCCAGGTACAGGGTCATGGACAGCAGCATAATAGATCTGGGCAGCGACAAAAAGAGGGAACTGATGAACAAGCTGGAGAAAATGTAGTGTGCGGCATAATTGGCTGTGTAGGAGATACTGCTGCGGCCCCTCTGCTGGTCAAAGCACTAAAAAATCTTGAATATCGAGGGTATGATTCAGCAGGTATCGCAACCATCTCAGATAGCAAGGTCTGTGCAGAGAAGGATGTCGGCAAGCTGGATCAGGTTTGCCAAAGACACCGACTCGATGGCCTGCCGGGAAACATAGGCATCGGTCACGTCCGCTGGGCGACTCACGGCGATGTGACCCAGGTGAATGCACATCCTCACTTCGACTGCAAGAGGCAGATAGCCGTAGTCCACAACGGCATTGTGGAGAATTACCAGGAACTGCGGACCCGGCTTGAATCCAACCATCTGTTCGTCTCCCAGACCGACACCGAGGTCATACCCCATCTGATCGAGGAGTACATGGACGCCGGAGCCACCCTGGAGCAGGCGGTGCTTAAGGCATCCCAGCAGTTGAAGGGATGCTATGCTTTTGCCGCTGTTTGTGTTAAGGAGCCGGATAAAATAGTCGCCACTCGGAGGGAGAGCCCCCTGGTGGTCGGAACCAATACCCACAAGAGTTTCATCGCCAGCGACGCCCTGGCATTCCTGGAAGAGACCAACCGCGTGGCATTTCTGGAAGATGGAGAGTTGGTCATACTTGGCAGGAATGTCACTTTCCTGAGTGGAGACGGTCAGGCGGTCAAGAAGGAATTCAAGGAAGTTGACTGGAAGTGGGACCAGGCCACCAAACAGGGCTACGATTTCTTCATGATGAAAGAGATCATGGAGCAACCCCAAGCCATAAGATGCGCCACCATGCAGGACAAAAAGCTTCTCTTAGAGATGGCCATCGGCATCCTGAGATCAAAGCAGGTGGTCATCACAGCCTGCGGCACATCGCGCTATGCCGCGCTGGTCGGCAGGTACCTGTTCTCGAAAGTGGCGGGTGAGTTCTGTGACGTGATCATGGCGTCCGAGTTCCAGTACTTCTCCGATTCGATTGACAAAAACACGCTGGTTATCGCCGTCTCACAGAGCGGAGAGACAGCCGATGTCCTCCAGGGAGTCAAGAAGGCCAAGGAGAATGGGGCGACCATCTACTCGCTGGTGAACACAGTTGGTTCCTCTCTGGACAGGATGAGCGACCGCGTCTTGTACCTCAATTGCGGCCCGGAGATAGGCGTCGCAGCCACCAAAACCTTCCTGAGCCAACTGGTGTTGTTCTACTTACTGTCATTCACTATGGCCAACAAACTGGACGATGGCCTTCAGCAACTGATGGATATCTGCCCCAAGATCGAGAAGAGCTTCAGCAAGAACAACAAGAAGCTGCAGGGACTGGCACAGCAGACTAAAGACAAGAACGATTTCTATTACATAGCCCGGGGCATCAATTTCGCCATTGCTGCAGAGGGTGCACTCAAGATGAAGGAGATCTCTTATGTGCACGCCGAGGGCATGCCGGCCGGCGAACTCAAACATGGGACACTGGCATTAATAGACAAAGGGACGCCTGTAGTAGTCATATGCCCCAAAGATTACACCTACGAAGAGACTCTCTCCAATGCCCACGAGACCAAAGCCAGAGGGGCTTTCGTCATCGGTGTCTCGGATGAGATGAACTCCATTTTCGACGACTGGATCGAGATTCCCAAAGTGGATGAGATTTTTCAGCCGCTGGTGACGGTTGTGCCGCTCCAACTCCTCGCGTACTACGCTGCATTGGCTCGCGGCAGGGATCCTGACAAACCGCGAAATCTGGCCAAGTCAGTCACAGTGAAGTAGATAGCTGTTTCAGATGCCGAACCACAGCATAGAACGCCTGGTGACCAGTCTGAGGATTGTAATTGCAGCCGTTGTTGTGCTCGTGGTGGGTTCAGCAGTAGTCGGATCCGGCAGCGCCTGCTCAAAAGAACCCAAGCCCTTCGTTTCGCTATTGCGTGTTGCGCCTGAGCAGTGCACCCACTTGACCTACTGGGCTACCGGCGACCTCAATGCAGATGAGGACCTCTGGAATATCTACAGCCGCTTCAAAGACGGCGCGGACGCCAGACAGTTGAAGGAATGTATTCAGGTCCTGGCTTCAGTTGAGGAGTCAGCCCGAATCGTCAGCTCCGACAATGCCGCTACAATAAAGGCTCCGGTGACAGTGCTGCATGGCAGCTTCGACACCAAACACATCAAGGGCCAGTTCGAGATGCTGGGCTACTCCCAGACAGTGTACAGAGATGTGGGCATCTGGACCGCAGAGGAGAATCAGACGGCCTGCAAGTCACTGTCCCTGCAGTCCGGAACCATCCTCATGGGTGACGTCCTGGACTTGAAGGCATGCATCGACGTAGCCAAACGGAAAGCGCAGTCGCTGCAGGATGATCCCAATATTCGACTCGTGGCAAACAGGCTGCCCACAGGCGTGATAATGGAAATCGACAAGGCCAGTGCATCCTCCACAGAAAAATATGCCGACCTGGTTGCCTATGGAAAGTCATACACCAAGGCAAAGAAGGATATGCTCAAGGTGACCGCAGTCTACATGTTTGGTGACGGTCCTGCTGCCGGAGCAGCGCTGCAGCAAATCAAGGATTACCTGCTTGCGGGATTCAAGGAAGTGAAGGTCGAGCGTCAGGACAACCTCGTCATCGCCATCGGAGAGATTCCCGTCGGTGGGTTTGCCCAGACCGTGACGTTCTAGTATTTCACCATTCAGTACTGCCTCCCTTGATTCTATAAGACTCACCCTCATCGAACGAAGGGAAGGGCCGTGCCTGAAGAGAAGATCCTGGTAGTTGACAACGAGCCAGACATATTGAACATGGCCACAGGATTGCTCGGCAGGCTCGGTTATGCAGTAAAGGTAGCCATCTCCGGCCGTGATGCCATGGCCACATTGGAGGGGGAGAGATTCGACCTCGTCTTGGCCAGCGACACCCTCCCTGATCTCGATGGTTCCGCAGTGATTCAACGAGCCCGTGATGTCAACCCCGATGTCAGCGCCGTAGTCTTGACTGCGAACCACGTTCGGGTCGCCGGTTCGGAGCCATATCAGCCCGGCCCTGGATCAGTCTTGCCCAAACCATTCGACGAGGAGGACCTCAAGACAGCCATCGCCCAAGCCCTGGAGAAGCGTGAACTGAGCAGAGAGAGCTCGAGCCTCAAGATTCTGATGCCTCTCTTCGAAGTCAGCAGTGCTTTGATGTCAGAAGTCAAACTGGAGCGGCTTTTCAGTCTGATCATCGAGGTCGTTAAACGCGAGACGAAATCCGACAGAGTCTCGCTCATGCTTCTGAACGAGGAATCTCAGCGGTTGACTATCAAGGCAGCCGTCGGTCTGCCCATGGACATAGTCAAATCAACAAGCGTGGCGCTTGGGGAAGGCATAGCAGGATCGGTGGCACAGACAGGAAAACCGCTGCTGATCAACGGGTCGGTAAGCCACGCCGATGCAGTGGAACGAAGCAGGATCACCTCAGCCTTGTGCGTTCCATTGAAGGTCAAGGGCAACGTGATCGGAGTGCTTAACAGCAGCAACACTACGGAAGAACGCACTTTCACCAGAAGTCACCTCGAAATGATGACCATCCTGGCTGGACAGGCGGCCATAGCCATCGAGAACGCCAGATTGTTTGAACAAGTTGAGGCAAAACAAGCGACTCTTGAGCAACTGCTGGGAGAGCTGCTCAGAGCCCAGGAAGAAGAACGTGAAAGGATTTCGACGGAAATCCACGACAGTGTAGCCCAATTGATGGTGAGCGCCTCCTATCACACTCAGTCCGCCAGCGCTCTCCTGGCGCAGTCCAAGTTCGACAAAGCCCGTGACGAGGCAGAGCACGCAACAAAAATCATCGGCACATGTGTGAAAGAACTGCGGGGAATAGTCACAGATCTTTACCCTCCGGCGCTGAGTGAGCTTGGCCTGGCAGGAGCCTTGAAAGAGAATGTTGAATATTTCCAGAAGGAGACTGGGATTGTCTGCCGTTTTGAAAACACAGTCCTGCCTCAGCGACTATCCCCAACACAGGAAATGGTTATCTACCGGGTAGTACAGGAGGCACTGAACAACGTTCGGAAGCATGCCCAGGCCACCGAGGTACAGATAGTCTCGGCAACTACGGACCGAGAGGTCACGGTCGAGATCCGGGACAACGGAAAAGGATTCAACCTTAGCGAGATGCGGGGATCCGGACCACAGTCCGGGAGGGTAGGGCTTCTGACTATGAAGAGCCGGGCACAGATGCTTGGCGGCAACCTCACAATCGAGGCGCGACCGGGCAGCGGAACGCGGGTGATCTTGACAATACCAGGCACGCTGACGCAGAATGTGCCCCAGGATGACCAACCACCGCAAAAAGGAGGAAGAGGTTGAAGTCCATCCGAGTGCTTCTGGTAGATGACCACCAGGTTGTGCGTGAGGGCCTTAAGCGTATGCTGGATCTGGACAAGGATATCGAGATCGTTGGCGAGGCAGGCTCCGGTGAAGAAGCGCTGGCCAAAGCCGAGCAACTGTCTCCTGATGTAATCCTGATGGACGTGAAGATGCCGGGAATGGGTGGGATTGATGCCATTCGCGAGCTGAAGACCAGACAGTCCCCCGCCAGCATAATCGTCCTGACCGTGTATGAAGACAAGTATCTCGCCCAAGCCGCCGAAGCCGGCGCAGTGGGCTACCTCCTCAAGGATGTCAGCAGAGAAGAACTCACTAGGGCCATCAAAGCCGCCTACCAGGGCCAATCCCCATTTGCGCCGTCCATCACTCGGACCCTGTTCACCCAGTATGCAGCACTCACCAAGGCCAGCCACGACAGCGTGCTCTCACGACGTCAAGTTGAGATACTACGCCTGATCGCCTCCGGCGCTACTAACAAAGAGATCGCCTCCAGGCTCTTCATAAGCTCGGCTACAGTCAAAAGGGAGACCAATGCCATCTTCGCAGCCTTGAACGTCAATGACCGTGCTGAAGCCGTCTCGGCTGGCTATAAGATGGGGCTGCTCTGAAACGAACACGGCTCAATCGTTCCTGGGCAACGCTTTCTGATCCCCCACACTGCACCCAACCCGCCTGTACTCTCCGTTGTTCTCACCAGCCAGCTTGACCATCCGTTCGAGGCTTGAGCTTATTAGGTCACCAATGCTATCCATTTGGGGCTTCTCATCAACGCCCTGGAAATGGAAGAATTTAGGGTGCACAACGCGCAAAGCAGAGGTTTGCAGGGAGAGGTCCATGACTCTTGAAACACCCCCGATTGAGACAGCCACACGCGATGAAGTAGACGCTATACGCGCCATGGTTGTTGACAGCCGCGAGGCCATGCGTGAAGGACTGCGCATGATGCTCAGCGGCGACGAAAGGATCACGGTGATCGGAGCCGTCAGCGACGGTCGGGAGGCTGTTGATCGTATCAAAGAGCTCTCGCCTGATATTGTAGTCATGGACATCGCCATCATGCCCGGCACGGCCGGCATTGAAGTCCTGAAGAAACTGAAGGAAGCCAAGAGCAATGTCGGCATCATCGTCCTCAGCGATGACCGCAAATCTCTGGTGCCCGCCGTGAAGGCCGGCGCAGTCGGTTTTCTTTCCAGGAACATCAGCAGGACTGAACTGGTAGCCGCAATCCAACTCATCTACCTGTGGCGGCTGGTGCTATTCCAGGACGAGGAATCCCATTTCGCCCTGGTCAAGATATAAGGCTGCCAGCCGGAGATCGATATGAGCCCCTACCTGATCTGTGCACTTGTGGCAACATCAACACTTGCAGCGGCCGTGATCGCATGCTGCGGTCTGCAGGCGTCCATCGCCAGCAGAAGATCAAAGAAGAGAAAAAGACCCATCACACTTGCAGAATCCAGACCGAACTCCCGGCGCTTGTCATCGATCCCGCTCGAGGACCCTGCCATAAGTGGAAGTTCTTCCTACCGACACGAACCTCAGCGTTCTCTCACCGACAGGCACGCGCAGAGTAATTCTCAAGAGAGGCCGCTCCCATCGGTATCAAACGCAGCACTGTCGCAGCGTCCCACCACAGAGTCCAAGTTGAATTCCATTCAGACCATACAGGCACGATCCGCAGCGCTGAAACGGGATGATAAGCCTGCCGGCAGGATCGAGCCCGGATCCTCAACACAAGTCAAAGCGCCGTCAGAACAGGGACCACAGGAGCACACAGAAGCCCAACCAGAGCACTGCCAGGGAACACCCCGATCCGCAGATGCGGTTGCCGGAACATCAACCGCCTCACTACCGCCAACCTGCAAAGAGACCGATGCTGACGCAGCACGCCACGATACCGATCCGCTATGCGAACAACAGGGAATTATTGAAGGCGCAGATGATATTCAGACCCTGGGTTCGCCGGACAGGCTCGAACCTGTTGATGGACTACCTCAATCGACCGAAACCAGTCAGCGGGTTGACCTGGCTCACTCGGACAAGGCACGATCCAGCCTCCCGAACGCAGACCTCAGCGATATCGACGGCGGCAGCCTGCCGACCCCCACGCAAAAGACACTGCAGAAATCAAGGCGCTAGTACCCTCTCAATCTGCCCTTGCGAAATCCAGCCCCGGGTGCTAGGCACCCGCCTCCTGATACTCGAAGATACGCAGCGCCGGCCCTTTGACATCCTCCTCCCAACGCACTGAAGCCTTCGTATCGTAGCAGAGTCTGAAAGTCTTCAGTTCCTCAAGAGGCACAGGACTCACGAACGGATTCCAGCCTACTATCCGGTAGTTTGGATGGGCGGCGATGAACTCCAGAGCCTTCTCATACGTATCAAACGTCTCTGTATCAGTCACCAACTTATAATCGACGCCTTCGTACGGATAGGATTTCCAGGAAACTGCCATACATTCCCCCTTACCGGGCGTCACGGCCTTTCCACCGAAGTTGTAGAGCCTCACAGACATCGATTGGTAATATTCGGGGTAGTAGAGCCGCACCGATTCAAGCGTCTTATTGTCCTGTGTCTGTACGAGGAAGTCCTCGTAGAAGTCCTGTTCGGATTTACCGGTCACGTTGATCGCACCATAGTACTTGCCGGTCACAAAGGAGTAATCCAGCATTATGTACCTGGCTCCCCGCTCATCCAGAATCCCGGCAGCCTCGCTCTCGTCCTGAGCCAGAAAGAACTCCGCTACCCTGGGTATCGCACCGCCAGGGTTCTGACTGGGCGGGCGGTGGCCGATGCGGACTATCCAATATCCGTAGTCCCACCAGGCTGTTACACCATACGCCTCCGGATACTGTGAATAGTCAACGGAATCGCCGTAGCGTGCATAGTAGAAATCCGAATCACCGAACGGTTCATCCGTGTTTTCCCTCAGCCAATTGAGAGACTCAAGCCATTCAGCACTCGGGGCAAAACGGGGTTGCTCAGGGGTCACACGGGCTGTCTCTATGGAACGATCGATGGTCGGGAAATACAGGAATAAGAAGATGGCCGCCGATGTGAGGGCAACATAGGCATGAGTGGGCTTGAACCTGAAAGCACTCCTCTCAGCAGGTTTCTTCGCCTTCTTCGACTTCAATTTGTGCGCCTTCTGGGGTGTGTCTGGCTGAAGGGAAGGTTCAGGCGACACCTCCCTGAGCCCGGCGAGACGGAGTACCTCCCATGAGAGATAGCCGGTCAGCACTGCAATGTTGACGGCAAGGTAGTAGTTGAATCGTCGCTGTGCAAATGTGGCAAGCAGAATTACCAGCGTCCACACAATCAGGAGCGTCTTCTCGGCCTCCCCCTTCCTGATTGCCAGATACGCGACGATGCAGAATGCGATAGGGCTAAGCAGTATGCTGGTGCGGTAAACCTCCCAGAAGGGACGAAGAGAGAAGACGAGCTGCCCGTTAGAAAGGCGCTCATAAAGAAAGGGCACCATCTCCGCCACTGTAGTGTCTCTCTGCCATCGGAAGATCCCAAGGTCATCAAGCATCGGTTTAACCAGAGAAGGCGCTGAAGCATACAGGATTCCAAAGGCAGCCAGACCAAGCCCACAGACTGCCACAGGATGGTAGATCGGCTTCAGACCTCTCTGCGTCATCAGGCGGGAAAGCACGAACAAAGCAACCGGTATGCACAATGCGCCGGCCAGGATCATGGGGTACCTCCCATGTCGGGACACCAAAAGGAAGATCAACAGCGCAGGCAGGAAGGTAGTGACGCCTGCGAGGCAGAGATAGTCCGTAGGTCTCTCCCTCAGGTGATCGATGAAAAACTGAATGACAAAAAAGGCCGCGATGATGAACACGAAGAGCAAAGCGCCCATCCAACTGGTCAGATACATGCCCAGGAACACGCCGGCCAGCAGGCCGTATACCACCGGTTTGGTGATGGAGTTCTCATTCGGATGCCTAAGGTGCTCCCAACTCATCGGCTCCTTCTTGGCGTTTTTGAGCGCCAGTATCAGAAACATCACTGCGGTAGTACTGAACAGTGTCTCGGCAACATGATGATCGGCGAAACCCAGTATCGAACGTCCCAGGAACTCTCCCGGCAGAATAGCCACCAGTCCGGCTGCAACAACACCGGCCCAGCGGTTGAACAGGGTCTTGCCGATGAAGTAGGCAGGGATCACGGTCAGTGCTGCAAGAACCGGTGGAAAGTATGGCGCGATGGTGTCAACGGTGTGCTGGGTCGGCGATCCCAGCCCGATCACCCATATGATGCCGGCAACGAGATAGTCAAAGAACGGGAAACTGCTCGATGTTCCGCCGGGGCCTGGATAAATCATGTAGGGATCAACCGAGCTAAGGTGCGGGAAGTTGTGGGCCAGATTGTCAATAATGCGTATGTGGTAATACGCATCAACGCCGGTGTACCTGACAATGGTGCCTCCGAAGACAACATCATGAGAAAAGGCAATCCTCAGATACAGTGCGGCGGCAAAGAATGAGGCGATGAGTAATCCAATCAATATCTTCCGCAGCACAGGCCAGTGTTTGGCTATTCTGTCTATCATCCGGTCATCCTATCACCGTCATCTCTGGCGACGGTTCCACATATTGTCGGCTATTCTCCACGGCACAAATGTCTAAAAGGTCTTCGAGAATATACCAGACAGGCAGCCTCAACAGCAAGAGTGCGAAGTGCCTGACCATTTGCACACAAGCAGCATTGACCGGCCCAAAAACCCACCGATTGTCCTTTTGACGGCGTGTAATCTTGAGGTTAAAATGTGTAGTGTTCCAGCGGGAGTAACTCAGGCTGGTAGAGTACCTGCCTTCCAAGCAGGCCGTCGCGGGTTCGAATCCCGTCTCCCGCTCCACGAATCTCCCCTGACTTTTGTTTGCACACCAAGGACTGCACGCAGTCCTATTGGCTTCCTGCTATCAGCTCCAGCGTGGCTCCATGCACCCGTCCGTTCGAGAAGAGAAGGCTGGCTCTCTCCGGCCTCCAGCCCTGACCTGAAAAATCGGTGACCATCCCTCCTGCTTCTTTCACCAGCAACACCCCCGCCGCCACATCCCAAGGCTCAATCTTGGTGGTGAAATATGCTTCGGCTTTTCCCGCTGCCACCCAAGCCGTTTCCAGACCGGCTGACCCAAGCTTCCTTATGTCCACAACGTGCGGATAGACTGCCGCCAAGGGTGCACCCGTCTTCCCTCTATCCTTCTCACCACCCTCGCAGTACAAAAGATAGCTCTTGCCGAGATCAGCGATGTCCGACACCACGATCTTCTTCCCGTTGAGATAGGCACCACTGCCCTTCTCCGCTACGTAGAACTCATCAATGGCGGGGGCATAGACCACACCAAGAACCAGCTCACCCTTGTGCATCAGGGCTATGCAGACGGAGAAAAGAGGATTCCAGTCAGCAAAGTTGCCGGTTCCATCCAGCGAGTCAACAATCCACAACCACTCCGGATCACCGGCCAGATGCCCGCTTTCCTCCGTCAGGATGCCGTGCTCAGGAAACGCCCTGCGAATCTGCCTGATGATCAGTTCGTCGGCTATCTTGTCGTACTCCGTCGCCGCATCTTTAGCCGACGTCCGAAGGGCAAGCAGACCCATGTCCTCTCTAAAGTGCCCCAATAGGAATCCTCCCGCCTCCCTGGCTAGATCCTCCATCAGTCGCCTGGCATTTGTGTAGTTGCTAGACAACATCTTCTCCGTCCCGCAGGCTGTCGTCTGCCAAGTTCAATACAAGTTCACGCCCCATTCTATCACAGGGTCTCTCTATACCCGAGCAGCCCCCGTGGTCAATCGGGAAGTCTATGTGACACGGGTCACTTGACACCCTGCCTAACCGATGATAAATTACTTGCATTAGCAGTCGCAATTGGTAATTGCTAATCTGGAGTAGCCCATGATCCATCTACCGGAAAGAACGGGAAGGATTCTGAAAATAATTGTGAGCGAATATATTGCCACCGGAGTAGCTATATCGTCAGACGCAATTCACCGCGGCTATGTATTGCGTGTGAGTCCAGCTACAATCCGTAACGAGATGGCTTACCTGGAAGAAGAGGGCTTCATTGGCCGTCCTCATGCATCATCAGGCGGAATACCATCGGACAAAGGATACAGGTACTACATAGAGGATCTCTTGGATGATAACCAGATCACCGCCGAGGAGCGAGCGGTGATAAGACGCTGTTTCAATAAAGCTGGACAGGAGCCGGATGAATGGGCGCGTCTGGCGGTATCGATCCTCACCCAGAAGCTGCAGAATATCGCTCTGGCAACGCCGCTCAGGGCTCCATTATGCCATTTCCGTCACCTGGACTTGGTGTCTCTCGAGGGTTCAATCATGCTGGTGGTCTTGATACTCAGGGGGGGAAAGACAAAACAGCGGTTCCTCACACTGAGTCAAATGGTCTCTCAGGACGAATTGACTGCAACAGCCAACAGGATGAATGAAGCATATATCGGTCTGACCGACTCCGAGATCCAGTCGCTGCTACGACAGGCATCGCCAATCGAAGAAGCCGTAACCGAAGTGATAGTGCGCATGATGCAGGCGGAAGATGTGCAACAATACGAGGAGTTCTATCTCGATGGGTGGCGATATCTCATAGCACAGTCAGATTTGATCAAGAACAACCATATAGTAAGCCTGGTAGAAGCCCTGGAGAAAAGGAGCATACTTGGCACACTTCTGGCCGATCTTTGGAGCAAGCCCGGAATCAGAATAACCATTGGAAACGAGAACGAGGATGAGGTACTGCACGGTTGCAGCGTGGTCATGACTAACTACGGAACCGGCGAACGGCAAGGGGCCATCGGCGTCATCGGACCGACCCGCATGCCGTACGGGAGGGTGATCTCCGTTGTGGACTACGTATCTTCTTTGATGAGTGAACTGGTGAGCAAGAGATATGTCTGAACCGAGGGGTCGTTATGGAAAACGATAGACAGCAAACAGGTACAGAATCGGCTGACCAGAATGCGGTCGAACTGCAGAAGATGATCGAGGATGAGAAAGCCAAAGCCGAGCGGTACCTCAACAACTGGAAACGGGCTGAGGCCGACTTTGACAACTACAAGAAGCGCATCGAACAGGAGAGGAACGAGAATTCCAGGTTTGCCAGCGCGGCGCTTATATTGAATCTCCTGCCGGTACTGGATGATCTGGATCGCGCCTTCAAGTCTCTCCCCGATAAACTGGCCCAGCTAACCTGGACGGAGGGCATCCGGCTTATTCATCGCAAGCTGAAGGCAACATTGGAGGCACAAGGAGTTACGGAGATAAAGGCAGTTGGAGAAATTTTTGATCCATCCGCTCACGAAGCGGTCGGGCAGGCGGCAGGCAAGGACAATTCGGTGATCGAGGAGGTCCAGAAGGGTTACAAGCTGCATGATCGGGTGATCCGGCCAGCCTTTGTGATAGTCGGCAATGGCAACAAGAAAGAGAAAAACGAGTCGGGACCATCGACGGATTCCGACGATTCAGGAGGAT
This sequence comes from uncultured Dehalococcoidia bacterium, assembly GCA_964475375.1. Taxonomy (GTDB): domain Bacteria; phylum Chloroflexota; class Dehalococcoidia; order UBA2247; family RBG-13-53-26; genus JAFGCL01. Next base: position 20,276 of record CAYYWI010000039.1, read on the forward strand.
AAACATGGCAAGAGCAGTAGGAATTGACCTGGGAACAACTTTCAGTCTCATAGCCACCATGCAGGGCGGCGACCCCGTCATCATCCCCACTTCTGAGGGAGAACGACTGCTTCCTTCAGTCGTCGCGATCAGCAAGACCGGGGAACGCCTGGTCGGCTGGCTGGCCAAACGTCAGGCGGTAACCAATCCTGAAAACACCGTCTTCAGCATAAAGCGTCTCATGGGGCGGAAGTTCAAGGATGCTTCCGTTCAGTTCGACATGAAGAGGCTGCCATACAAGATAACCGAGGCTCCCAACGGGGACTGCAAAGTGGTCATGGGTGGCAAAGAGTACAGCCCTCCGGAGATATCGGCCATGATCCTGCAGAAGCTCAAGACTGACGCCGAAGCCTATCTTGGCGAGAAAGTGACTGACGCGGTAATCACCGTGCCCGCCTACTTCAACGACAGCCAGCGGCAGGCTACCAAGGATGCCGGCACCATAGCCGGTCTGAACGTCATCCGTATCATAAACGAGCCCACAGCTTCTTCTCTTGCCTATGGATTGGACAAGAAGAAGGAAGCCATGGTCGCCGTCTATGACCTGGGCGGCGGCACTTTTGATATCTCCGTGCTGGAGATGGGCGAAGGCACCTTCCAGGTCAAGTCCACCAGCGGTGATACGCACCTCGGTGGTGACGACTTCGACCAGAGGATATTGGACTGGCTGTGCGATGAGTTCAAGAAGCAGTCCGGCATCGATCTAAGACATGACAAAATGGCGCTGCAGAGAGTGAGAGATGCCGCCGAAAAGGCCAAGAGAGAGCTCTCCACTATGCAGCAGACGGAGATCAGCCTGCCGTACATTACCGCCGATGCCTCCGGACCGAAGCACATGAACATCGTCCTCACCAGGTCCAAGATGGAGCAACTGGTCGGTGAACTGGTGGATAGGAGCATTGGCCCCTGCCGGCAGGCACTGCAGGATGCCGCACTCACGCCGGCTCAGATCAATGAGGTGCTGCTGATCGGAGGCCAGACACGGACACCGCTGGTACAGTCCAAAGTGGCCCAGTTCTTTGCGCAGGAGCCGAAGAAGAGCGTGAACCCCGATGAGGCGGTAGCGCTCGGCGCGGCAATCCAGGGTGGTGTTCTCAAGGGCGAGGTGAGAGAGGTACTACTCCTCGATGTCACTCCTCTGACCCTGGGGATCGAGACCCTCGGTGGAGTCGCCACGCCGTTGATTCCGAGGAACACTACCATACCCACCAGCAAGAGCCAGGTCTTCTCAACAGCTGCCGACAACCAGCCCAGCGTTGAGGTGCACGTCATTCAGGGCGAAAGACCCATGGCTGGTGACAACAAGACGCTGGGAAGATTCATGCTGGATGGTATCCTTCCAGCGCCCCGCGGCATGCCTCAAATCGAGGTTGCCTTCGATATTGATGCCAACGGCATACTCAGCGTCGGCGCCAAAGACAAGGGCACCGGACGGCAGCAGAAGATCACTATCACTGCCTCCAGCGGTCTCTCCAAGGACGAGGTTGAGAAGATGACGCGGGATGCTGAGGCACACGCTGCCGAAGATACCAAGAGGAAAGAGGAGATCGAGGCACGGAATACCGCCGATAACCTGGTCTACACTGCAGAGAAGGTCATCC
>CAYYWI010000040.1:0-21005 GCA_964475375.1 uncultured Dehalococcoidia bacterium
AAGAGGCTGGTATAAAGAGCGCCATGCTTGAGATCAAAGGCCCATATGCTTACGGTTACCTCAAGGCGGAGCTCGGAGTGCACCGGCTGGTTCGCCTGTCGCCCTTTGATTCCGATCATGCCCGTCACACCTCGTTTGCATTGGTGGAAGTGCTGCCGGAAGTCGAGCAGGCCATGGAAGTCAAGATAAGCCCGGAAGATCTGAAGATAGATACTTTCAGGTCCAGCGGCCCCGGCGGGCAAAATATGCAGAAAACCAGCTCGGCGGTGCGCATAACGCACCTTCCCACCGGACTGGTGGTCACCTGTCAGAGCGAACGTTCGCAATATCAGAACAAGGAGATTGCCCTCAGGGTTCTTCAGGCGCGGCTCCTGGAACAGGAGCGGGCCAGGAGGGCTGACGAGAGGGCCAAGCTGAAGGGCGAGCACCAGTCGGCGGCTTGGGGCAACCAGATTCGGAGCTACGTGCTGCACCCCTACCGGATGGTGAAGGACCACCGGACGGGGCTGGAGACCGGCGACACTACGGCTGTCCTCGATGGTGATCTGGACGAGTTCATGGAAGTGTACCTCAGGTCACAGATAGGCAAGAGCAAGTGAAGGACTCCTTCACCGTAAGGGACCTGCCGCCTGCCGAGCGTCCCAGGGAGAGACTGGTCAAGCTTGGCGCGGAGGCCCTCTCAGCACAGGAAATACTCGCGCTGATCCTGGGCCGCGGCGTGAAGGGCGAATCGGTGATGGTCACGGCGCAGAAGCTGCTGAGCAAGTTTGGCAGCCTGCAGGGCATTGCTGACAGTTCGGTGGAGGAGTTGTCCCAGATCAATGGCATTGGCTTGGCCAAGGCGACGCAGTTGAAGGCGGCGTTTGAGCTGGGCCGGAGGCTTGAAGGAAGCTCTACCGAAGGCAAGGCGCAGGTGAAAAGCCCCGAGGACGTGCTCAGCGCGGTGGCAAGTATGCTGAAAGGCAAGAAGCGGGAGCATTTCCTGGTGCTGCTCCTGGACACCAGGAACCGGCTGATCAGGGTAGCTACCATATCGATGGGCAGCCTGGATTCCAGCATCGTGCATCCGCGCGAGGTGTTTAAGGAAGCCATATCGGCCAGTGCCGCCTCCGTGATTTTTGTTCACAATCACCCGTCGGGTGATCCGGAGCCTTCGGAGGACGATATAGAGCTGACCAGGCGGTTAGTGGAGGCGGGCAAGCTGCTGGGCATCTTGGTGCTGGACCACGTCATTGTAGGCGAGGGGACCTTCGTGAGTCTGAAGGCGTCGAAGGACCTCCAGTTCGGATAGCGAAAAGGCATTGTCGGGAGATTGAAGATAATGAAATTCACCAAGCTCCAGGCCACAGGGAACGATTTCATATTAATAGAGGCCGACAGGATGCGCCGGGATTGGGCGAAGCTGTCCCAGGCAATGTGCGACCGCCGCTTCGGGGTGGGCAGCGACGGCTTGATACTGCTGCTCAAATCGAAGGTGGCGAACTTCCGCATGAGGATGTTCAACCCGGATGGGTCAGAGGCCGAGGTCTGCGGGAACGGGTTACGGTGCTTTGCGAGGTATGTTGTCAGCACCGGACTGGCCGACGCGCGACGCAGCATAACCATCGAGACGTCTGCAGGCATCAAGACCGCCGAGCCGAAGGATCGCGCGTCACGGTTTCGGGTGAACATGGGGGAGCCGAGGTTTCGTCCGGAGGATCTCCCTGTTGTCGTCAGCGCAAGTCAGGTGCCGATTCTGGATTATCCTGTGAACGTGGCGGACAAGAAGCCGCTGTTGAGTTTCGTCTCCATGGGCAATCCTCATGGGGTGTGCTTTGTGGATGACGTGAACGGGTTCCCGCTGTCGGACCTGGGGCCCAAGGTGGAGCATCACGAGCTTTTCCCCCGCCGCATCAACTTCGAGATCGCGCACATCGTGTCGCGGCGGGAAATCATGGCGCGGGTCTGGGAGCGGGGAGCGGGGGAGACCCTGTCCTGCGGCACCGGCGCGTGTGCCATAGCCGTGGCGTCTCGCCTGCATGGCTATGTAGACAGTCCGGTTGATATAAGACTACCGGGCGGCACGTTGAGTGTGGAGTGGGATCGGAAGGGGAGTGTCTATCTGACCGGGCCGGCGGAGTTGGTTTTCACCGGCGATTGGCCCGACCACAAAACATCGGAGGAGAAATGAGAGTTTCCAGGCGCATCGAGCAACTGCCCCCTTATCTCTTTGTGCAGATCTCGCGGAAGATCGAGGAGAGGAAGAAGCGGGGAGATAAAGTAATCAGCTTTGCCATTGGCGATCCTGATATTCCTACCCCCGACAATGTCATTGACCGGCTGTGCCGGGAGGCCAGGGTGCCCGCTAACCATCGGTACCCGGAGACCTATGGCTTGGATGAGGTGCGGCAGGCGGTGGTCGAGTGGTACGAAAGGCGCTTTGGGGTGACGCTGGATCGGGACAAGGAAGTGCTGCCGCTGATAGGGTCCAAGGAAGGGGTGGGGCATGTTGCCTTCTGTTTCCTCGACCCCGGCGATGTAGCCTTGATCCCCGACCCGGGTTATCCTGTCTATGCTGTCAGCGCCATGTTCGCCGGCGGTGAGCCCTACCTGATGCCGCTGACTGAGGAGAATGGTTTTTTGCCCGACCTGGAGAAGATTCCGGCGGAGGCGGCCCGCCGGGCGAAGCTAATGTGGATCAACTATCCCAACAACCCCACCGGCGCGGTGGCTGAGGCCGACTTCTTTGAGCAGGTGGTCAGGTTTGCCAAGAAGTATGATCTGGTGGTCTGTCATGACGCGCCGTATACGGAAGTTGCTTTTGACGGCTACCGGCCGATGAGCTTCCTTCAGGTCAAGGGTGCCAAGGATGTGGGCCTGGAGTTCCACTCGTGGTCCAAGACCTACAACATGACCGGGTGGAGAATCGGGATGGCGGTGGGCAATGCGGAGATGCGGGATGCCTTGATGAGGTTCAAGTCCAACCTGGATTCTGGAATCCCCCAGGCGATCCAGTATGCGGCGATCGAGGCCTTGCGCGGCGACCAGAAGTGCATCGCCGACCACAACGCGATCTACCAGCGGAGACGCGACCGTATGCTGAAGGTGCTGCGTGAGATGGGGCTTCGCGTCCGGACGCCCAAAGCCAGCCTTTATCTGTGGGCCAGGATTCCCGATGGCTGTACCTCTGCTGACTATGCCGCCAAGATTCTGGACGCTACCGGGGTGGTGGTGACTCCGGGCACCGGCTACGGAAAATATGGTGAGGGCTACATCCGGTTTTCGATGACGGCCGCGGATGCCGACATCGATGAAGGCCTGGCGAGGTTGTCAGCCTGGAGCCGGGGTGGTGGGGCCGGGAAATGAGTGGACATAACCGTCGTTTTCCCGTTCAAAATTGGCTGGTGTAACACGGCGGGATTGACATAACGCGATTGACATAAAACTGATGGTCCGACATAAACGGTTGACATAAAGGAGGCATTATCCCGAAACAGACGCTATCGACAACCGAGGTTCGCGAGACGGCCTTTCTGGTGGCGGTCGAGGTGGGTGCGGGTTCGGCCAACAGATGGACGCTGGATGACTCGCTGGCGGAGCTGGCCAGTCTGGCCAGGACCGCAGGTGTGAAAGTCGTCGGGAAGATGACGCAGCGGCTGGAGCGGGCTTCGCGTACATATCTGGGCAGCGGCAAACTGCAAGAACTGATCAGCCTCAAAGCTGAGACAGGATACAACGTGGTCATTTTCGATGATGAACTGTCGCCGCGTCAGCAGAACAACCTGGAAGATGCGCTGGACGTAAAGGTAATAGACCGGACAGCGTTGATTCTGGATATTTTCGCGAAGCGGGCGCAGACGCACGAGGGGAAGCTGCAGGTGGATCTGGCTCAAAACCAGTATCTCCTGCCCCGTCTGGCCGGACAATGGAGCCACCTGGAGCGGTTGGGTGGAGGGATAGGGACGAGAGGCCCGGGCGAAATGCAGTTGGAGAGTGACCGGCGCCTGGTTGAGCGCCGCATCCAGCGGCTGAAGAAAGAGCTCGGCGAAGTGCGGAAGCACCGTACATTATATAGAAGGAACCGCAAGAGGACGGGGATTCCCGTCGTGGCGCTGGTCGGTTACACCAACGCAGGCAAGAGCACGCTGTTGAACACCTTGAGCGGGGCCGACGTCCTGGTCGAAGACAAGCTGTTCGCCACGCTGGACCCGACAACGCGGCGCTTGAAGCTGCCCGATCACGAGACGGTGCTGCTGACCGACACGGTCGGCTTCATTCAGAAGCTGCCGCTGATGGTGGTGGCGGCCTTCAGGGCCACTCTGGAGGAATTGGAAGAAGCAGACCTCCTGCTTCACGTGGTGGACATAACCCACAAGAACGCCGCTGAGCAGTGCCAGACGGTAGAGGACATTCTGGCCGATATGGGCCTGGAAGAGAGACCCCGGCTCACACTTCTGAATAAGGTTGACCTTTTGGGCTGCGAAGCTTTGAATCCGGATGAATTGGAAGAGCGATTGCAGATTTCGAAGGAAGGAATGCTGCTGATTTCAGCCAGCAAAGGCATCGGTCTGGACCAACTGCTGCAACGCATCTCAGAGACCCTGGTTATGTCAAGGGGTTGACGCACGCTTGTCGGAGTGCTAAGTTCATAAAAGGTGCATTGTGCGACATTTCATTGAAACAGGACGGGCATGCCGGTGACCATCGCCGAGGCCATTGAACAGTTTCTGCAATATCTCGAAATTGAAAAGGGCTATTCCAGACTGACCGTGGAATCCTACCGGCGGTACCTCAGCCGCTTCGCTGAGTGGGTGTCAGAGAAAGGCAGTGCTACTTCCGTTGGTGATATCAACATCGAACTGGTCAGAGAGTACCGGCTGCATCTGGCCCGGTCCACAAGCCCGGATGGACGTGAGTTGAAGAGGGTAACGCAGGGGTACTACCTGATTGCCTTAAGGGCTTTGTTGAGATATCTGTCGGTTCAGCGGGACATGGATGTCATGGCGGCGGACAAGATCGAGCTGCCCAAGGTGGGAGCCAGGAACGTGTCGTTCCTGAAGCTGGAGGAACTGGACAGGCTGATGAAAGGCCCTGACGTATCTGATGAGGCTGGGCTTCGGGACAGGGCTATTCTGGAGATGCTGTTCAGCACCGGCATGAGGGTTTCGGAGTTGGTGAAGCTGAATCGGGACCAGATTGATTTTGAACGCAAAGAGCTGGGCATAATCGGCAAAGGCAACCGGGCGCGAGTAGTTTTCCTTTCCGATGATGCGGTGGAGTGGATCAAGAAGTATCTGGATTCACGTGAGGACTACTTCAAGCCTCTGTTCATCAGGTATGGCGGCAGGTCGGAGGCAGGCAAGGACGGCGAGAAGATGCGCCTGAGCACCAGGTCGGTTCAGCGTATTGTGGCTCACTATGCCAAGATGTCCATGCTGCAGGTCAAGACCACGCCTCACACCCTGAGACACTCCTTTGCCACCGATCTGCTGAGTGGGGGGGCGGACATCCGTTCTGTTCAGGAGATGCTGGGACACAAGAGTATAACCACGACCCAGGTCTACACTCACGTTACGGACAAGCGGCTCAAAGAGGTCCACCAGGCGTTTCATGGGCGGAAGAAGCCCGACGAGGTTCCGCCCGAGGCATAGTCATTTTTGATTTTTCCCATAATATTATGTAAAGTGATATCTTGACGGGTTTCTGCGGACTTGGCTAGACTTAGGCCAGAGCGGGTGTAACTCAGCGGTAGAGTACTTGCTTCCCAAGCAAGGGGTCGCGAGTTCGAATCTCGTCACCCGCTCCAGAGTTTTCTTAGTGACGCTTGACAAGGTATCCGGCCTGTAGTAAACCACTCTTAGATATTCCCCCTCATCCTCGCATCTGGTCCTGATACGCGCCCTGGTCTTCATCCGACGGCAAGACACTGAGCAGCGGTTGCGGAGTGGAACATGTTACCCACGTTCGTGCTGAAGAACAATTCATCTGTCAGCGATTACCTGCGTTCAGAGGTGTTTCCGGAGATTGCTCCTCCCCCATATGGAGAGATCAGGGTCAGGAAGCTCTCTTTAAAAAGACCTGTGTATCTTTTCAAGGAGATCGTCAGGCACATAGATGTGGTGGGCAAGTCTTTCAGGCATGGCAACATGGCTCTTGAGGAGGCCTGGGAGCATACTCAAAGAGAGTACCTCAACCTCAGTCTGCTGCGTGAGCAATTCGGCATGAATGGTGACTCCTACAAAGTAGTAGCACCACTGGGGAAGAACAAGCCAATTGCAGCTATGCTGGTGATGGAGAGGGCTCCCGGCAAGACGCTGGACTACTACATCGCATCAGCCATCTACGAGCAGCGATATGGCAGCCTGTTCGAAAGACTGAGCCACCTGGCCCGGTTCTTCTCCAAGCTTCATCGCAACAGCCAAACCGATCGCCCTCTGTCAATCGATGCCGCCGGCCGGTACTTGAACAAGATGCTCGACTCTCTGGTAAAGGGTCCCCTGGGCGATTTCCAAAGAGGCTCGATTGAGCACCACGCAGCGCCGTGGCGAAACAACCCCGGCATCCTGGCTGTCGACAGGGAGGTCATCGTTCACGGCGATGCCACACCCACCAACTTCCTCTTCCATCAAAACAATGTCAGCGGCATCGATCTCGAACGGATGATGTCCGGCGACCGCTGCTGGGACCTGGGATTCATGGCCGCAGAACTGAAACACCACTTCATGTGGCGCACCGGCAACGCCTGGGCAGCCGAGCCATTCATCGGTCACTTCCTGTGGGAGTACAACGTAGATCACCGAGATAACGGCGGCACCCAGTCCTTCCGTGACATCACCGGTCGGATTCCACTCTTCATGGCGCTCGGCTTGCTGCGGATCGCCAGAAACGACTGGCTGGACCTGCCATACCGGAGACAGCTGATGAGGGAGGCCAAGCGATGCCTAAAATACGGGCTGTCGTCTTCGATCACTACGGCACGCTGGTAGACATCTGGACCAACGAAGACAAGCCGGAGGTCTTCCACTATCTGGCCCTCTACATGCAGTATTACGGGGCAGATATCGACGAGCAACAGCTCAGGTATGAACTCAAAACAGAGAGAAACAAACACCTGAAGTCCAAGCACGAACGCTACCCTGAGGTAGACCTGGAGGTCGTCTTCAAGAATGTCCTGAGACGTCACCAACTTGGTAACCCCTTCATGGCCGAATCGTGCTGCCGGCTGTTCCGGCTTTTGAGCAGGGAACGGTTCCAGCTCTTTCCAGACACCATGCCGGTGCTCGCGGAGATGAAGAGGGCCGGATATCCCATGGCTCTGGTCTCCGATGCCCAGAAGGTATTTGCCTTGGAAGAGGTGAAGATGCTGGGACTCAACCAGTTCTTCCCCTACATCGTGCTGTCCACTTACCTGGGGTTCAGGAAGCCCGATCCGAGGATATTCGGCATCGCCTATGGATTGCTCGAGATACCAGCGGCTGAGGCGCTTTATATCGGCGACAATCCCGAGAGGGACATCGAAGGAGCCAAGAGAAGCGGCATGCCGGTGGTCCTGGTGCGAAACCCCAGGCGCAAAGACCAGGAACCCGAGGCTGATTTCTACGCCAAGGATCTGATGGAAGCTTGGGAGTGGATAAAGAAGGTCAATGCTGAATGATTGTAGAGAACTTGCCCGGCAGCACTCAGGTAGAGTAGGCGCTGTTAATAGTAACGTACTCGGCTGACAGGTCGCAGCCCCAAGCCACCGCCGAGTCTTTGCCCGCATTGAGGTTTACCCGAAGAGGCACTTCTTCGCCTTTGAGTACTTTCCGAGCCTTCTCGACATCGAACGAAACCGGACAGCCGGCCTTGAGAAGGTTGATCTCGTCCAGATACAGGTCTACTTTGGACTGATCGATCTGCGCACCGCTGCGCCCCACCGCCGCCACCACCCGGCCCCAGTTGGGGTCCGCACCATGTACGGCAGACTTGACCAGCGATGAACTTGCCACTGCGCGAGCCGCCAATCGAGCGTCATTCTCGCTGGCTGCCCCTTCCACCCTGACCTCGATGAGCCTGGTTGCCCCCTCGCCGCCACGCACCACACGCTTGGCCAGGTAGATGCAGACCTCCTGAAGAGCTGCCTTGAAGGCCTCGGCCTCAGCCGTCCCATCCTTGATCGGCTGATTACCCGCCAGACCACTGGCCATCAGCAGCACAGTGTCATTGGTGCTGGTATCATTGTCCACCGCAATCATATTGAAAGATGAGTCAACGGCTCCCCGCAAAGCCCATTCAGCCAGTCTGGGATCCAGCTTGGCATCGGTTGTCAAGAAACATAGCAGGGTGGCCATGTTCGGATAGATCATCCCCGCCCCCTTGGCAATGCCACCCACCGTGATCTTCGCGTTGCCAACCTTGGCGCTGACAGCGATCTGCTTGGGATTGGTGTCAGTGGTCAGGATGGCTCTGGCCAGTTGATGGCCACCGTCGCGCGCAATGACGATCCGCTCGATTCCGGTGCGGACGCGGGGCATGGGCAGGGGAACGCCGATTACTCCCGTGCTGGCGACCAGCACCTCCGCTTGGGGAATGCCCAGCTTCTTGGCGACCAGGCCGGTCATCTCCTTGGCATCGGCCAGCCCCTGCTCACCCGTGCAGGCATTGGCGCAACCGGAGTTGACCACCACAGCCCTGGCCTTCTTTTGAGACAGCCTCTCCTGGCACACAACGACGGGAGCGGCCTTGACCTTGTTGGTGGTGAGAACGCCTGCGGTCGTACAAGAGACTTCCGAGTAGAGGATGCCCAAGTCGAGGACACGATCGCCTTTGGTCTTTATACCGGCGTGAACAGCACCGGCAGAAAAGCCTGTCGGGGTAGTAACCGTGCCACCGGGGATGAGTTGGAACTTAGCAGCCATCGGTAAAGCAGATTAATTATACGTGCATAGGCACCGATATGTCCAGAAAAGCAGAATCCGCTTTGAACCCGAACCCACAGCCTCCCCGCTTCTCACCTGTCATTGCGAGCCATTCTTCGAGCCGAGCGAGGAGAAGGCTCGGCAATCCCTCGATTCCTGCCCGCCACCCCGAGATTGCTTCGTCGCTTCGCTTCTCGCAATGACACCTTACCATATGGACAACGCCGACTTGGGCAGCCTCGCGCTCTTTAATGCAGAGCAAGGACGATGGAGAATGTGAGAAGCGAAGCATCAGCATCGTTTCTCTGGGTGAGTGTCAGGTCCGAGACCTGACCTGCCGGTTTGTTTGGTGGGACCAAGCGTCGGGCCGGTGACCCGACAGCCACGATGAACGACGCCACAGTAGACGACAGGAATAACGTCACCAAACCCCCGGGCCCACACTCCTTAGATAGCATCCCTGTCCGAGGCTGCCTGAGATGCCTTCCTGTAGATCAGGGTGAGCGCCTCCTGCAAGTCGCTGCTGCCTCGCCAGAAGGGGAAGGCCCCGAGGCGCTTGGCCAAGGCGGCAGAAGAGGTCGGCAACGTGGTTTCACCCAAGTCGACAGGAGTCAACTCCGGGCCTCCCCAGAACTGCACGGCATCGGAGGGTAGCGGCTCTCCCGGCAACACCTCTGATTCGCTCTCCTCTTCCTGTTGTACCGTTCCCAACACCAGATGCAGGAGGCTTTCCCGATCCATGCCTCTGAGCTTGAAGAGCAGGAAGGGGTCTTGATCGAAAGCCTCGGCCAGCAGATAGTACACCGCGGCGATGTGCTTGCAGGGGTTAGACCAATCCGGACAGGTGCACTCGGTTTCGAGGTCATCTTGCGTCGCCGGGAACAGCGAGAGCTTGGCTTGGGCAAAGACCTCCTCGATGTCCTCCGGCATCTCCCCGGCCAGCAGCTTGGCGACATAGGCCGGACGTTCAGTCAGGACTGCCACCACCCTCTCCCACTCCGGGATGTCCAAGGGCATCAGTTGAAGGATAACTTCATATGGTTCGGGGCGCGACCCCTGGACGCGAGCGCTGATCTCACCACCATCACTGATGTGGAGGTCGAGCACCTGCCCCCGCCGGGCGTAGGCACGGCCGCGCTGCAGGCGCGCTCCGATGCCGAAGCCCTCCAGCACCTTGATCCAGCGCTTCCCCCACCATTTGTCCGCAAAAGCCCCGCGCTGGGAGTGGGCCTTGATGCCCCCTTTGGCCTCACGAGGAATGCTGGGCGGGTACGGGTAGAAATCCCTGAAATAGCTCATAGCTGGTCTCCCACTGCCTCCCGGCTCAAGGCGATGATCTTCTTCAGATCGCTGTTGGACAGCTCTGTAAGCCACTGTTCCCCGGTTCCAACAACCGTCTCGGCGACCGCGGTCTTGCGCTCGATCAACTCATCGATGCGCTCTTCCAGGGTGCCGGCGCAGATCATCTTGCGAACCTGCACCTTTTGCGTTTGCCCGATGCGGAAGGCCCGATCGGTGGCCTGGTTCTCCACCGAAGGATTCCACCAGCGGTCGAAATGAAAGACCTGGCTGGCGCGAGTGAGATTGAGGCCGGTGCCGCCCGCCTTCAGGGAGAGAATAAAGATTGAGGGACCCGGACCCTCCTGCTGGAAGCGCTCCACCATCCGGTCACGATGCTTTCTGAGGACGCCGCCGTGCAGGAAAAGGACCTCTTGCCCAAAAATCTCCTGCAGGTAGCGTTGGAGGATCAAACCCATCTCCGCATACTGGGTGAAGATGAGAGCCCGATCTCCGGATTCTATGACCTCCTCCATCATCTCGACCAGCCGGCTCAGCTTGCCGGACCGCCCGTCAATGGCTGAGTTGTCGCCGAGGAAATGCGCCGGATGGTTGCATATCTGCTTGAGCCTGCCCAGAGTCGAGAGGATGAGTCCCTTACGCTGAATGCCCTCGGCCCCGTCAAGGGATTCCTCGACCTCCTTGATCACAGCGGCATAGAGCGATGTCTGCTCTTTGGTCAAGGTGCAATAGGCCTTCATCTCCATCTTTTCCGGGAGATCGGAGATAACCGTTTTGTCCGTCTTGAGCCGCCGCAGGATGAAGGGACCGGTCAGGTGCTTCAAACGCTCGGTCGCTTCCGTATCCCCCTGCAACTGGATGGGCTTGAAGAACTTACCCTTGAATTCAGCCTGCGATCCGAGCAGCCCGGGATTGAGGAACTCCATGATTGCCCACAGATCGCCGACGTGGTTCTCCACCGGCGTGCCGGTCAGGGCGATGCGGTAATCAGCCGAAAGGGAACGCGCAGCATGGGACTGTTTGGTCTCCGGGTTCTTGATGTTCTGGGCCTCATCAAGGACGATGCCTGCCCAGGAGACATCCTTGAGGGACTCCAAGTCGCGATGGAGGAGGTTGTAGCTTGAAACAACCAGCGCGTGCTCCATGGCAGCCTTCCGGAAGGCTTTCTGCCGGCGGCGGTCAGTGCCGTGATGGATGAGCACGGGGAGATTCGGGGTAAACCTTTCCGCTTCCTTGCGCCAGTTGTTGACCACCGAAGTCGGGCAGACCAGCAGCACAGGCCGCGTCTCGCCTCTTTCGCGTTCCCGTTGAAGCAGCGCCAGTGTCTGGATAGTTTTCCCCAAACCCATGTCGTCGGCCAGGCATGCACCCAGCCCCCACTGCCGCAGGAAGGTGAGCCAGGAGTATCCGCGCTGCTGATATGGACGAAGCGCCCCGGCAAAGGCCTCCGGGGAGGCCAGTTCCTGGAATTGGCGCTCTCCTTCAAGTTGTTTCAGAAGGTCCTCCACCCATCCCTCTGCTTGTACGCCTTCCACCGGCAGCCCTTCGACCTCGCCACCACCCAGCGCCGTGCGGACGATGTCACCAACAGTGGAGTGGTCGGAGGGATGCCGCTCCCAGAAATCAGCGGCTGCCCGGATCTGCTCAGGATTGAGTTCGACCCAGACGCCCCGCAGTTTGACGAGAGGCGTCTTGAGCGCAGCGAGGGCCTGCAGTTCCTCAATGGAGAGGTGTTCGCCGCCAAGCGCCAGCTCATAGTCGAATTCACATACCGTCATCGTCGACAGGCTTGCGGCAGCCTGGGTCTGGGGACTCTTGACATGAAGGCGGACCGACAGCTTCTGCCGCGACCCTTTTCGCGTCCACCACGAAGGGAGCAATACGCCGAATCCGGCGGATGACAGCACAGCGGCGCTTGTTGTCAAAAACCGATGTGCTCCTGGGGTATCGAGCAAGAACCCCCCCCGGTTGCTTCCGGGCGAGACTGTCCCCGACCTCCGGACACAACCCGGCCGCTTGTCCCAGCGCGGCAAGCACGTACTCTTGCGGATTGCCCTCGTGCTTCTTAAGCCATCTTGCGCTCCGGGTGCGAGGCCTCCAGAGGTCCGCCACAGGCAGGAGCAGGCTCAGGTCATCCTTGGGCTGGAGGAGATAGATCACGCGCCAATTGTGCTCGGGACCGGTGGAACTGGCTCTGGCATCTTTCTCAGGCTCGTCGAGTCGAAACACCAGACGGTAGTCCGCATGCGTCGAAAGTCGAAGGGGCCGCCGCCACTGGCGAATCTGTTGCGCCAGTTCCTTCAGTTGTGTCTTATCCTGCCATTGAATCGTGGCGTCAGGCGAGCACAGTGCCGCCAGCCAGGCATCATGGACACTGTCAAAAGAGCGCTTCTGCTTACCGGCGCCGGTGATCGGGGGAGTGTTTGACTCAGAGACAAAGCTGTCCACAGCATCAGCGATGAACTGCTCAGCCACAGCCCGCGGCGAACTATCGGGTGGTGAGGATGTGCCTTCTTCCGAGAGACAGCGGCAGGCGCCCGGCATGCGGCTGACCAGGCTCAGGACATGTTCCCGACCTGCATCATCGAAGACAAGCATCCATCGGGCCCGGATTTCTCCGGCCTCCTCTCGAACGCCCGGCAGGTAGCATTGTCGAAGGACGAAAGCCATAGAGACACGCAGCGCTTCCACGAACCAGCGCACATCCGCGCCGGCGACCACTCCGCGAGCCGGTACGGGACGCTCGGCACAGTGGGCCAGGAGATCACTCATCTCAGAAAAGCCAAGCGGCCTGGCAGTGACCTTCCAGGGCGTGACCTTTACCTTGGCTCTTGTTTCTAACGGCGCGGCGACGAACGGTGCAGAAGCCAGCGGCAGACCGCCTTGGGATGGCAGCCAGGCATATACCGCTTCAGTGTTCTGCTTCGATAACTTGACGCTGCTCCCAATGGATATCAGCGCCTCTTTCAGCCCATCGACTCCTGCCTCAAAGGGATGCGCTGACACTGCCGACTTCTTTGTTGTCTGCCTCGGATGGTGGAGGGATGGTTCAGGCGTTTTCTCAGCCCAGAGATAATACCCGTTGGGGTGATGCGAGAGATGCAGAACGATCATTGTACTGAATAAGAGAGGCTCTTACTCTTCAGCAATGCCTCGGAGCTTCCGGGAATACCATCTATCAGATGCACTCCCACATAGTATGAGGTTTCCATACCAGGATGCCAACTTCTTCCCAATCCCTGGCAGGGGAGGTTCGCCACGCTGATCACCCCTGCGCCACATTCATATGGGGCAACTCCTTGTGATTGCCCACGGTTTTGGTGAGCGTCAGATCCCCGACGTGAGTTGCCTCTGGGACAAGAGCACGATGTCGGCTCAGCGATTTGGGAAGCGCCAACGGAGAATGTACGAAGTCGCCAATATGTGCCGGCACAGAGCTACTCGGACTCATCGAATAGCCTTGTCTGCTGTGCCATTTCGCTGTCCGCGCGCGATATGTGAGATGCGAGGTCATTGATCCCAAGAATCAGGCATACTTTGCGTTGTTCCTTTCTTGGTACCAGCCCTGCCATCCTGTGAGACCGGAGGTCAGATTCGAGTATCTTCCGGCGGTGGAGAGGATTCTGGGAGCAGCACCAGTGTGGCTCGTCTCCCCAATAGGCGAATTGGACCGGAGCGTTGCAGATGACGCATGTGAGCACTCCGTCAACCAGTCGGAACTGGTTCTCCCCAATTCCGAGAATGCGGTAGATCTTGTGTTGTTCGCTCCTCGGTATCAACCCTGCCATCTTCGGTAGGCGTAAGTGGGATCTGAATATCCTCTGGCGATGGTGAGGATTCTTGGTACATCGCCAATAGGGTTTCCCTCCCCACCAACCGAATTCGAGCCGTGCGTTACAGCCCCCTGAACCGCATGTGAGTACACCGTCAAAGGGATACGGCTGGTCTATTCCGCGAGTGTAGCAGTCGTCATTTACGCAGCGCCAGTAGTATGGCTCTTCAGCCCCCTCGGCTGCGACCATTTCTGATCCACAGATCGGGCACTTGGATTCCTCAGTCCCTTGGACACCAATGAGATCAGAAAGGCGCAGCGCTTGGAAGTAGTCACTCAGGACGGCCTCGTTCTTCCTCCTCTCCATTGTCTCCCTGGTGTCTGAGTAACTCAGCGGGTTCAGAGAACCAACCCAGGTGATGTCATCGTCGATGAAGACGAGCTTCTCGTGCATTCTCATTTTATGCATCACAATCACTCCGATTGTCGAGAGTTGATACTCGATCTTCCTGATTCGAGCGAGTTCAGAGGGTGATCGCTCAGAATGTGACTTCGTTATCAGAATGACGGTGACTTCCCTTGAGCATGCTGCAGCAAGTTGAGGCATCAGGTACGACACCCGACCTTCAGTCATAAACGGGGAATAGATGATGATACGTCGCTTAGCTTGTGAAAAGTCGGCAGACAGAACCCGATAGAAGTCTGCTTGGGTGAGGACTAGCCGATCTGAATCTGGCTCGATGTTGCCTCCCAGCAACGTCATCTGCGCTCTTGCTGCCCTTGCGGCCAGCCCCTCTGGAAGCAGATCAAGTGCGCTTACACGCGGAAATGAGTTCACCAAGAATGGAATCAGTGTCTTGGCGAGAAAGGCCTGTCCGCCCTTGGACTGGCAATATGTGAAGTCACCCAAAACAAATAACCGGAATCTGTCGCGCGTCAGCCCGACGTTCAGAAGAGGCTTAATTTGTTTGTCCAAGTCCCGCATGAACAGATTGACGCGGAAATGAGGCTCGTCCACCACCAGGTCGAAAATGACAGCGTCCGCCTCAGATCCCTGGAAGCTGTGGACTGTCCCGGCTTCCACATCGTCGCGGACATTTGGGTTCTCTTTCAGAAGGATCCTGGTCAGCTTCGCCTGTGGGCTATAGGGCGACACAATAATGATTCGTTTTGGTGATCCTTCTCCTCTCTTGGGGCGATCTGGTGAGAGAAGCTGCTCGGCCAGGTCTACCGCAACGGTAGCCGACAAGAAGTTCAGTCTGCTCGCCCTGCCGCCTTTGACGACACTGGTGACCCATGCGTTGAGATTGCCCGTGTCAACCAGTGTGACAGGACTCTTGTTGAGCCAGTCACCCACGCACCAGCCGCGGAACCTCTCCAGCCCTTCTGGCGGGTCGGGCGGAGTCTCCAACGAATCATTGTAGAACTGGTTCGCGACTGTAGCGATCTCAGCCAGCATCCGCCTCTGCTCCTTCAGCTGTACGAAGTGAGGTGGTGGATTCCCGTTCTCGTACAGAGCTTTGATGCCTGAAGCTTCAAAGATGTCGCGCCCAAGCCATTTAGTACTAAGTTCGTTGGTCGAAATCACTATTGGCGGAAGTTGCCTGAAATCACCGACTAACACAAGGTTGTTCTCGGCAAGCAGGGCCGCCGTCCAGAGGGCGGGGATAGGCGCCATGGATGCCTCGTCCAGAATTACCGTATCGAACTTGCGAGCCTGAATATCATCGCTCAAGTAAGTCTTTGTAAGAGTAGCACCAACAATTCGTGCACCAGCTATGACTTGGCGTTCCACATCTGACAGACGCTCGTCTATGCCAGCGATCTCTGAGTTCAGTCGCAGCACTTCTGAGTGCAGGGAGTCTGCCTTACCCTTCAGAGCAGAGACATCGGCCGTGCCACACTCAGCCGCGTGTCTCCTATGCGCTCCGCATACCAGTTCGAACTTCTGCTCTAGTCCTAATCCTGACAGCTCTTGCGGGACCTCCCCCCAATGAAGCAACTGGGTCAGGAGGGGAGATAGGGCCAGAGCGAATCTCATCCGTAGTTCCCCCATCTCGGCTTCTAGTAAGACAACGCTGTCATGGCATTCCTGGTGTTGCAGCAATTGGGCCACAGCCTGGTCGTACTCTCTCTGTGCATCACCCCCAAGGGCCGTAGCGTACCGAGTTTCTTCCTGCTTCAGCTCTTCTGTCGTGCTGCGCAACTCATCAATACCGGACTCAATCTCGGCTCTTCTACTGTTTAGCCTGTGCAGTGTATCTTCCAACATGGTTTGCCTGGCGAGTTCATCGCGCAAGCTGCCGATTGTGCCGTGTTGTGATAGTTGGCTTTCAAGTTCGATAATCTTGCTCAGTCTGTCGGTTGCCGATGCATGCGCAGCCCTGGCTGCCGTCAGTTCTGTTTCCAAGACAGTAATCTTCTTAGTCAGGTCATTGACAACGGCTGCCTGCTCCTCTGCTTTTGGCAGGCGTCTGAAGAAACGTGTGGCTGGCCCAGCGTTGCGGATTTCCTCCAGGGTCGCGGCTGCGGCTTCAAGTCTGAGTCGTGCCTGGTTCAGTTCATATATCTTATCCAGCATGTCTCCCGATAGTGTTTCGATAATCGATTTCTGTTCAGCCGTGCTGGGATACTTTGCACGTTCATCCCGTATCGGACTAATGCGGCGTGCTTCATCGAGGCGGCTATCCTGCTCTTGTATCTGACGGTTCGCCTCCTCCCAATCGAGGGCGTTCTCAGCCAACTGGTTCTCCAGCAGTGACCTTTCATGCTTACTATCGGCAATGGTCCTTCTGAGCTTCAGAATGTGCAGCGCCCGATCTCTCAGCGCGACAAGCTCCGGGCGCTTGCCCTCCAACTCGCCTAGCGTGTTCTTCCTGGAGGTCAATCTTTCCTGACAGTTGCTCAGATTCTGAAGGTGCGCACCACATGAGGTGATCGCAGTTCTTGACTCCTCCACCCATTCAGTCACGAAGATTCGGCGTCGAATGACGTCTTCTTCATGACTCAGTGTCGTTCTCTGCGAATCCAACGTGTCCCGCAACTCAGCCAGTGCCTTGGACTGCCGCCGGACCTGTTCCTTGAGTAACACGTCGGGGTAGTCGGAGCCGAGTTGCTTGTCCTTAACCTCGCCTATGCGGATCACGCTCCCATCTTCCAGGTGATCGTGCATGGCTCGCGCAACGTTCTTTATCGCCTGGTCAACAGCAGTATTTGTGTGGGACACGATCAGAACCGTACGGTTCAGGTCATGAAGTGCCTGAGCTATGGCTCCAATAGTTCGTGTTTTGCCTGTACCAGGTGGGCCCCAGATGACCGTGAGGTTGCGTCCAAGGGCACTTTCGAGTGCAGAAGTCTGAAGCTCATTCAATGCTAGCTTCGGCGCATTTTTGGGTGCCCGCGGACTCCCATCCACAGGGTTTGTGCCCAGCATTCTTGAAGCTCCAGGGTTCTTGGCAGACGCATTGGCCTCAATCCTCTGCACGAGTCTTCGCATGAGGACTGCAAGATTGGCTTGGAGTCGCGCAGAGGGCACGAATTCGCCCAGATCGGTTTCCGCACTCAACAGGAGGCGCAAGCCTTCGACCGACAGTATGGTCACAGCCATGGGAGGCTTGCCAGGAACAATCAGGTCTCCCGGTGATCCATCAGGAGCATTTAGAATGGAGTCGATTAAGAATGCATATTGGAATGCACCGCCTTGCTGGCCGACCTTGTGACCTTCGGTGAGTGGGACGGCGCCGCTTGAAGCCTCCCTTTTGGCCACTTCGATCTCGTCCAGAAGAGCAGATCGGAACTCGTCCAGCAGAGGGGGGAGCGCCTTGCGATCATCTCCGTGTCCGTTGTTTGATTTAGCCATGTGACAATGGTTGACCCTGCCCCCTCACCACTGGTCCAGTGGGTGCATCTTCAAGGCAACTTAGATTATCTGTTTATGGCGTAGCGGTTCACTGGGCGAATCATACGACTGGGTCTGACGCACAGTCAAGGTACGAACTCCCATGGTTTGCCAATCTCTCTAGCACCGCGACACGTACTTCAGCCCTGTAGAATGCGCCTTTCCGCCAACACAAATTGTCCGCTCTCTCTTTGCGATGATATAATTCGTTCGATCTGGGAGAAGAGATCACGGCTGGCTTTCGAACACGTTTCCGTCTTGCTGCCCACCGGCACTGGTACCGCCATCTCTCCACCGCCATCTGCCGGAAGCCCGGAACGAGAGGAGACAACTGAATAATGGCTGCAGAACTGATAAGCGGCACCAGGATCGCTGAAGACATCCGCCAGGAGCTGAAGTCAAAAATAGCTGATCTCAAGGCCAAAGGCGTCACGCCGGGACTGGTAATGGTTCGCGTCGGCGAGGACCCGGCTTCGGTCTCCTACGTCTCCGGCAAGAGCAAGACCAGCACTGAGCTTGGCATCTACTCCGAGACCATCGTCTATCCGGAAAACGCCTATGAGCAGGAGCTTCTGGCCAGGATAGCCGAACTCAACAGCGATCCCAGATTCCACGGCATTCTGGTGCAATTGCCGCTGCCCAGGCACATCGACGAGGATAAGGTTCTGAACGCCATCGACCCGCTGAAGGATGTAGACGGCTTCCATCCCGTCAATGTGGGGCGGATGTTGATCGGTGAGCCGAACTTCCTGCCGTGCACTCCCCACGGCGTGCAGCAGTTGCTCATCCGCAGCGGCAACAGCCCCGAGGGGAAACACGTGGTCATCTGCGGGCGCAGCAATCTGGTGGGGAAGCCCCTGATGGCCATCCTGATGCAGAAGAAGCCCGGCGCCAACGCCACGGTCACCATCTGCCACACGGGGACAAGGAACATGGCCGAGATCACGCGCCAGGCTGACATTCTGGTGGCCGCCATGGGCAGCCCCAAGGTCATAACGGCGGACATGGTGAAGGAAGGAGCCGTGGTCATCGATGTGGGCGTGAACCGCATCCCCGACGCCTCCAAGAAGACGGGAACCCGGCTGGTTGGCGACTGCGATTTCGATGCCATCAAGGAGAAAGCCAAGGCCATCACGCCGGTGCCCGGTGGTGTCGGCCCGATGACGGTGACCATGCTCATGGTGAACACGGTTCGCGCTGCCGAGATGCGGCCGGCAGTGCAGCGTCACGGTTGAGTTCCCCCTAGACTCGAAAGATGGCAGCCAAGGAGGTTTCTGTGCCCTACGACACTACCAAGATGAAAGCCTGGGAAATAGCCGAGGCGGCGGAGAAGAACCTGCCGACTCCGGACGAGTGGCGGGACAAGCTGGGCCTGGCCCCGGACGAGGTCATTCCCTACGGCCGGGTCTGCAAGCTCGATTTCATCAAGATCATCAACCGTCTCGCACAGAAGCCCGACGGCAAATACATCGAGGTGACCGGAATCACCCCCACCCCACTTGGCGAGGGCAAGAGCACGACCACGCTCGGTCTCATCGAGGGCCTCGGCAAGAAGGGACTCAGCGCCGGCGGGTGCATCCGACAGCCTTCGGGCGGCCCGACTATGAACGTGAAGGGAACGGCGGCGGGTGGTGGCAATTCCCTGCTCATCCCCATGGCCGAGTTCTCCATGGGTCTGACTGGCGATATCAACGACGTCACCAACGCCCACAATCTGGCCATGGTGGCGCTCACCGCCAGGATGCAGCACGAGCGCAACTACACGGACGAGCAACTGGCCCGGCTCAGCCACATGCGCCGCCTGGATATCGATCCCACGCGCGTGGAGATGGGCTGGATCATGGATTTCTGCGCCCAGGGCCTGCGCAATATCGTCATCGGCCTGGGCGCTCGCATGGACGGTTACGCCATGCAGTCCCGCTTCGGCATCGCCGCCAGTTCCGAGGTCATGGCCATCCTTTCGATCGTGCGGGACCTCAAAGACCTGCGCCAGAGGATCGGCCAGATCACGGTGGCTTACGACAAGTGGGGCCGTCCGGTCACCACCGGCGACCTGGAGGTGGCCGGTGCCATGACTGCGTGGATGCGCAGCGCCATCAACCCCACTCTCTGCTCGACCGTGGAGTACCAGCCCATCATGGTTCACACCGGGCCGTTTGCCAACATCGCGCTGGGGCAATCGTCAATAATCGCCGACCGCATCGGCCTGAAGATGTTCGATTACCATGTCACAGAGAGCGGCTTCGGCGCCGACATCGGCTTCGAAAAATTCTGGAACGTGAAGTGCCGTTTGAGCGGGCTGACGCCCAGCGCCTCGGTGCTGGTGGTTACCACTCGAGCGCTGAAGATGCACGGCGGCGGCCCCAAGGTGATACCGGGGTTGCCGCACCTGCCGCCCGCATACGAGAAAGAGAACCTGGAGCTGCTGGAGAAGGGCCTGCCGAACCTGCTGCACCACATCAGCGTCATCAAGACCTCGGGGCTTAGGCCGGTGGTCTGCATCAACGCCTTCCCCACGGACACCAAGGCCGAGTTCAACATGATCCGGCGGGCCGCCGAGGCTGCGGGAGCCCGCTGTGCTGTTTCAACACACTTCGCTGATGGCGGCGAGGGTGCTCAGGAGCTGACCGAGGCCGTCATCGAGACGTGCAAAGATAAGACGTCGTTCCACTTCCTCTACCCGCCGGAGATGAAGCTGCGCGACAGGGTGCGGAGGATAGCGCAGGTGGTGTACGGGGCCGACGGCGTTGACTGGAAGTTCGACTCAGAGGACAAGGCCAAGGCTCTCGAAGCCGAGCACAAGTACGATGACTACTCTACGGTCATGGTCAAGACGCATTTCAGTCTGACGCACGATCCTGATATCAAGGGCGTGCCAAAGGGCTGGGCGCTGCCGATCCGCGATGTGCTGGTATACACCGGTGCGCGCTTCCTGTGCCCGGTGACCGACAAGATCAGCCTGATGCCGGGGACCGTCTCTGATCCGGCTTTCCGCAGGATCGACGTTGACGTTGAGACCGGCCATGTTCGGGGGCTGTTCTAGCTGGGGGTTGGGTATGGTTCACCCTCTCCCTGCCCTCTCCCATCGAGGGAGAGGGGCCATTTCGGTACAAACTCGATACACTGGTTGCACATTCACTAAACACATAGGTAACAGGTA
>CAYYWI010000041.1:0-8615 GCA_964475375.1 uncultured Dehalococcoidia bacterium
GCCATCTGCACTATGAGAGGCGGAAAGATGGGCCTGACCGACATTGGGCGCGACAACCCCTGTCCCTGGAGCATTTCCTGTCTTACGTCTGTCAGGGTTCGGGCAAGGACCCTGTTAGTGCACGAGTTGGAAGCCAGAGTCAGTATCTCCGGCAATGGCACACCGGCACGGAACAACGTGGATATTGTGGACGCGACACGGCCAAGCTCAGTCAGGATGATGATACGTCCCAACAGAGGTATCCTGAGAATCAGTTTGTCACGCTGA
Source organism: uncultured Dehalococcoidia bacterium (assembly GCA_964475375.1). Taxonomy (GTDB): domain Bacteria; phylum Chloroflexota; class Dehalococcoidia; order UBA2247; family RBG-13-53-26; genus JAFGCL01. Next base: position 268 of record CAYYWI010000041.1, read on the forward strand.
TACTTGCCGTCTTCAGACCTGGTCATCGCGAAGGCTGCCACTACCACGGCCACCAGGACCAGAAACATCCATAGGCCCCATTGACGCAGGAAGTCGGTGACCGAGAGAAGAATCCTGGTAGCCAGCGGCAGCTTCACCCCAAGCTGGTCATACATTTTCGAGAACTGCGGCACTACAAATCCCACCAGGACGGCAACCACGCCGACGGCCAGCAGCATCATGAAAGCCGGGTATGCCAGAGCACCACGAACCCTTTTCGAAGTGTTGGCGTTCTTCTCTATATGGTCCGCCATCTGGCGCAACGCTTTCTCCATATTGCCCGTCTCTTCAGCAACGGCAATGGTGCGACAGTAGAGGTCAGAGAAAGCCAAAGGATGCTGGGCAAAAGCCTGAGAAGGCTTCATGCCGTTTCGGATATCCTTCGTTATTTCTTTCACTGCCTTCTTCAAGGCCTTGTTAGCCATCTGCCCTTCCAGCAGATCAAGAGAGGAAGTTACGTCAAAGCCTGACTCGATCATCAGAGCAAGCTGCTTGGAAAAAGTGATCACATCTCGATTGTTCACCTTGTAGGTGGCCGCCCTGACCTTTTCCATATCGATCAGCGGCTTGGTCTCCTTTATGGTCAATATCTTGAGGCCGCCATAGTTGAGGAGATCAAGCGCCACTGCTTCACTCGGCGCATCGAGCTTTCCTTTCACCAGTTGTTTCTGCGGGTTATAGGCTACATATTGGTACTGCATTTCTCCCTCCATTTTCGCAGCTCATTGCATCGAGCTGTCACTGAATTCGTCCCCAGGGAGACCCCATCATTTAGACCGCTTGCAACCATGGATCGAGCCATTAATCCTCTATTCGATCGAGTATGCATTGCGCAACACCTCGGATACAGTGGTTAGTCCTGCTTTTACTTTGAGCATGCCATCCTTGATCAGGGTGACCATCCCATCCTTGACTGCCTGCTGTCGCAGCTCAGACGTAGTCGCTCCCTTCAGTATCAAAGCCCTTGTCTCGTCTGTCATAGCCAGGATTTCGTAAAGACCCAGCCGGCCCTTGTAGCCGGAGAAGGAACAGAAGTCACAACCGCTGCCGGACATGAAGCTCTCCAGTTTCTCCCCAGTCACGCTTTCATAAGCTGCCGCCTCAACCGGGGTAGGCTTGATCTCCGTAGCACAGTTGCTGCATACCCGCCGCGCCATACGCTGAGCAATCGTCCCGGTAATAACGGAAGCCACCATAAACGGCTCTACACCCAAATCCAGTAATCTGTATATAACACTCACAGCATCATTGGCATGGATAGAACACAGGACTAGGTGACCGGTGAGAGCGGCCTTGACCGCGATGCCCGCCGTCTCGGCGTCACGGATTTCGCCCACGAGTATGACATCGGGGTCAAGACGCATCATCGAACGCAGCACACTGGCAAATGTAAGCCCTGCTTTGGGGTTGACCTGAATCTGTTTCATGCCCTCAAAGCGGTACTCTACCGGGTCTTCCACAGTGATGACATTGCGGGTGATCTTGTCCATGGTGTTCAGCGAAGCATAGAGGGTGGTAGTTTTGCCGGCTCCCGTCGGTCCACTCACGCAGATCATGCCGAATGGCACTGACAGCATCTTCTGATACCTCTCCAGGGATTCCGGGATAAACCCCAGTTGAGACAGGTCCATTATGGCCATGGACTTGTCCAGAAGACGCATCACCACCGTTTCACCGTGAATCGTGGGGCTGGTGGCAACACGAACATCTACCGCCTTCCCTTTGACCTCCACCGAGAACTGACCGTCTTGCGGCCGCAGGTGATCAGCAATATTCAGGTCTGACATCACCTTCACCCTGGAGGTAAGAGGCGGGTGTATCTTGATGGGCAGGGACATGACCTCGTGCAGGACTCCGTCTATCCTGTAGCGGATGCGCAGCCTCTTCTCCTCCGGCTCAATATGAATATCCGATGCCCTGGCTTTGACGGCTTCCTCGACTATGAGATTGAGAGCGGCAGCCACCGGGGCGTTAGCAGTTGCCGCCACCAGATCCGGCCCGGCATTTGCATCGGCACCCGTGTCTATGTGCGAGATCTGTTCGGCAATCTGGCCAAAACCCTTGTAGTTGAAGTCAATAGCGTCCTGGATCTCCTTTTTCTCCGCAGCAACAGCCTTTATCCTCATCTTGCTCTGGAGTTCCAGAACCTGTATGGTCGCCAAGTCACTGGGATTGACCATGGCCACCTCGAGGACATTGTCAGCCACATTGATCGGCAGGACCGTGAATCTCCGGGCCGTGCTCTCAGAGACCAATTGCAGCGCCTCGGGGCGGACTGCCTTGCGCAACTTGATCTTGGGCTTCTCCACAACCTGCTCAACCACCGGCGGGGGCGGCTCAGGCTGCTTAACAGTTTTGGCTTGGGCTGCCGGCACGGGGCGTTTCTGTGCAACCGCCTTCTCAACAACGGGTTTCGACTGGGTTGCCACAGTTACACCGGCTTTTGGCTTTTCAGCCAAGCCCGGTTTCTCAATCGATTCTTCGGAAGGTTGCTTCAGCTCTGCCTTGGTGCTCGGTAATGGCACCTTGACTTGACCACTCGCACCCAAGACTGGTTTTGGAACTCTTGTAGTACCCCTGTCTTCAGGTTTTGCCTCCACCACTTTTGCTTCAGAGGCTTTTGTCTCTGCTGCGTCGGGCCTCTCGGCCACCAGCACGGCCTTGGCCTCTATAGGTTTGAGCCTCGCAGTCGCAATCCTGTCCCCGGATGGTGCAGCCTTGGCTTCCGCGAGCCTGACTTCAGCAACTTTGGCTCCCACCGCTTTGGTCTGTGCAATCGCAGGTTTCTCCGGCGTCACCGGCGCTTTGGCCTCTACCGTCTTCGCCTCGATCGCCTTCACCTCGGCGCTTTTCACTTCTGCAACCATGGGCGTTTCCGCCTTGGCCGCCTCTCCTTTTGCAGCCATCACCGCCTCAGGTCCGGCAGTCTTGGAGTTCACTGGTACTGCCTTCTTTTCCGGCTGCTTCGGACGCACCTGTGGTGACAGAAACTGATCGATGACGCTTCTCATCGAGAAAACCCTGGGACGGGAGTCTGCAAGAGGAACAACAACGGGGACGTCGGTACCCTTCAGGCCTGTATCCTTGGCACCTGCGGGTTTGCCATCACTGCCCTCGGCGAGGGGCTCCGTCTTCTTTCCTTCCGCCGGCTTGTCCAAACCTGCCGCTGACAAGGCTGAATCCGCCGCAGATGCTGGCGCTTTCGGCGCTGTCTCGGCGACAGACTGAGGAGACAACTCGATCCCGGGAGCAGCTTCAATGCGTCGCCCGCTAAGGCTGACTAATTGGATTCTCTTCTGTTCAGCATACTTCCTGGCACTGTCAGTAAGCTCACCAGATACCAGAAGCATCCTCTCGGTGATCTCGGCGTCTCCACACTTGTCGTCAAAAAGGCTCACCTCTCCCTGATCCGCAACATCACCAGGAAGGTGGTCGATAGCAAGCCTGGATAGTATGAAGCCATCATCCCACAGGGCAATTGCACCGAAGTTGTGAGCCGTGCCTGAGTTGCCGACCACCCTGACAGACTCATCGACACGGTAGCCTCGAGCCCTGAGTGCCTGTAGTGCCTCTGCCTTCTGAGTGAAGCCCTCTTGCGCATCTTTCGATGCTCCGCGCGAGACCGGCGAGCGAGCCAGAAACATGTTGATGGCAGCCTCGTCGAGCACCTCCACACCGTCCTTCTGCGCAAACTGGCTGGCCACGAAACTCAGACGAGGGAAGGCAATCACCATCGACCGCTTAATGTTGCAGTCGGTGCACTTATCCTGGAAAGCGAAGAGCTTATGAAGGCTCACCTCGGGGTCTTCAGCCTCACTGATTACCTCCAGAGCGACCATCAAGTTCATGAAACCATCCTGCCGCAGCACAAGATAGTCAAAGGTGTGCTCAGTGCCCGATTTGCCGCGAAGCGCTGCGTTCGGGTTCACCTCGTACCCTTGCGACTTCAAGCGCACAACAAGCTTGATAACCGTCTGATCCGCTAATTTTTGGGCCACTGAATTACACTGCTCCTCCAGCACGGTGAGCACACTAAGCCGATGCTATCGTAAGTCTACACAGGATTACTGTCAAGAATAGCCGCGCCTTCTCCGGGCACTTTTCCACTAATTGTGATGAAAATGATAAGGCCCAAAACGTGATATCGGTCCACCCGAACGACAGGTCTGCATAACTGTCTCATTCCCGCCGGCAAGGTTGAGTTCGGTATCTGTGGAAGACTATAATCTCGTCGAAGGGAGCGCGTGTTTATCGCGATGGTGTGCTGTGACTGCAATCCGCGTTCACGCCCCGCGATAGAACAGATCGGTATCAGGAAGCAACACCACTGAGGAATACCCTTGCCATCGCAGCACATCCACCCTAAGTGAGAACCGGCACATCTTTCATCCAGAATCGAGGAGCCCTTGTCATATCCGGACAGCGTACTGAACAAAGTAACCAAGCCCGGGCGATACTCCGGCGGCGAATGGAATAGCATCACAAAAGACTGGCTTGATGTCGAAGTCAAAGTCGTCCTGGTCTACCCCGATCTCTACGAGATTGGCATGTCCAACCTGGCATTGCCCATCCTCTATGACATCCTGAACAGCCGTGCGGGAATCTTGGCGGAAAGAGCCTTTGCACCCTGGGTGGACATGGAGACGGCGATGCGTCAATCAGGAATCCCGCTGCTTAGCCTGGAGTCCGGCAGGCCGCTGGCTGATTTCGACATCATCGGCTTCTCACTGGGCTATGAGCTGACCTACACCAACGTACTGAATATGCTCGACCTTGCCGGCATCCCGGTCCTGGCCGGTGACCGGTCTGAGTCACATCCCCTGGTCATAGCAGGCGGCAGTTGCACACTCAACCCCGAGCCGATGTCCGATTTCGTTGATGCATTCGCCATTGGCGATGGGGAGGAGATGGCCGTCGAACTGATTGAGGAGTACCGCAGGTGTAAGAGAGAAGGCTTAAGAAGACATGATCTCCTGCTGCGGCTGGCCGAGATACCCGGAGTCTATGTTCCCAGCCTTTACAGAGCGGAATACAGACCAGACGGCAGGTTTCTTGGACTTCGCCCAAATGTCTCCCAAGCGAAACCTATCATCCAAAGCCGGACAATTGCACAGTTGCCGTCCCCACCCACCAGACCGGTCGTTCCCTATATCTCTGTGATCCATGATCGCGGCTCCGTAGAGGTCCAGCGCGGTTGCACGCGCGGCTGCCGCTTCTGCCAAGCTGGCATCATCTACCGTCCCCAACGACATCGGAGCCACGAGGAAGTACGGGAGGCCGTACGACAGATCATCAACAACTGCGGCTACAATGAGATATCGCTGGTCTCACTTACCACCACCGACTATCCAGGCATTGACTCTCTGGTGAACAGCCTGATTGTTGAACACAGAGACTGCATGCTGGCCTTGTCACTCCCCAGCCTGCGCATCGACGGCTTCTCGGTCAAGCTGATGGAATCCCTGAGCTTGGGCAAGAAGCCCGGCCTCACCTTTGCACCGGAAGCAGGCACTGAGCGACTGAGGAGGGTCATAAACAAGTATGTGCCTGACGAAAGGATCATCGAAACCATCGCACTGGCTCTGGAGAAGGGGTGGACCAACATCAAACTCTACTTCATGATCGGTCTGCCCACTGAAACCATCGACGATGTGGAAGGAATCGTGCGCATCGTAGACAGAATACGACACGCCAGGAAAGGCTCGTATCCCAGGATCAGGCTCAGCGTGTCCACCTTCGTTCCCAAAGCCCACACCCCCTTCCAATGGATGGCACAGGACAGCCAGGAGGAGCTTGAGGCGAAGCACAGTCTGCTGAGAAACAGCCTGCGCCGGACGAAAACGCACCTTTCATGGGAAGACCCAAAAATCAGCCTGCTTGAGACCATTCTGGCACGAGGAGATCGCCGCCTGGGGAAGGTTATCTACCATGCCTGGCAAGCAGGGGCTAAATTCGATGCTTGGAGCGAGCGATTCAACTATGGCAACTGGCTCAGCGCCTTCGACAAGACGGGTATAGATCCCGCCTTCTACGCCCATCGCCAGCGGCCGCTGGATGAGGTTCTGCCTTGGTCTCACATAGGCATAGGAGCCAGTCCAGCCTTTCTCAAGCGGGAATATGAACTCACGTTCCAGGGGATAGAGACTCCGGATTGCAGGATCCAGTGCAGCGCCTGCGGTCTGGAGGAGAAGGGAGACATCTGTCAGGTCAGTTACCGAGAGACGAGCTAGCCATCTTCTCCCTCGCTGCCTATCTGCGTCCTGGCTATCTCAATCCACTGCAGATACTCGGTGGTAACACCCACAGACTTCGAGGCCTCCAAGTCCACCTCGTATGGCTCGCCGACGAAGATCATCCCACAGTCTTCTGTCTTGCCCATCGGCGGCTCGTTGTTTCCCACGAATTTCTTTCGACCGTCGATTATGCCCAGGTCAAAAGGCATAGTGAAGTAGAGGTCCGCAACAACCTTGTCAATTCCAAAATCGTGCAGCGCCCCCCATGCAGTGCCGTTGCCGCCCTGGTACTTGCTCACAGGAAGCAGGCTAAGCAGGTTCTTGATTGTTAGATCCCCTTGGTTTCCCACCACCTTGAAGGGGGTGATGCTGATCAGATAGTCACAGTAAAGCAGTACATTCGGCAGCCAGAAGGTAGGAACCGCAAACGGGCGCACCAGCGGGTTCTCAACTTCAACAAAAACACAATCCTTGACATCAAGTGCAATGACTCTGGGAAACTCATAACCCAGAGTCTTGTATATCGGCTTCATCTCCTCCTGACAGGGGCTGCCCTCCAGAAGGATGATATCCGCCTCACTGACTGCCCTTATGGAAGAGATGACCCTTCCCAGAACATCTCTGCAGGTGGTAGCTGGATACGGAGCCGAACAGCCAGCACAGGGCTTGATCAGAATCCGCCTTGCCCATCTGACACGCGGCGGCAACTCAAACATGAAGTTATCCGCGTCGAGAATCAAATCCCTTGCCTCCGAAACCGGCCCGTGCAAGACCTTCTCGTTGCCTACATTTCAAAGACACCGCCAAGAACTCCAATCTCCGGCTCCGGAGTATCAGTGTCACCCGCCAGGCAATGCAGCCTTTACCTTTGACGAGACTGCCAGCTTCTTCTCCAGGAGATCAACTATTGTCACAGCGTCATGTATGGAAAACTGTGTCACTGGTATATCCAGTGCTTCATCAGTGACCACAGCCAAAAGCTCGGCCGGTGGAAAGATCAGACCGCCGCCCAACTCCTTCCGGTGTACTTCAATTTTAGGAAAACTGCTTTGTTTGAAACCTTCAACCATGATGAAGTCAAACCTGTCACCCAGAAAATCGATCAACTCTTCCAGAGAGGGAGTTCGTTCGACCTTCTCCATGAAAACCAGCTTGTGGGGGGAAGCAAGGACTACTGCGTCACTCCCTGCTTCGGTAAAACGCCAACTATCTTTGCCCGGATAATCGAGTTGGAAATCGCCGCCGGTGTGCTTCATGGCAGCTACGGTATGGCCCCTTCTCTTGAGCTCAGAAATCAGCTTCTCGAGGATTGTGGTCTTGCCTGAATTGGACTTGCCGACGACAGAAATAATGAGCGACATTGCCCCTAGCTATATTAAGTTTATCATCCCAGTCAATACGAATTTCCAGCACTGTTGTTGTCCATTTAACCCCTGTCATAATCCTAGAACACTAACACATTTGAGATCAGCGATTGGCAACGTCACCCATAATTGATAGAATAAGAGCGGCCCGGAGATTCTCCAGGGCGCGAGCCGAGGTGGCGGAATGGCAGACGCGCTACGTTCAGGACGTAGTGTTCGAAAGGACATGTGGGTTCAACTCCCACCCTCGGCACCAGTAACAAGCGCCTGTAGCTCAGTTGGATCAGAGCGCAGCCCTGCGGAGGCTGAGGCCGTGGGTTCGAGCCCCACCAGGCGTACCAGATGGGCGGTTAGCTCAGCGGTTTAGAGCGCCTGTCTTACACACAGGAGGCCACAGGTTCAAATCCTGTACTGCCCACCACTGCTCGCAAGAATCTGCGGCTGTGACTCAAGACACTCATAATCATCCGCAACGTAGCCCTTTATCTTGTACTTATGACAGCGAAAACCCTCGATTACCCGGAAGCCGTGTGAATCGCCTCCCTCTGGACATGAGACTGATCATGCAGCCGTTTCAGCTGGGAAGTATCGTCGGCGGAAGTACAACGCCACGTTCACCAGACTGATCAACGCCGGTACCTCCACCAGTGGACCGATGACTGCAGCAAAGGCTTCTCCCGATTCAATCCCGAAGACCGCCACTGCCACCGCG
>CAYYWI010000041.1:8625-20253 GCA_964475375.1 uncultured Dehalococcoidia bacterium
GATGGCCAGCTCAAAGTTGTTGCTGGCGGCCGTGAAAGCGATGGTGGCCGTCCTGGGGTAGTCGGCGCCGATTCGCTTGCCCATGTAGAACGACACAAAGAACATGACCAGGAAGTAGATCAGCAGCGGGAGAGCTATCCGCAGCACATCGAGAGGCAACTCCACGATGACATCGCCTTTGAGAGAGAACATCACCACAATGGTGAACAGAAGGGCAATCAGGGTGATCGGGCTGATCTTGGGGATGAAGCTCTTCTCATACCACTCCCGCCCCTTTGCTCGCACCAGCGCAAAGCGGGTCAGCATCCCGCCAAGGAAGGGTATGCCGAGGTAGATGAAAACACTCTTGGCGATCTCGCCGATGGTCACGTCTACTTCTGATCCCTCCAGGCCGAAGTGCTTGGGCAGGACGGTGACGAAGACATAGGCGTAGACGGAGTACAGCAGGATCTGGAAAATGGAGTTGAAAGCCACCAGCCCTGCCGCATACTCGCTGTCCCCCTTGGCCAGTTCGTTCCACACGATGACCATGGCGATGCAGCCGGCCGGGCCGATCATGATCAGCCCCACCATGTAATGTGGGTAATCCCAGATCACACCCAGGAACAGAATGGCCAGGAAGAACATCAGCACCGGTCCGATGATCCAGTTCTGCACCAAGGAAAGTCCCAGCACGCGCCAGTCGCGGAACACGCGGCCCATCTCCTCATACTTCACCTTGGCTAAAGGCGGGTACATCATCAAGATGAGGCCGACAGCGATGGGTATCGACGTGGTGCCGACCGAAAGCTTGTCGGTGAAATCGGCCACGCCCGGCACAAAGTATCCCAGAGTGACACCGAAGGCCATGGCCAGGAATATCCATAGGGTCAGGAAACGATCGAGGAAAGACAGCCTGCTGACTGTGCTCTTCGATTCGTTGTTCTTCACTAAAGTGCCTCCTCCTGCGGTGTCGTCAACTTGAGCAGAGCTGCCCGGTCAGCGGCAAACTCCGGCTGCCGCAGAATCGGACAACTTTCCACTATCGTCTTCTTCTTGGCCAGATCAAAGGCAAAGGCCAGACAGGTCGGTTTGCTGCACTTCTTGCAGTTTGTTCCGGGGAGCAGCCTGTTGAGAACAAACCCCATATTGAAACTGCTCTTGCCCGGCTCGGTTGCCGATGGTTGCTGGGTCAGCTTCGAAGCGATCTGTTGGAATATGGGGGGTTCGGGATAGGCCCCTACGTCGTGGAGTGTGTAGTTCAGGAAGGGCACGGGCTCCTCTTGGATGCAACTCCACACGGCCTTCTCTACCATCCGATAATCCAGCCCTGGTTGCTTCTTGTCCTTTTCCCCCGGATCGCACAGCAGGTTGATGATAGTCACAATCTGGGACCTGAACCTGTCTATTACTTCCAGGGGGATATTGTGTAGATACGGAGTGGGTGCTTCAGAGCCTATGATCTGTTTCTCGCCTTGAAGCAGAACGGGGTGGACGAGAAGCAGGGACTGCCCCGGCAGGTGACCGGCCGACTCCCGTCCGCACAGCACCAGATATCGAATGTTGGGATTGGCCACCACGTTCAGACAATCTTCTCCAGGCCAACGTTCTCAGTCTGCAGCATGCCTGACAATGCGGCACCCGCATCGACCCCGGCCACCACCATTTCATTCAACTCTGGTGGGATTGCCGAGTCAAAGGCTGCCAGAATGGCACAAACAGCCACCGGCGAGAAGTCGTTGCCTTGCAGGTAGCGGCCCTTTTCCGGCGGGTATCCATCTGCGGGTTTCACTTTCAGCATGTTCCTCTCCTTCAGAACAGGTAGACAAACAAGTATATGCCGGCACCGATCAGGATGCCCCCGGCCACCTTCTTGGAGTAATCGGAGAAATTGGCGATGCCTCTGGATGCCAGCACTTTCTGGGCGAAGCCCGTCGATATGCCAGCGCCCAGAACGAGAATCCAGTGTCCCAGGGCATAGCACAGCAACAGGGCTCCACTGTAGGCAATCCGCTTCTGAGCAGCGGCTACTGTCAGTACAACGGCGAGCACCGGCGTAGCACACGGGGTGGCCACGATTCCGAAGAAGAGACCCATGAGGAAGGCCCCCAGTAACGCTCTTCGCTTTGGCATGAAGCGCTGAGGCACGCCGAAGTTGAGTTTGATGATGCCCAAGAGATTAATGCCCAGTATTATGGCAACGGGCGGCAGCACGTACTTCCAGAAACCACCGGCGTCTCCGAACAACCTGCCCAGAGCTCCGGCGATGACGCCGAGGATCGTAAATGTTATCGTGAGCCCCAGCGTGAAGGCCAGCGAATATTCGATAGCCTTCTTCTGCGATCCCTCGGAGTACCCGCTGACGTACCCCATGACCAGCGGTATCATGGCCAGGACACAGGGACTGGCTGACGAGACGACACCGGCTAGAAAACACGCGGGGAAGGCTACCCAACCGTGATTCTGGATGACATTGCTCAGGCTCTGCAGCCAGGCATCCACTACTGCACTCCCATGCCGTTCAGTCGCTCAATCATCTCTTCTTTTGTGGATGACCCTATGACTCAGTCCACCTCTGCCCCACTACTGTCAAAGTATACTTGTGTCGGAACGAGAGTAACGTTGTACTGGCTGAACAGGTCCTTATTGTCGGCCACGTCCAGTATCAGGATGCTGCACCTTCCTTCGTACTCTGCGGCCAATTCCTCGAGTGTGGGAGTCATGTTCTTGCAGGCACAGATTTTTCCCACGAAGCCAGCCAGTGTGGGCCTTCCGCTGGCCAGCGCCTCATCGAGTTCCTCTGAACCGGCACTGACCGAGCCATCGCTTTTCTTGGAGCAGGCGACAGACAGGTTCGACAGAACAATCAGCAAAGTGGCCAGCAGAACAAGGTACACCCTCCTCTTAGCCATCTATCCCCCCTTCCGTCAGCAGGCCAACGACCGTTGGCCGCCCTCTATGCTGCTTCTCGCATTAGGACTAATCGCCCGCTATCACGAGCGGCTTCGCTACTTTCAGCCGCAACTGGGGTCCCCTGAGCCTCGCCGGCTGCCGATCGAGTTGTCCTGCTCGGACTCGACCGCCCCTGCATATCGCGAATTCTCTGGATCACATCCTCATTCTTGGGCAGGCGACACCCTCCCTGCGATTGGAGTAGATCACCCACTCGTCGGCGTAGACGTCGAATATGCCAATGGGACCCCTCTTCACCATTGGCTCGAGGCCGCCAGACTGCTGGCCGTACTCAGAAAGTTTCACTCGTGACAGTAGACGATCTCGATCTTCTTGATCTCGCGTGCTTTGCCTGACTTGCCCACGATATGCCTCCTTACACCGTCGCGCGGCGCTCACTGTTTGGAGAAGCGCTCTTCACTTCTTCTGGCTGCGCTCCTCTTTCTCCAAGCCGTTAATTATCAACTGAGTGACCTCGGCCTTGTCGGGCACCTTGCCCGAGCAGACCAGTTTCTCGTTGATCACCAGTCCCGGGGTAGTGAGGATATGGTACTTGGTCATCTTCTGGATGTCTTTCACTTCTTCAACGCTGGCATCAATAGCCAGTTCGCTCACCACATCTCTGACTGCCTGCGCCAGTTGATGGCACCTGGAGCAACCGGGCCCCAAGATCTTGATGTTCATACGGTTTCCCTCCGTTTGACTATGAAATGGCCACTGCAGACAGGCCCGCTGACCCCGTGGGCAACTCAAGTAGCCAGGGGACCATCGCAACGCGCTTGGATTGCTTTTCGATCACCTCGTCGATGTAGACCTGCTCATTCATCTGACGACTGGTCAGGACTGGGTCGGTCGTTTCGACCGGAGTGAGCGCTTGGTTGACCACCCAGGCGAAAGGATGGATATCAGCCCGGGCAAGGTCGTTCTGCAGCCGTGCCGCCTCGTGCACCGGCGTCGCTTCGGGCAGTGTGACCAGTAAGATGCGCGTGAAGCCTGGATCACGCAGGCGGGGCAAGAGGTCCCGGACGGTCTCTGGCATGTTGCTGGACTGCCGTAGCACCTCACGATGGTAGGCCTCGGCCGCGTCCAGCAGCAGGATCGTATGGCCGGTCGGAGCTGTATCAAGGACCACAAACCCATCCTTGCCCTCGGCAACCGTCCGGGCGAAAGCACGAAACACCGCAACCTCCTCGGTACAGGGAGAGCGTAGGTCTTCCGCCAAGAGTGCCTGCCCTTGCTGGTCGAGCTTGACACCGACGGTTCCCATGACCTCTTCACGGTAGGCCCGCGTTTCAGCCTCGGCATCGATGCGGCTTACTTTCAGTCCCGCGGGAGGGTTGTCGATGAACCACGAGACGTGGGCAGCCGGATCGGTCGTGCTCAGGTGCACCCGATGTCCGCGGCGCGAGAGCTCGAGAGCGATGGCGGCAGCCACCGTAGTCTTGCCTACACCGCCCTTACCCATGGTCATGATGACACTCTTGCCGCCCTGCTCCAACTCGTCGATCAGGCGCACAAGCGGTGGCAGCTCTCGCACCATCATCCTTGTGCCGCTCACCACGACATGTGAGGCACTGTCGAACATGGTCCGCAGCGCATCTGCGCCAAGCAGGGATCGTGAGCTCAGAGGGACTTCTTGGCGTGGCAGCCGGGCGATTCCGTCAGGCATGGCGGCGAGTGCCTCACGACCGCGCCGTTCGAATGCAACGGCCACCGGATCGTCTGTGTGTTCGGCGCGGAACATGCCGTTCAAGATCAGGCATTGGTTACTAACGCCAAGCTCGCGCAACTCAGCGCTTGATCGCTCCGCTTCGCGCAACGCCGACGCCTCGGGGCGGCTCACCAGCACGAGGGTAGTACGCTGTGCATCTGCCAAAGTCTGAACCGATGCCGTGTACAGGCTCTGCTGTTCCTTCAGGCCCGAAAGCGGTCCCAGACAGGAGGTTCCGGTGGTGTTGGTCTCCAGGAACGAAGTCCACGCGTGCGGGAGCGATAGCAGCCGCAAAGTGTGGCCAGTGGGCGCAGTGTCGAAGATCACGTGATCGTATGCGGCAGTGCGGGTGGGATCACCAAGTAAGCGGGAGAACTCGTCGAAGGCAGCGATCTCCATGGTGCACGAGCCCGATAATTGCTCCTCCATGCTCCGTACCGTTGCATCGGGAAGAACTCCTCGATAGGGACCAACCATGCGGTCTCTGTACTCTTGAGCTGCGACCTCGGGGTCCAGGTTCATTGCCTCCAGATTGGAGACCCCAGGAATCGGAGCCGGCGATGAACCAAGGCGCACGCCAAGGACCTCATCCAGGTTGGAGGCTGGGTCGGTGCTGACGAGCAAGACGTGGTGTCCTCTATCAGCCAAGGCAATGGCCGTGGCGCAGGAGATCGATGTCTTGCCGACACCACCTTTGCCGGTGAAGAACAGATATCGGGTTGCATTCTCGGTGACATTCATCGGTCTGCCACTCACTCCTTTCTAGTGTGGTGCATCACATATTTCGTTATCTGTCGCGTGATGCCTATTATCGAATCATCTGAACTAACGAAGTGTTGAAGACACCACACTAGATTCCTGGCTTGTTCAGGAATCTCTTGGCGAGCTCTCATGTCAAAAGGGCTGCCACTTTTGCCGAATGCGTCATGTTGTCAGCCGCATGCCCTCTTTCAATACGCCAAGCTTGAGCGCCTCATGGCAGCGATGCTTAAAGGCATCCTCGCCACTCGAACCTACGCGTCAGTGGATATGCTTGGGCTGATTGATGCCAGCGTAGTCAGCGAGCATCTCCCGCGTCGGATAGCCGCCTTTCAAGACTATTGCACCATCTACGAGAGTGAGCGGCAGGCAATCGTTGCCTTCTTTGGCGAGCGTCTGCCTGACTACAGGGTTCTCAACAAATGCTGCCGGCTGCTGAGATAGATTGTATCTTCCTACCTCCACACCGTGATCTTTCAGCCAGTCCAGATCCGCGGCGAAGCGGACCAGTGCGAGGTCCACCGATGGACCGCACACTCCTGTCGAGCAGCACAGTGGCGGGTCATAGATTTGAATCTTCATGAATATCCTCCTTTGAGTGACAAGAAGCAATGCCGCGCTGGGGAGCGCTGCCAGGAATTCGACGCAGACGGTTCGACAATACCGGCACCATTTCGACAAGCATGTTCATTGCCCTTCCTCCCCGTTTATATATGCGGATACCCGCACATATTTGCCAAAAAAAAGAGACGACTCATCAAGCGCGTGTTTTGCCGCAGCCTGGCCCAACCCTTACGGCTAGCTTCAGTCGCTTGCGGTCCAGAGCGGCCACTTCGTCGTGTACCAGTGATTTCTGCACGGCCTCAAGCAGCGAGGAATAGTACTCGTTCGTCCCGCCTTGATCTATGGAGTACAGAACCCAGAGTCCATCCTTTCTCATCCTGAGGAAGCCGGCATCGCGCAGAATGCCGAGGTTACGGGAAGCCCTGGTCTGGGAGATACCCAACGCCTGCATCACCTCGCAAACACAGCACTCCTTCTCCAGCAGGACGCCAAGTATCCTCAAACGTGTTTCATCCGAGAGAGCCTTCATCGCTTTGACTGCGTCACGCACAGCATTTCCCCCGATTACTTGCGGATACATGCATATTGTATCACCGGACCGCCATTTGTAAAAAAACAGTTTGTCGCGGATTGCACCGCCTGCCCAAGGGCCCAAGATGCCTCATGCTCACCGGAACCGCTCCAGACCTCGGCTACTAAGTACCCACCACCATCCCCGGCTAAGTGGATTTGCGAATAGTATCAACGTCCAGAGTCGGAGATACTGACTAAAGAACGCACTCTATTATTGGCGCGTTGCCTCATGGGCCGTTTCAGACATGGAAGTCTTTGGGCTCACTGGCTTGGTGGATGCAGTCGAGCGCGCCAAGAAAGATTTGTGTGAAGATTCAGCGTTGTGTCCTGTTGGTCTGAGGAAATGCTGGTTCGCTGGAACAAGATGAAACCCAACCAGACAGGGGGCGCCCTCGAAGAAGGGCAAAGACAAGGAGGAGATTATGAGTCACGGTCCAGTGCAATATTTCGTGTTTGTCTTCCCCGGCAGCCAGTTCAAAGGCGAAATCGTTCCTGCATTGGCAGATGTGGTTGCCAAAGGACTGATTCAGATTGTGGACATCGTTTTTGTGAGGAAGGAAGCGGATGGCACGACCGCTACATTGGAGATCAATGATCTGGACGATCAAGCATTCAATGCGTTCGCCGGGATTGTGGATCACACCGAGGGCCTGCTATCCGATGAGGATATTCGCGAGCTCGTCGCTGATGTCCCGCCGAATAGTTCCATTGCACTCCTGGTGTTTGAACACATTTGGGCGACCCAATTGGCGAGCGCGATCCGCAATGCGAACGGGCAAGTGGTTGCTGAAGGCTTCGTGCCGCACGAAATCGTGGAAGAGGTGCTGCAAGCGAGAGCGGCTGCGGCATAAGGCACTCTTGATGGAGGTAGGAAGATGAGACGAAGACCGGTAGTCGTGGCACCGCGACGCGGACCCGGTGTGGTCGGAACTATGGCGCGCACCGCGGTGGTCGCGGGAACCGCCACGGTGGTGGCCAAAGGCGTGAGCGGCGCTGTGAGCGGGAGTGCGCAACAGAAAGCTCAGGCACAGCAACACCAGGCACAGCAGGCTGCTGCAACACAGCAGGCCCAGATCGATGCCTCGGTGAAGCAACAAATGGCGGAGCAACAGGCGGCAATGCAGCAACAAGCGCCTGCTCCAGCGCCATCCCCCGACTTGATGGCCAAGTTACAGCAACTGGCGGAGATGAAACAGGCGGGTGTCTTGAGCGAGGAGGAGTTTGCCGCTGCCAAAGCGAAATTGCTGGCCGGTTAGCGATATCTGCTGGCGTTCAGGCTTCGTGGATGTGCTCGGGGATCCGCCAGTTGATGAGCCGGATCATCCCGGTCTCTTCCGCCCGTAGAACCGCCGTTTGACCACTTCTGCCATAAGCATGTACGACGCTACTATTCCCAGGAGGTATGCGAGGAAGACGGTGGGAAAAGGACGGAAACCGAAGGCCTTTCCAATGGGTGTAAAGGGCAGGGCTATGGCTGTGATACTGACTGCCAGCGTGGCGATAGCAAGGTACGGTCCGGGCCTGCTCTTGAAGAACGGCCGCCTGCTCCTGATGACCAGCACTGTCATGGACGCCGAGACGACCGACTCAACGAACCAGCCTGCGCGGAACTGATCGGTTGTGGCATGCAGCACCAGCAGAAGCACGGCGAATGTGGCGAAATCGAACAGCGTGCTTAAAAGGCCGAATACAAACATGAAACGCCTGATGAACGCCACATCCCATCGGCGGGGAACATCCACGAGCTCGGGGTCCACGCTGTCCGTAGCAATGGTCATTTCCGGAACATCCGTCATGAGGTTGGTGAGCAGGACTTGCTGGGGCATCAGGGGGAGGAACTTCAGGAACAGGGACGCCCCGGCCATGCTGAACATGTTGCCGAAGTTGGCGCTCGTAGCCATGAAGACGTACTTGAGTGTGTTGGCAAAAGTGGCCCTGCCGACTTTCACCCCCTGCAACAAGACATCCAGGTTCTTCTCCAGGAGCACGATATCGGCTGCTTCCTTGGCAACGTCCGCGGCCGTGTCAACAGATATCCCCACATCGGCTGCATGCAATGCCGGAGCGTCGTTGATCCCGTCACCCATGAACCCGACAACGTTGCCGGCATGCTTCAAGGCCCGGATGATGCGCTCCTTCTGATTTGGCTCTGTTTCGACGAATATATCCGTGCTGCCGACCTGCCTGACCAGCGCCTCGTCGGCTGTCCGGTATAGCTCGGCACCGGTCATTACTCTGTCGCTTTTGAGACCCAGTTCGTGGGCCAGGGTCTCGGCTACGAGCCGGTTATCTCCCGTTATGATCTTGATGTTGATGCCGAGCGCTTCCAGTCCCCGGATGGTGTCGGCGACGCCGGCTTTTGGAGGATCAAAGAAGACCAGTAGTCCCAGGAAGGTCATGCCGGTCTCATCGTCCCTCGTGATCGCTTCAGCGGTCAGTTCCCGGTATGCCAGTCCGAGCACCCTGAGTCCTTTGGCGCTCAATTCTTCGAATTGCCGTTGGATGCTTCCGGCAGCGGGAGCGATGTCAACAATTACACCGTCGCCGGTCTCAACTCTGGAACAGACAGCCAGCACGTTGTGAAAAGCGCCTTTCGTTATCAGCAGGGGTGTCCCGTTGTGGCGGACCAGAACGCTCTGCCGCTTCCTCACGAAATCATAAGGGACCTCATCGAGTCTGGGGTATGCGGAGATATCCGGATGGGCGGCTGACCGGATGGCTTCATCGATGGGATTCTCGAAACTGGTCTCGTAGAAGGCACCGAGGTAGGCGTAGAGACGGGCCTTTTGACTATCCTTTTCATCTATGCTGAGTGCCGACTGCCACCGCACCTTCCCCTCTGTGAGAGTGCCGGTCTTGTCGCAACACAGCACGTTCATGCTGCCGAAGTTCTCTATGGAGGCCAGACGCTTGACAATTACCTTGTTCTCGGCCAGACGCTTGGCTCCGTAGGAGAGATTGATGCTGATGATGGCGGGGAGCAGTTGCGGTGTCAGTCCGACGGCCAGTGCCAGGGAGAAAAGGAGTGAATCGAGCACCGGTCGATTCAAGTAGACGTTGACGACAAGTATGGCGATGACCATGAAGAGGGTGACCTCCATAAGGAGATAGCCGAAGCGGCGCACCCCTCTTTCAAATTCCGTCTCCGCCGGTCTGAGAATCAGGCGTTCCGACACCCGGCCGAACTCGGTGGCCTTGCCGGTGTGCACCACCACGGCGTGGGCGGAGCCGCTTACCACGTGTGTTCCCGTGAAAACGGCATTCGGGCGGCGGCTCAACGGCGCATCCGCGGGCGAGATCGCGGTGATCTTCTCCACCGGGTAGGTCTCGCCGGTGAGCATTGCTTCATCCATGAAGAGGTCTTTTGACTGGATGACCAGCGCATCTCCCGGCACGGTCTGTCCGGCGGACAGGACCACAATATCCCCCGGCACAACCTGGACTGAGGGGATTTCCTGCTTCTGACCATCGCGCAGTACCGTGGCCCTTGTTTCCACCAGGGCCAGGAGCTTCTCCACCGCGCGGGTTGCTCCCCGTTCCTGCCAGAAACCCAGGAGGGCGCTGATGGCTATGATGACAAGGATGATGATGGCATCAGTGCGATCGCCCAAGAAGGAAGAGGCAATAGCGGCGGCGATCAGTAGAAGGATGATGGGGCTCTTCAACTGAGCCAGCAGGAGAGCCAAGGCATGGGTTCGTCGCTTTGGCGTGGCAAGGTTGGGACCATATACAGCGAGCCGCTGCCTGGCTTCGTCCGTGGTGAGCCCACCGGCGGATGTTTCAAGCTCGTCGAACACTCTCTGTTCGTCAAGGCTCCAGAACTGCAGCAGACTGCCCACTTGGTCACCTGTCCAGCCATCGTCAAGTCCCAGAATAGCATACTAAACATAGTGCAGCCCGAGGCCTTCTTGAATCATCTTCCCCGCCCAATACGTACTCACCACTATCCCAGCTAAGCAGGGTTGCGGATAGTATCAGTGTTCCAAGCCTGGATAGGCGTAGTGGTATTGTGGACAGGCTTGCTGTTCCAGTGTCGCAGACTGTTTTGCGTGGTTAGAAGTGCAGGAGCCCGGCCAGCCCTTTTTCTTCCACTGGCCCGACAATGGCCAGATTGAGCATGTCTCCCGCAAACAGCTTGCCGGCAACCCTGGTGATGTCATCGGCCTTTATCTCTTCTATTTTTGACACGACCTGGTCAACAGTCAGGATGTCTCCCATCAGGAACTCCTGACCCCCCAGCCAGCCGGCCACGCTCCTGGTGTCCTCCATGCGCAGCAGCATTCGCCCTTTGCAGTACTCTTTGGTTTTCCGAAGCTCCTCCGCCGGGACTCCGTCCTTGAGCCGTTTGAGCTCTTTCAGTATGGCCTCGATTGTAGGTGGGACCTGCCTGGGGTCAACCCCGGCGTAGACCGTCAGGGCGCCGGCATCCAGGAGATGATCGGCACAACTGCTGATGGCATAGGCCAAGCCCTTTTTCTCTCTGATCTCCAGGAAGAGGCGGCTGCTCATACCCTCACCTAGAATGGCACTGAGCAGGTCCAGAGTGAATCGGTCGGAATCGCGCAGCGAGAGGCCGGGGACCGCCAGACAGAGATGCGCCTGTTCGGTGTCACGCTCTTCAATCCGCAAATGGGACTGCGTCTGCTGCCCGTTAAGCGGCAGCCATTCCTGGCGCTTGTCCGGTCTCCACTGTCCAAAAGCCTTTTCCAGTCTGGAAACAACTTCCTTGTGAGTCACATCGCCGGCAACGCTCACCACCGCATTATTGGCCACGTACTGATGGCTGAGGTAGCTCATCATGTTCTTCTTTGTCATGGCAGCCACTGTGGTCTTGCTGCCGGCCACGTCGCGTCCCAGGGGTTGGTCCGGCCACATGACCTCGTCGATCAGGAGGTCAACACGATACTGCGGTGAGTCGAATGACATGTTGATCTCTTCTATGATCACCTGCCGTTCCTTTTCAATCTCTTCGGGCTCGAACCTGGAATGGGACAGCATGTCAGCTATGATGTCGATGGCGATGGGGAGGTGGGGTTTGGCCACCTTGCACCAGTAGATGGTCAATTCCTTGTCGGTGCCGCCATTGAGCA
>CAYYWI010000042.1:0-11680 GCA_964475375.1 uncultured Dehalococcoidia bacterium
TAGTGACAGTAGCTACCCCTCCAGCGGACTTCGCCTGTATAGAGGCGGTGTCAGCGAGGGTGATAGAGTCGCCGGCTGCAATGCTGGGGTTGGCAACCGAGGCTTGTAGCGCTTCTATCTCATCCTTCGCTGCGGCGAAATTATCACGTATCGAAGCAGTAGTAGGGTTGCCCTGTACGGGTTTAGTAGCATCGATAGCAGACGCCATGGTGGCCTCCTGGATAAGCTGTATGTGAAAAGTGGTACGGTACTCGCCTGGGAGGCGAACTTACTTGGGGGTGATCACTGTGCCAGCGGGCACGGTCCAGGCGCGAGAGATAGACCTGATAGAAACCTCTGAAATTTCGCCTTGAATCCTGCCTGCAGACACTACCAGTTGGAGTTCAGTATTAGATACGGCAACATAGACAGGTACTTGCACAAACAGCGCCACCGAACCCCTGGCAGGTGCGCCGGTAAGGTTGGAAATCCCTACCTCCGCCCTAGCTAACTCGACGCTTTGAGCTCCTGACGTGTCATACAAGATTGCCATGGTGCCGCCATCGGATCCCTGGTCTAGCGTGTAATCCATGGCTACACTGATAGAATCCAAGCGATGGCCCACAGACAACGGCACAGGGAACGCCATGCTGACTTGTTTGTCGCTTGGGACGCAATACAGCTTTCCGTTAGTAGTGAGCACCCATGGCACTAATGGTGCCAAATTCTCGAGCATCATGCCGCTAGTCATGGGCAAGCGCTCGGCGAAGCTCTTATTCGCATCAAACGCAAAACCGTCCACAGAGCTAATGATATGTCCCACCTGAAAGGTGGTTCTGGTCTGGCCGGCTTGGTGTATGGCCTTGCCAACCAATGTTGGACCATCAGCATTGACTAAAACTCGGTCGCGGTTCTGCACCAGGAACTGGTTGTCATTCGCCTCGTCGGGAATCAGCTCCACATCGTTGGGCGCACTAAACCTCACCCTTGTATGAGCTGAGTCCGCAGCGTCTTCATGGTCGCTTTTGTATCCCACAGAGAGGGAGACAATGGCGTCCTGGAGGGGGTTCAGGTGGGTGTCTGCATGCAGCATGTCACCGTTAATGAATGTCTTGATTCGCTTTATTAGCCCAATTGGCATCGCTTAACTCCATTCCGAATGCGATAGGCTTGAGAACCCCAGGCGTGATGAGCCCAGCTTAAAGCCGTGTGTTTCCACATAGTAATAAGTGGTATGTGATTGCTTGACCCTGGCAATGAGGGCCTGTACCTGACGCAATGTCATAGCGTCTGGGTACTTGCCCACGCCAAACTCTATTCCAATGCGGCTGCCGTATCGCCAGTACTGAGGATCAAGGTCAACCAGGTGCGCTTTTTTGGTCTCGATCACTCGCACACTGAACCCGAGGATGGAGCTCAGCAAAGCTACAAGCTGAGGTTTAGTGGGCACCACCCGGCGAGCGAATACTGCCACACAGTTAGCCTGGCGCTGGGCCAAGCTGGTAGCCGATGGTGATGGCAGTAGCAGGAACTGCTCCCACTCACCGATGGTCTCCACGGCAGTGCCAGGCCATGTTTCGAGCCGCAGCTGGTCAATGCGTAGACTGAGCCGTGCCCATTTGGCGGCCAGCTTGTTGGCCACTTTATAGACCTGTGAGCCCGCTGAATGTGTGTATGAGCCAGGCAGCAGCGATAGCATTAAATCCCGGTATTGCGCTTGAGTAGGCATAGACTATCCGTTCTGCAGGTCAAGGCGTCCCAAGGTCCATAGCTTAGGTGGTGCAGATGTGTCTTCAGTGAGAGTGGTCTCCTCAACCGCCGGGTCTATAAGGTCAACCCCATCCACTCCGTCAACTAGCATGCGGCTCGATAGCTTGCTGCGATACATGCTGTCCAGTGGTGCGAGCCCATCGAAGTACCTTTGTGCTCCCGCTAATATCGCGTCCCAGCAGGGGCCACCTGCGCCCATCGGCAGGCCCGGACCTTGCCAGACCTCAGACAGCTCCTCTGTCAAAACGATAGTGCCAGCTTGCTGGTCCACCGATTCGATGAACCGCTGTTCGTTGTGGAGCACTACCCGCATGCCTGCTTGCAGGCCGACCGTATTGTTCAGGGTTATCGTCTTCTTGTCTGGGTTAATGACTTGAACAGCCTTGTACCCATCCCAGTCGAATCGATATGCAGGCGATGAGAAATACACTACGCCCTCAATGTCGCTCTCTTGAGCTGTGGCGCTGGATACCACTACATCAGCACCTGTAGGCTTATGTATGTCAATGTAACTCGCCACGTTCTGTAGTACTTCAGCGCCAGTATCAGCATTTTCGATAATGCGCCCAGCACCTGACCCAGCCTGGAGGACCACCACATCAACACAGCCTACCCCGCGGTGGCTATCACTCTCGCCACCTCTGGTTGATAACACCAGCACATCGGTGACCACTTGGGTACCCTGGTTAGACTTGCCTCCTGCCTTTGCCCAACGTGCATAATCTTCGTCTTTACCGCTGTCTATCGGCTGCTGAATGAGAGAGACGATGCGAGCTCGATACTCGGCTAACGACTCACCATCGGCCCTAGGGTGACCGTACGCAGCACCAAACTCAGCGAGCCTGGCATCATCACAATCGGTGGGCAGAATCTGCTTAGCCACATCCCCCAGCCTGGCGTGAGCTCCTTCCATGAGGTTAGCCTCTACCCGAGCCCATGAGTCATGGTCTGACCCATCGGCAGTATCGGCACCTGGCCATTCAACCAAAAGGTCGTTCTTGATGGCTGTCAGGCTATCATCATAATCGGGGACTTGGAATGGCATTGCTCTCTCTCTTATAGCGGCCTATGAAGGCCTAGGGACACAGGCTGACCGCTTAGCCCGTCGATGCAGTCAACTTCGATAAGTACCCACCCCTTCCTGGGGAAGCTGACGGCTACAGCCACCTCAAGCAGGCGACGGGCGTCTATGTCTGGCTTTAGGGTGCGCAGCACCTCTACTCGGAGCGCTTGCTCGCTCTGGGCAAGCATTTTGAGCCTAAGTCCGGCGAGCTTTGAGCCCAGCGCCTGGTTCAAAGGGAAAGAACCAGCCTCGGTACCCAGGGCCAGATAGAGCCTGGTATCGCACGTGTGGGTTAGGGCTGGCCCAGCGGGGAGCAGGTCCCAGACCGACAGGCCTTCATCCCAGATGGAACCGCTATCAAAGACCGAATTACCGCCGTCCCAGACCGACAACCCATTGTCCCATACGGCAGGGTTGACATCCCACTGGGTAACGCTGCGCAGGGTCCCCTGGTAGTCTTTGGTGGCCGGGTCAATGCAACGGTCACGGCTGCTCATGATGTCCTCACTGTTGTAGAGCCATCTGCTATTTTGCCGCCCATTGCAGACGCTTTGGCGGTGTTATATAGGGTAGCCAGTGGAGGTGGAACCACACCAGGAGAAACATGCGTATCCACAGCGGCAGCCAAAGCACTAAAGAAAGCGTCCCAGGCGAGGTTTACCGCATCGGCCATGTTAGTAGTTACGGGGTCATCCTTACGGGCGACCAGGTGAGCATCCCCAGCAAGGTCGATATTACGCCCTGCTGCAGGGGCGAGGATGATGTCACCGTCTTTATTGAGAAGGACACTGGCCCCGCTCTTGTGGTAAACGACCACCTCCCCCTTGTCGATGGCCACCCGGTAGCGTCCATCGTCTGCGCAGAGCATCAGGGCGCCGTTGCCTCGACCGTGCCGGTAGAAGAGCACTCCCTGCGCCTCTCCATTGGCGTCAGGGTCGTCCGGCCTGCTGGCAAACCCATACTGCTGATACAAGGGGATCTCCACCGGTTCTTCGTCTTCATCGCCGGTGGTAGTGGTGACCAGCATGCCATCACTGTCGCTGATGCTGCCTATCTCGGCAGGGCGCCGAAAAGCGTCAATGGTGCTCTTCATGCCAGCCATAGATCCTTCTTTCTCAGCGTTACCTGGGTGCGGGTGCCATCCGTGCGGGACCTGGTGAACTTGCGGCCGACAACATAGAAGACCCCATCCACTCCCATCACCTCATCGACAACCCGGCAGAGGGTGTCCGGTTGCCAGATGGCGCCGTTCTGAGAGTGTCCATCCACCGTGTACTTCAGCTTGTATGAGTCGAACTGGCGGCGCGCTATCTCCTTGTTGATGGCATCCACCATCCTCGCTTTGCTGGGCAGGTTGTAGCTCTGACGGTTTGGTTTGTAGAGCTTGGCACTCACCTCTGTGTCCTCCACAGTGGCGGTGAAGGTCGATGCCTTGATCACCTTGTACCCAAGGACCTCGGTTGTGTAGGCACCCTGTCCCACGCCGGTGTAGTGACTGAAGCGCTGAGACCAATCCTGCCGGAGGCCTCCGCCGATGATGTTGTTGTATGGCTGAATGTCGCTACCTGGCCGGCCACGGTACAAGGCAAACTGAGGCTCGCCGGTGTAAGTAGGGCGGCTGATGCAGAGCTTGCCGTCTGCTGTCATCCAGCATGCCAGCTCCAGTTTCTCTGCAATGCTGGCCAGGAAGCCGAATACCGTGTCTCCTGTTTGCGGCTGCAGGTCCTCCAGGGCAACACCAGCTTTGGCCAGCACCGTGTCCACCTGCGGTGTCCTCTTCGCACCTGGCTTGCCTGTGGAGCGAGCTCTTGCGGTGTCGGTGGTGACCACCTCAATGCCGAAGGGATCACAAAGCACCTGGGCCAGCTCCAGCAGGGTCAGGTTCTTGACTCTGCCAGGGAGGGGGGAGCTGTCCACCAGCAGGCTGCCGTTGGAGCGTCCCGCCACCTCCAGCTTTGAGCCACCGGTCTTGTCATTGTCAAAGCTGGGCGCATCAATGATCCCGGTCATACAGAGCCAGTCATTGACATACAACTCGCAGGTGCTGCCAGGCTGCAGCAGGCCGAGGTCGTTCTCCCAGAAGTTGTCCACCTTGAAGTTGAAGGCGTCTGCATCGACCAACATATTGCTGTCAATGTCGTAGCCTGACCAATCCCGGTACTCCTGTCCATCGACCACAAGTGCAACGGTGTCTGCCATTACGAAGCCCTCACGGTCAAGGCGATCCCTGCCGGGATGAAGGAGGGATCGGTCAGGTTGTTGAGGCTGATGATCTCGCTCGCACGGGCTGCATCACCGTATAGCCGGACCGCCAGAGCACGGGCGCTTATCGGTGCGCTGACCACCTCCTGCCTGTACGGCGGAGCGGTCGAGGCGGTGCGCTGAAAGAGCTTGCCAAACAGAGCGTAGGTGTCCATCAACCCCCGGACGATGGTGAAGTTCTCAGGATCCGTCAACGTGCGGTAGGTGCCTACCAGCTCATTGGTGACGTTCTGCACGTCCTGAAGCGCTCTGCTTGCCTCCCTGAGTCCAGGAATCACCCGGTCAGGAGAGCGGAGAATAGAGAGAGCGTTGTTGATCTTGGCCATGTACTTGGCCCGCTCGGTGGCGTTGAGCAGGGTGGCAACACCGGTAGCGCTGGCGAATGCAGCATCTGCGGTTGATCCTGCTGTGTCCCGGATGATGATGCCGGGGGTGTCGATTGCATCTTCCTTGAAAGTGATGTCAATCGTGGCACTGTCGCGGTGATCTCCATCGTGCCTGACCACGTAATCTGTGCACTTGGCATTCACGGGCCCGAAAATGGGGTGGATCAGCTCCCCGCTTCCAGTCTCGTCCAGGATGGCCATCAGCTCAGCCAGCTCGTCTTCATAGTCGCCGCCGAACAGGATAACCTGAATGGTGATGTCTCGTGGCCCTCTCCCGAGGTCTTCGATATGGCCGCCATCCCGATAGGGGTACTCTGCCACTGCCACCGCACGTGGCTGCCGATCTTCGGTGAGACGGCAGAAGAAGTGCACGTCCTTGTAGCTGGCGTCCCATAGTTTCTCAGCCCATGCCATCAGTCTGCCCTCACTGATTGACGGCTGGTAGAGACCACCTGCCCGTCCTGTTTGACTTCAGTTGTAACAACATCGCGGTTGATGTTGTTGGTGACCTCGAGCTGGATCTGCTGCAAAGACTCAGCTCGCCCCCTACCAGATGGCATCGACATTGCCGCCTGCCACTGAGGCATCATTTCAGGGGTGAGCCAGGGGGGCAGGTATGTGTTCTCGGTGCCGCTGGAAAACTTTTCCCCTAGGTAGTCATAGGCGCCAGCAGATTCAAGCCCCTCAGTGGCCAGAATGCCGGCGCCAACCCCCAAGCTCAACCCTCGTGCTATCACTTTACCGAGAGGCCCCAAAAAGTTTTCAATGAATCCTGCTGCGCCACCAGCCATAGCAAGATAGCCTTTTAATTTATCACCTCTATCCTCTGCGTAAGCTCCTTGATATGCTCCTGTTGCCAGACCCGCAGCCCCAATAAAACCCAAGGCATTGTTGCCGAATTTTCCCCACTTGCTTAAACCACCGCCAGCGGTATTAAGTCCACCTCCACCTGTCACCATTCCTCTAACCAACTGCTTGCCGCCAAGAGCGCTACCAGCTGCCGCAAGAATGGCGGCCTTAATCAGAGTAGGGTGCTCGGCCATGAAGTTGACAAAGCTGGTCATGCCCTCAATCAGACCGCTGTCCAGGATGGCTGTCTTTAGCTCATTGGTGACAGTGTTCCACTGGTTGGCTATGTCTCGCTGGGTTGAGGCAATCTGCGCCTGATTCTGTTGCCAGACATTCTCCCGGTTCGACTGCAGGTCCATGTTGCCTTTGAACTGGGTTACTGCAGCCCGGAACAAGCCTGCCTGCTCGGTCTCGATCTTCATGATCCGCATGAGCTCGGCCTGTTCTTGCTCTGTGCCCTCGCGCATCATCGCACCGAGCACACCAATGAACTGGGCAGGATCATCCATAGCCTCGCGTGTCAGTCCAGCCTTGCGCCCAGTTTCGGTGTTGCCAAACCTGATGGCGAATTCCCGCTTCGCCTCAGTGTTGATAACCCTGGTGAGCACCTGGCGCAGGAAGGTGGCAGCCATGGCTGCATCATCCATGCGCACGGACAACTCCTGGTAAGTAGCCAGCAGACCCTCTAGGTCCATTCCTGCAGCCCTGGCAAGTGGCCCCATGGTGGCCACTGCGGCGTTCAGTGCATCTATGTTGGCCACACCGCCCTGATTGTCGATTGTGGCCCTGTACGCCGCTATGAGGCTCTTGGCGTAGTCATCCAGGGATGTACCGAACTGCTTTTCAGCCTGGTTGAAACCTGCCACATATGTGGACAGCTCTTCATTGAACAGGTTGGCAATCGGTCCCAGCTTCTCCACGACCGCAATTGACGCCTCCAGGGAGCGGCCCCTGCTCACAGCGTCGTCAATGCCCCTTGTCACCACGTCTGCCGCAATGCCGGTGGCGGAGGAAATGCCGATGACCCTGGCCTGCAGGGCCTGCATGTCTTTGCCTGCAAGACCTGCCTGGGCTCCGAGGCGGCGGATGGAGCGGGTCTGGTTGACGATCTCCCTGGTGGCCCCAATAACAGCAGCACCGCCAAGTAGACCGCCCCCAAAAGAAATGGCTTTGCCAAGAGACTGCTTGAGACTTTTCCCTGCAGCTCGGGCAGAGGCGCCGAAGCCCCGCATCTTGTTCTTGGCGTCGTCGGCGGCACGGCCGATATTGCGGACCTCGGATGCAGCTTGCTTGCCGCCTGTTGTCCGTACTGCAATTTCTACGGCCGTGCTCATTTGCGACCCTTCCGTGCGCTCTTGATGGTCTTCTGTTTCTCTGTCTTGGGCTTGATTGACTGATGGAATGCCGAACGAAGATAGGTCAGGTAGAGGACCTCTTCGTCCGTGCACTCTCGGGCAGGGCGGCCATAGTAGGCCTGCAGCTCAGCTGCTAGACCGAACCGGAACCGCTCTGCCCAGTAGTAGGGTTTGTGGCCAACTCGTCAATAACCGAGGAGCCGGTGTCCTCCTGGGTCAGGCTGTCCCAGAACTTGCTGTCAGGGTGCTGGTTGTACTGGTTCATAAGCCAGTCAACCTCCGGACCACTGAGCACCTCTCTGAGCTCCTCGGGAGACTTGAAGACCCGGATTACCTGATCATCAATGTGCTTGGGGTGCACAACGGCATAGGACAGGATCTGCCTGGCAAGCTCAGCCTGCCAGGCGTCCATGAGAGCCACCGCATCGCCGTACTTGCCGAACGCCTCCTGCGTGCGCAGGTGCGCCTGGTGCATTTCCTCCTGGTTGAGGATGACGATGCCCATGGGCAGGTCAAAGCCCGGAAGGCTCACTGGCATAATCTTGCGAACTCTCGAGCGAAGGGCGCCGATGATGTCCTGGATTGCCTGCTTGTCGTCTTTGGGTTGAGCCTTCTGTGGTGGCATTATTCGTCAATCCTGTCGAGGGTGGACATTTCGATGGTCCGGGTTACCACGCCATCGCTGTTGCCGCTGTCGCCAACGCTCAGCACCATGGCATCGAGGTACTGCATCCGGCGGCCATTGGCGGACAGGTTGCGGTTGCCGCTCTTGCCGTACTGCAGCACGATGTTGTGGTAGGTGCCGTTCTCGTGTGCCCGGTGCCAGTTGTATTCCCCGGTCACAGGCACCACCACCTCCATGGAAAGGCTGTACTTGGGCACCCCTCTGCGGTGGCCAATCGCCCTGTTTGAGCGGTTCATGACGGCCACTGCCTCGCTGGCAGAGAGCTCCTGTGATGGAGTGATGGAGGTCACCTCGGCCACCTCAATGCCGTCTCTTTCGACGATTATCCTGTCGGCTACGTTGTCAGCCATTTTGGTATTCTCCTATTGAGTAAGCGCTATTGACTGCCGTCAGAGCAGTGAAGCGGCCGGTTATGCGGCAAGCTGCTGGCGAAGTCTGAGGATGCCAGCGAGGACGTAGAGGCCGGAGACGATATTGGCAGGCACGTCCACATTCACACGCCCCACAACCTGTGAGTCACGCTCGGCCACGATGTTGTCCTTGAACTCCTCGACCATCTCCACGATGTTCCTCTTTTCAAGGCCGATCAGGCACTGAAGAGTGTCGCTCCGGATGGACCTGAGCGTGTCGTCTGTCACCTTCGCCCGGGCGAACTTCCTCCAGCTTTCCTTGAGGACCCTGCGAGTCTCGAAGGCGCTGTCCACGGTGAGGGTGTCCAGCAGCACGTCACTGGCGTTGCCTGCATCATCTGTCAGGTAGGTGGTGATAGAGCGGCAGATGGCCAGCCTGTTGCCGGATTGGATCAGGGGCGTCAGTCCATGCTGCAGGCAGTATTCGATATCCGTATCCACCATGGATGACCTGGGCAGGGAGCGCCCGGGAATCTGCACATAGTTGAGGGGGAGCAGGTTTGTCAGCCCGGCCTCGTAGCAGCGGATGGCGCCCACTGCTGCAGCCAGCTCGCAGGGCAGATCCTCGTTACTGGGGTCGATGACAATTTGCACCTGGGCGCTGTCGGTTGCGGTGGCCAGGGTTTTGCCGTCTTCCTTGGTGCCAGTGAAGCCAAAGATGGCCTGCTGGTTGCGCATCTCCATGGCGCCAGCCAGCTCCTCGATCTGGTCCCGGATGTCACCGATGTTGACGCTGGCATTGTCGCTGCAGCAAATGAAGTTGTACTCGGTGCCTTCGATGACCTCAAGGATGCCACCTTCACCGGTCAGGTCCATCGCTCCAGTGCCATTCTCCAGGGTTGCCCCTCCGGCGGTGATGGTGAGGCCGGTGGCGGTGCTTTCACACCTCACCTTGCACAGGTTGCCTGTGACGCCCTGGGTCTTGTATGTGACGGTCACAACGTCGTCATCAGGATCCACGCCCACGGCACTGGTGACCGGCAGGGAGGCTTTGGCTCCGAGAGCTGCATTGAGAGCTGCGGCAACGACGACGGCGGTGTCATCTACGGCCACATCCACAGTCACGCTCTGTCCGCCAATCGATGAGGTAACCTGCCCGGCGGCTGTTGCGGTCCCTGCCAGCGTCAGAGTCTGACTGGCCTTGACGCCAGTGGGTTCCGCCTGGGCGATGGCGTTGATGGGAATGTAGGGGTAGGCGTCGGCAGCGGCCTTGATCATCAGATCCAGCTCGGAGCCTGCACCAAACAAGGATGCGCCCTGCCCGTCGTTGGTGATGGCGTAGACCTGTTTGTCCGTGGCAGTTCCGGACTCGGTGATGCGATAGCCAATCAGCAGCAGGTTGAGGTTTGCGGCTGATGCTCCGGCACGAGCGCCCGATGCGTCGATTCCAATTCGCTGGCCCGGCTTGCGGGTGCTCAGCGGCACATTCAATGAACCAAAGGCCATTGGAGCCTCCTTTAGCCCTACCGGGCCTGTGTTGTTGGCTTAGAAGGTCACGAGGAGCTCAGGATTGGCTTCCTCGCTGTCGTTCACATGCATGGCGCCGTAAATGGCGGTGAGGTCTACGGCGGTTGCTGCCGTGTCCTTCATCTCGTCCCGGCTGATTCTGCGGTTGCACTGGAACTCAACCCGGACCACTGTTGCAGAGGGGCTTATTCGTGTCTGCCTGGTACGCAGGGGCAGGAGCGCAGACCACCCATGCGCCGTTGGTGTTTCATCAGCCAGGGTGTCAATGACGCTGTTTGCCAGGGCGTAGAGCCCTGCGTCGTAGTCTGTGCCGTGGCGGAGATCCTTATCGCTCCCTGGATGCCGCCACATGATCACCACCGAGAGTGTGGCGATCTCCTTGAGCACTGTCCTTGCAACGTTGGCAGGCTCATAATCCGTGCTGGAGACGCACACGAATGCGGCAGGCAGGAGGCCCGCAGAGCCGTCATTCATCAGCCGGTTGCGTTCAACCGAGTAAACATCCAGGGTCATCCATGGGCCGTCAGGGGCTTTGTGTGTGGCAAGCAGGTCCAGGCAGTCCTGCTCTAGTTGTGCCCATGGTGATAGACTCATTCGATAATCTCGATTGTTGGAGGGGTTACTCGGTTACTTCCGGCTCCGGCCTCGTGACCGTAAACCGGCCCTCTGCCGGGTGCTGTGACTCACACCGCCATTCGACGGTGTAGCTACCGTCCGGCAATGTGCCAATCAGGGCCGTGGCGTCAGTCTGTGGGGTCTGGCTGGGGTGCCATTCACCGCCGTTGATTCGGTATCCGTTGGGGTGTGCTGCTGGGTATTTCATCAGTCGGCCTCCACGAGAACGCCGGGCATTACAGCACCAAACGAGCACGATGTGTCAATAGATGTATAGAGAATGAAGGTACAGGAACCACCAGTGTTTAGCGCAATATCAATGCCGTTTTTGATTGATTTAACATCGTTAGCCTCAATTCCAGTTAAAACAATAGTTGTATCAGAATCAAGCAGTGCGCCAACATCATCTGGTAGATATGGAATAGAATCAGCAGCTACTAATGAAATTTCCATCAGCCGACCATCTGTGGTGAATTTGATTCTACCTGCACCAATGCGAAAACCGCGCAAATGCATCCCGGTGCTGACGTGCCAACGCGGGTGATATGGTGAGCCATTGTTGGATATGCCTGATGTGATCAAACACTGGAATTTAGCAACCGTGCTGCTTATGCCCACGAGCGAAAATGGTCCGCCAAAAGGTTGAATCCACCGTCCGCACACCAAATCCTTGGCCACCCGCAAGTCATCGAAAGCCAGCGAGAACGTCTGCCCACCGCCAGCCGTTGTGACTCGTAGCCAGACCTGATAGGAGGTTGCCGCATTGAGCCCCACCCGCCATGCATGACGGTGTGCGCCAGTGCGGATCAGGGTAACGTCAGGCTCAAGGATCTCTGCCG
>CAYYWI010000042.1:11780-18224 GCA_964475375.1 uncultured Dehalococcoidia bacterium
TGACGGTGTGCGCCAGTGCGGATCAGGGTAACGTCAGGCTCAAGGATCTCTGCCGTGTCGGGGTCGTAAAGCACCGCCTCTAGGTAGCCATGGACATAGCCTGTGCCGGGCTTTACCCACAGGGACAGGCCGGTTGTACTGCCAGCCTCGAACTCTGTCACGGTTATCGGGAGAGGCACATAGGTTCCCGCTACTGCGCCGGTACAGTCGAGGCGGTAGGGGAATCGACCGTTGATTTTCTCAGACACCACCTCTGATACAGAGAGGGCCAGACCAGCGCTGGAGGGGGAACCCCAGTCGGTGAGGCCGTCCACACTTGCCAGCTTGCGAATGCCTATGACATCGGAGGAGCCGCCGGAGACAATGACATCACCAGTCAGACCGTTGACGCTGGTTACGGGGGCACTGGTCAGGAATGAGTCGTGGTTGTATTCCGACTCATGCACCGCAACCGCTCCTGCACCTGCTCCAGCCGGGTCTGCGCCAACATCGGAGGCATCGAGGACCACGGCACCGGTTTTGCTGTTGACGGAGGAAACAGGGGCAGGCACGTTGACCTGCGCCCCCTCGGCAATGCCAGCCAGCTTTTGCTGTTCAAGGGTGGTGTAATCGTTGGTTGAGAGTTGCTTTCCTGCTACCTTATCAACCTTGTCGTCAAGGGTTGTCTGTAAATCGGTTACGTCTGCGATTGCATGACCGTGGCCAGTGTCTGATTTGCCATCAATATCAGCAGCAGCATTGGTGAACTGCTGGACCAGGTCCTCCACCCGGTTGCTTTTCCCGAATACTGAGGGGTCAATGGTGCTCATAGAATTCTCTCCAAAGTCCAGTCCGCCTCATCGCCCCTGAAAGTCCACACTGCCTTATCGCCGTCGAAGGTCCAGGTCACGCCTTCCATGTTTAGGGCAATGTCAGTCGTGATCCCGCTGTTGTTGGTGTCGATGCCACCATACAGGCTGATGAAATCGTCATAAGTGAGCCCCTTCATCTCATCCCGGGAGATGCGCCGGTTGGTGGTGAACACCACGTCAGTCACCACAATGACCGGGGAAACCCTACGATTTCTCACCCTGACTGGGGTCAGCGCTGCCCAGTCGGAGTCAGAAAACGTCTCATCTGTCAGCAGATACAAAACATCCTGAATCAGAGCGTAAAGACCTGCATCCATGGTGGTACCATGCCGCATGTCCTCGTCTGATCCGGGGTGCCGCCAGATGATGGCCACTGTCAGAGTCACGGACTCTTTGAATGTTCTGCGAGACAGGCTAGCAGATGCCTCGTCTGCCGCCTCGATGGAAACAAGCGCCGCAGGGAGGAGGCCAGCAGTACCGTCAGCCAGCTCCCTGCCACGCAGGACGGAGAATGGTTCAATCGTGAGCCATGGGCCAGCTGGTGCCTTGTGGGTCTCCAGGAGGGATATCGCGCCCTCCTCCAGCTGCACCCATGAGTTGCTCATCACTCGCTCCAGGGTAGACGCAGCCAGTCCTCTATAGTCTCGGCCACCTCGTCAATATCGTCGTCCATCAGGTTGATGAATTCGCGCTGAGGGATCTTGACCTTGTGGTTTCGGCCAGCCATGCCTCCAAAATTGTGTATGGCTGCATAGACCAGGTTGGTGCCGACTACCATCTCGTCGTCGGTCAGCTTCTCGTAGAAGCCTTCCTTCTTTTCTGCAGTAATGCTGTTCTTCAGGCGGCCTGTGTCCTGTAGGATCTTGCCCAGCTCGCCATCACCACGGCGCATGTCCTTGGTTACCTGGGAGAGGTCCTGCCACCTGGAGGGCCTACCCTCCTCCTGGAAGTTGTCTTCCACTGCGGTCAGCACTACTTCCTGCACGACCGGCCAGACATCCATCATAGAGGTCATCCGCTCGACGCTCTCCTGCACTGCATGGTCCAGCTCACGAGTATCGACCTTGACGGTGGTGGAGAAGCCGGACATTACAGGCCTCGCAGATTGTCTCTCGAAAAGACTCGTGTGTTTGAAGTGAAGTCCGCCACCTGGGAGGTCTTCGCCCTTGCTTCAGGCTGTATGCCAAGTGAAGCCTTGCCTGCGGAGATGTCCTTGAGCATGGCGATGGCGTCGTCATAATCAACCCGCCTGGGGTGGCCAGACTCAAGGGCAGTTCGCCGGCTGTAGAGCCAGTACACGGCACAGGAGAGCGTGATCCGCCGGACAACGGACGGGATGGGTGCCACCAATGGGCAGGTGTACCTCCGGCTCAGGTACGTATCCACGGTATCGCAGGCATCCTCAAGGGCGCCTTCTGCGACATCGTCATTCACGGTTGAGCCGCCGTCATCGTTGGTGAACCGGACCAGATCACGCTCCCCCATGGCGCGTGAAAGGTCCGCTATGAGTGCATAGCGTGCCATTGTGCTGACTCCTGATTACGCGTCGCCAGTGGACCCGTAAGCGAACTGCCACATGGAGTAACCAGCCGCATACCGGCCATAGACCTTGTAGCGAACCTTGTTCTTCTCGAAGTAGGAATCGCTGGCTGGTCCGTCCTGGGCGGAGAACTCAGGAGCGAGCTCCACCTGGAGCAGGAACGGCTTGATTGCCCTGGTGGTGTCGAGCACGTACCACTCGGTGTCTGTCGTGAGATAGGGACAGACCAGGTGCTTGGCGGTTCCCCTGGCGGTGTTGCTGGCACCGTTGGCCAGGTATTCCGCCTCGAGGATGTCGAGAGCGGTCCCTTCGAGGGCGGGAGGCACGACGAGCAGGCTGGGGCGGACCCGGATGATCCGGTCCTTGTCGTCCCGGAACTTGGCCATCTTGGCCCTGGCCTCCATGTAATTGGGACCACTCAGGACAACATTGGTCGTGTTGCTCTGGGCGCTCTGCTTGGGGTGGTCCTTGTGGGTGGCCGAGAAGAAATTCTGGCCGTCATACCCCTTGGTGGAGAAGCCGTCGCTGAACAGGCCAAACACCAGCTCATCGAAGTGCAGGGCGGCATTGCTGCCGAGTTCCTGCGCCTTGGGATTGTAAATCCCGAGCTGATCGCGCTCGAAGTCCTTGCGGGCAACCTCGAAGCCTGTCTGGTATTCCTCGTGGGACACCAGGTAGTGCTGAGCGCGGAGCTGGTCGAAGTTCGACTCCCCGGTGAACTTCGTCATCTTGGGGGTTGATCCCATGTGGGACCAGTCGATGCTGGCCACGCCGGGGGCGTTCACGCGGTTGGCTACGATGGGGTAGTCAACCTGTGTCGATGCCAGGGCCTCCTTGTAGAGTGCCCTGAAAGCCTTGGTGGCCGCATCGAAGGAGGTTCTGTTGAGAAGCATTGTACTCTCCTAAAAATGCGAAAAGCCGCTGCTTAGCGGCCCGTCTTTGGGGTTCATCCTGACTGATGGTCAGGGGCTATTGGGGATTACGCACCCACTGTCAGAAGTGCACCAACGTACCAGGCGGTGCCGGTCGCATAGCAGGGGTAGGGCTCTTCGCCGCCACCATTGGTGTTGATGTAGAGACCGGTCTTGCCGAGTGCTGCAGCACCAAAGGCGGTAACCATCTGTGCCTGTGTTGGCGCAGTGGCAGGAGCCCCCAAATCCTCCGAGTGGTGCGTGACACCATCGGCGGTTGTGGCGGTGTCGGCGTTGCCGGTCACATCTCCGGTAACATTCCCGGTCAGATTTCCAGTCACATCTCCCGTGACATCGCCAGTCACGTTGCCAGTGAGGTTCCCGGTGACATCTCCGGTCACGTTGCCAGTGAGGTTCCCGGTGACATCTCCGGTCACGTCTCCCGTGACATCTCCGGTCACCCCGCCGGTGGCGGTGATGGCTCCGGTGACCTCCAGGGTACCGGTGATTTCGGCGTTGCCGCCGACGGTCAGGTCATCAACGGAGAGATCGCCGTCAATGATCAGCTCATCCAGGTTGGGGTAGTCACCAACCATGACCTGGACGCCATTGGTGGTGTCGATGCTCAGGACACGGCCAACAGGGATGTTGGTCTCGCCATCCTTGAAGATCCGGACGGTCTGGTCATCGCTGGCGTAGCAGGTCTTTCCGATGTGGGCAGCGGTGATGGCGTCTCCGCCAGCCGCATTGTCCAGCCAGAAAGCCTCCAGCCTGCGAGCGCGTCCGTTGATTGCGCCGGAGGCGCCGGCACTGTTGTCGTACTGCTGGTCCGCAATACCGACAATCTTGAGAGCTGCGGTTGCAGCTCCGGGAACGAAACGACCGGCTGCGTTGACGGCCACCAGCCCCCCTCCGTAGAGAGTGGTGGAAGCCTCGACCGGCCTTTCGACAACTCCACCCGCAGAATTGAGGGTGCTTCTGTCTGCTGTGAGAGCCATTGCTCACCTCCGAAGTTTTGCTTGTTGTTGGAAATGGTGGAAAGAAAAGCTGGCCTCTGGCCGGTCAGCTGTTGTGCTTGCGGTAATCCTCTTCGCTCAGTCCCACCTGGGCACAGACGAGCTTTTCCTCTTCAGAGAGGGGCTTTTCCTTGCCCCCCTCGAGCTTGTCTTTACCTTCCGGCAGAGGCTCGGTGGGGACAGTCTGTCCCTTGGTCATGGAGGCGAAGAGCCCCTCCACGGCCTCGATGTTGGCGTTGGCAAGCGCCAGGTAATGATCCTTACTGGCAGGAGCAATCTTGCCTTCCTTGATGGCCCCTTCAACGGCGGCCTGCACTCTGGCGGCCTTCTGGGCCTCCTCGATGGTGGCCAGTTTCTGCTCTGCGGCTTCTGCCCGAGCAAGAAACTCATTCTTGTCGCTGACTGCGCCACTGATGGCTGCCAAAACAGCGTCCTCATTTGCGGTCTCCGGCAACCCCAGAGCCTTGGCA
Organism: uncultured Dehalococcoidia bacterium; assembly: GCA_964475375.1. Classification (GTDB taxonomy): domain Bacteria; phylum Chloroflexota; class Dehalococcoidia; order UBA2247; family RBG-13-53-26; genus JAFGCL01. Next base: position 16,569 of record CAYYWI010000042.1, read on the forward strand.
AACTTTGCGATCATGATCGCCTCCTTGGGTTCTGCCGGGGTTGACCCGGCTTCCAGGTTGGTAGAATCCTGCGGTGCCGGGTTAGGCAGCACAGGGAGAGAGAAAGTTTTGTTGGCAAGCATCTTGGCGAATGGATCCGCACCGTCCCACACGATGCTCTGTTCAAGCACGGCGGTGACTTTCTCCACGATCATGCGGACCGGTTCACCGTCGGGACCGTCGGCGCCTCTCCATAGAAGGTCGAAGAAGAGGACGTCGTCCATGTCCTTGTGGCTCTTGCGCCACTTCATGAGGAAGCCGGAGCTGGTGCTGTCCAGGGTGCCACTCTCCATCCCTGCGGCCACTTTGCCGTCCAGCGCCCTCTCTGCCCTGATGGTGCCGGTGATGCCTGCAGGCATGCCGTCCTTGGCCTCTTCCCACCAGACGGCAGGGATGGTGCCGATGATGCAGTCAACTGATAGGCAGTGATCCTTGAAGGCCCGCAGAGGACGCACCTTGCCGCCCTTGCCCTTCTTGGGGGCGAAGAGAGAAAGGGCGCTCTTGAGCACGTCTTCAGACAGCTCGGTCTTGATTGGCATCCAGCCGTTGGAAGGAGTGAAGATTCCGGCGCTGATGAACCGAAAAACCCTCTGCACGTACTTGTCATCCGCCCAGGAAGACATGTCCTTGTCCTGCTCGCCATCTCCCTCAGCAGGTGCTGCAGCCTCAATCATGCTCCCCAGAAAGGGGAGGGGGGCGGTCATCTGGTAGGACCCGTCTCCGGCTGATTGGGCGAACTGGTTCATCATCTGGCGGAAGGCGTCAGATTGTTGCATCTGTTGTGGCATGGTTCTTCCTATTCGACTGAGGGGGTCACGCTCCAGCCATCAGTAGGAGAGGCCTCGGGAGGGTTGGTTTCGACCTGAAGCCCCCGCTTATCCACCTGGCGCTGGCTGAGGGTGGATACCTTGGAGCGGCAATTGTGGTGGTTGGGGGGGTATACAGTGTCCCAGATGGGGTCATCTGCCCGGTAGACCTTGCCGGACATCTCAGAGCAAACGGCCGTCTGCCTGTCATCCTGGACGCCATCGAAGCGCCAGAAGGGGCGGAGGGCTATTACCGCAGGCTGCTTCTGGGTCTTGATCCTGGCGGCGTTGTAGCTGGTTTGGTTGGCGTTGCGGAACACCGTCTCGATGTGGAAATCAGACTTGGTGCTCACCCCTGCAGCTTCATACAGGGATTTGAAGTCCTTCTTGAAATCTGCGAAGGACAGCCCTTCCGTCATCGCCTTCTGGACAATGCCCTGCACCCTGGCGACAAGCTCCACCACCTCAAGGCCAGCCAAAGAGAAGGCCTTGTTGCGTGCGGCATTCACTAGGATGCGGTATTCGGTGTATGGCTCAGGGATCCGCCCAGCAAACTCCCGGATCGCCTTTTCTGGCTTGAGGGGCTCCAGGGCGGCGGTGACCACCATGGGGCGCATGGAGGCCTCAACCGCATCTTCCTCCTGGGCTTCGTCCCAAGTTGTTGCCATACCGTCCAGGTGAGCGGTGAAAATGCAGTCACTCAGGATCTCTGCAAGGTCGTTGGTGTCAGTGTCAAAGTTGGATGCTTTGGCCTGCAGCTCGGAAAAGTCCTCAGACTCATCCACCAGCTTGGCCAATTGCTGGCCAACAG
>CAYYWI010000042.1:18324-19960 GCA_964475375.1 uncultured Dehalococcoidia bacterium
TCCAGCTTGGCTGCCACATTGGTGTCGTCGGGAAGGTCGAACTCCCAGACAGGGATCGGTGCATTGGGACCGAAATTGAACCGTACCCACGGGGTCAGCAGGTCCCTGCGCAGGGTGGTGGCCAAGGCGTAGGCGTCTGCTGTCAGAATATCCGAGCGGATGTCAACGGCTGACTGCTCGTTGCCAAGCTTGCCAGCGGTGCTGTCAGCGGCTGCAGAGTGGCCCAGGATAGCTTTGCTGATGGTGCCGTCCAGGTGGGATAGGAAGGGAGCATATACTCCATCACCGCTCGAACTGCCACGCTCCAGCAGCTGCAGCTCATGCGTCTTGCTGATGATTGCAGCAGCATCACTGCCCATTGACACCAGCGCCCGCTTGAACGCTGCCACGTCCTCGTCGGTGGCGTCAGTGTCCACCTTGCCAACTCGAAGCGGCTGGCCGTACAACTCTGTAAATATGCTCCAGTCCTTCTGGGCATAGACCTTGAACAGGTAGAGCCAGGAGAGGACCCTGATCAGGCCCGCCCTGCACTGCCAGCCCGAGCGGCTTCGGGGCTGGTGGATGACCAGTTTGCTGCGTGGAATCTCGGCACCATAGATATCGGTGGCGCTTGCCAACATGTGTAATGCGCCGATGCGGTCCTGTTGACGCTGGCCCATCATGTAGCGGAATTTGCGCTGATGCACCCACTTGAGAGTTGTGGGCATGGCCTGCCCGGTGGATACGTCCCACATGATCTCGCAGGCGGCAAGAGGCTTCATTATGCCGTCAAGCAGGTCAAGCAATCCCTCGTCGAGGTTGTCAATACCGAGAAGCATCTCGCTTGCTGCCTCGGCAATCTCCTGGGCCTTCGCATCATCGCTGTTGCTTGCCGATATTTGCCAATCCAGACCAAGCAGTGCCTGTTTGCGGGTCTGCAGCAGGCCGGCCAAATGACCCTCCCGCTCCTCGATATCATAAGCGAGGTCCACCAGCTCGCCAATATCACCGTCATCGGCATCGTTGAGAATAGATTCGAGCTTGGCCGGCGTAATGCCCTTGGCCGGGTTGGTTAGGCCCCACATATCAGACTGAGAAAAGGCTGCTACCTCGCCGGTGAGCTCCTTCCTGGATGGAGTAGTGGAGGTGGAGTTGGTCTTCGCTCCCCTGAAGATTTTAAACCTATCAAGAAAGCTCACCATCTACCTCCAAGCCCTTCGGTTGCCCACCGGGCTTTTTGCACTGACTGATACTGGACCGGTCCAGTGTTCTTTTGTTCCATGAAGCGAGCCAGCGCCTGGCTCATGGCGTCCACGTCGTCGTCGTGGGGCGCACCGGGAAAGGCCGTCCACTCTGCGATGGGCTCGTCAATCCAAGGAGCGATGCTCCGGTCAGGCAGCCAGACGTTGCCTGCCTCCCAAAGCGGGGTGACTGCCTTGCAGCGGGTGATCTTGTCGCCCTCCGGCTTGACGGCCACCAGACCGGCAATCTCCCGTTCCAGCATTGTAATGACGGCCCGGCCGTCTGCCTTGTCTTCCACCAGCTTCAATGTGGCTTTGGGCCACTTGGTGGTCATGGCCCTGATTCGGGTCATCGTTTCATTGATGTCCCAGCGACCGTGCATCCGGTCCACCAGGTAGATGTCTGACTTGCCGTT
>CAYYWI010000043.1:0-13273 GCA_964475375.1 uncultured Dehalococcoidia bacterium
GGGTACCTCTCCCAGCAATGTCTATGCGGTGGGCGATGGCGGCACCATTCTTCATTACAACGGTGTCAAATGGAGCCCGATGGCCAGCCCGACGGCCCAGACCCTGAACGGCCTGTTCGGATTTTCCGCGGACAGCATATACGCGGTGGGCAACAATGGTACTATCCTTCGCTACAACGGTTCTTTCTGGTCCACCATGAGCAGCGGCACATCCGAGGCGTTGCGTGGAGTCTGGGGAAGCTCATCAACCAACATCTTCGCCGTGGGTGACAGGGGCACGATCCTTCGCTACAACGGTTCCTCCTGGTCCGCCCTGAGCAGCGCCACATCCGAGGTGCTGCGTGGGGTCTGGGGAAGCTCATCCACCAACGACGTCTTCGCTGTAGGCGATGGGGGGACGATCCTTCGCTATAACGGTTCCTGGTCGCCTGCCGTGAGCGCGGGCATCTTCCCGACATTGCGTGGTGTCTGGGGAAGCTCATCCACCGATGTGTTCGCCGTGGGCGACGGAGGTACGATCCTTCGCTATAACGGTACTTCATGGCTGAGGTGGAGCGGGAGCCTGGATTGCCTGAACAGTGTTTGGGGCACCTCGTCAGAGAATGTTTTTGCAGTCGGCTGCAGGGGGGCCATTGTTCACTACGATGGTTCTTCGTGGAGCCCGATGACAAGCAGTACTACCTATCCTCTGCATGCAGTTTGGGGGAATTCCTCCGATAATGTGCTGGCTGTTGGTGGTGACGGGGCCATCATTCGACATGATGGTGAGATATGGAGTTCGGTCACCAGCGGCAACGGGTGGCTGGTTGAGACCGTGGATAGCTCGGGCGATGTGGGCCGATATACGTCACTTGCATTCGATGCCAGCGGGAGGCCATGCATCAGCTATTATGACGCGACTAACGGCGATCTCAAGTATGCCAGTTGGAACGGCGTTTCCTGGGATAGACGGCTGGTTGACAGCATTGGATGGGTGGGCGAGTACACCTCACTGGCATTTGATAATGCAGGGAGACCGGCTATCAGCTATTACGACGCCACCAATGAAGATCTGAGGCTGGCCCAGTGGGATGGAACCTGTTGGGTGATTGGTGGGACCAGCCGACCTGCCAGTGGTGTGGTCGATGCCGGGGGTGACGTCGGCCGGTACTCTTCGCTGGCGTTTGACGGCTCATGGAATCCGGCGATCAGCTACCAGGATTCCACAGTGGGCGACCTGAAGTGCGCCCGCTGGAATGGCGCAAGCTGGGAGATAGAAGTAGTCGATAGCCAGGGCTGGGTGGGCCAGTACAGTTCACTCGCTTTTGGCAGGGTGGTTGTGGATAACACGACTGTGCTGAGGCCGGGTATCAGCTACTACGATGTCGTTAATCAGGACTTGAAGTATGCTCATTGGAATGGGACCGGATGGGACGTGGCAGCCCCGAATACTGCTGGAAACGTGGGAAGCTATACCTCGCTTGATTTCGATGCTTCCGGCAATCCGGTAGTCTCTCACTACGATGCAACAAGCGATGATGTGAAGGTGGCTGGATGGAAGCCTCGGCAGTGGACCATACAGACGGTAGATCCCTTCCCGTGGGCCGGCAGGTTCTCATCCCTTGCGTTTGACCCGGCCGATAGTGCGATGATCAGTTTCTACGATGCAAGAGAAGGTGACCTTAAGTACGCCCGCTGGCAGGAGAACAAGTGGATTCTGGGGACTGTGGATTCGTATGGCGATGTCGGCAGGTACAACTCCCTTGCCTTCGACAAGTCTGGAAGCGCGGGCATAAGCTACTATGAAGTGAGCCGGGGAAACCTGAAATTCGCCCACTGGAATGGCGCAGGCTGGGAGATTTCGACCCTCGACAGTTCGGGTGACGTCGGCAGCTACAGCTCGTTGGCCTATGATCTGAGCGGGAACCCCGGCGTGAGCTATTACGATGCGACTAACGGTGATCTGAAGTTCTGTCGCTGGAATGGCGAGGATTGGATCATCAGCGTGGTGGATGCCGCGGGCGATGTCGGCAGGTTCTCAAGTCTGGGTTTCGATTTGTCCGGCAACCCGGGCATCAGCTACTACGACGCTACGAATGGCGATCTTAAGTATGCCGGATGGGATGGGGCAGGGTGGGATATCAAGGTTGTGGACAGCTTGGGCGATGTCGGCAGCTACTGCAGCCTGGAAATGGATTGTCTGGGCAAGCCCGCCATCAGCTACCACGATGCCACGAATGGCGACCTCAAGTATGCTCACTGGTCGAGCCCGGCTTGGGAGATTCAAGTGGTTGACTCCAAGGGATGGGTTGGTCTTTACACATCGCTGGCCTTTGATGCTTCGAAGCAACCCGCCATAGGCTATCATGATGCCACCAGCGGTGCGCTGAAGTATGCTCACTGGGACGGCAAGGCGTGGGTACTTGAGAATGTCGACTCGAAACAGGCAGCCGGCCACATGACGTCGCTGGCCTTTGACGGTTGCGGCAGTCCTGTGATCAGCTATGACTCGCCTATTACCGGTGATCTGAAATATGCTTCTCACACCAATCCATCACCCAATCAACCGGTCAACAAACTGCCGATCAGCGGGTCAACCTATGTCAGTCTCACGCCGACTCTGGAGTGCGAAGCTTTTGCCGATCCTTGCACAGATTCGCATAGGGCGTCCCAGTGGTTAGTTGCCACAGAAAACTGCGAGATCAACTGCAGTCTTGTGTTTGACAGCGGTGTAGACAGGTCAAACTTGCTGAAGATCACGATTCCGGAGGATGCGCTCCAACCCAACACAACCTACTACTGGTGCGTCAGACATCAGGACTGTCATGGCGCGTGGTCAAAGTATTCGGTCAAGAGTGCCTTCACCACAGAAAGCCCTCCACAACAACCGGTCAACCTCTTGCCGGCCATCAATGCAGCGAGGGTCAGCACTACTCCCACTCTCAAGGCATCGGACTTCTCTGACCCCGAGGCCGGCGACCGGCATGTCGCCTCTGAATGGCAGATAACGGTCAGTTCCGGGGACTATGCGAAGCCCTTGTTTGTCCAGAAGGCCCAAAGGTCCAACCTGACCCAGATAACTGTGGCTGAGGGAATACTGGCCAATAACACCACCTACTACTGGCGAGTACGGTATCAGGACAATCACGGCACATGGTCCAAGTTCTCCGTTGAAACCTCCTTCTCCACCAATAGCGCTCCGGACGTGCCGACCAACACGTATCCGACGAACGAAGCCTTAAAAGTAAGTGTGACCCCCACGCTGCAAGCCTCGGGGTTTGCCGACGCGGATACGAATGAGACCCACCAGGCTTCCCAGTGGCGCATCACGAAGGTAGCGGGTGATTACGCTAATCCTGTCTTCGACAGCGGTACGGATACTTTGAATCTTACTGAAATAACCATAGAATCGGTAGAACTTGAGAATGGCACAACTTACTACTGGCAGGTCAGATACCAGGACAGCCAGGGCAGTTGGTCCAGTTGGTCAACCGAAACTAGTTTCACTACAAAGGGAGTTCCGGTAGTGCCGGCTGCATTGATAGCGGCGGCAGCAGTTGTAGCTGTCCTGGCTGTGGTTGCCATCACTGCTCCAATGGTTATGTCGCTCTAGATTCACCCTGTTTATGTGTGGTGCCCGGTCGGCTTTTGAACCGGTTTCATTGATGTTAAACGAGCCTCCGGAGAATGTGCCGGAGGCTCGATCGTGTTTTTGGTGGGGTCTTTGACAGTATTGTGCTAGTTGTGATACCGTGATTTACAAGGTGGCTAAAGGGGGTTAACACCAGAGTGCAGAGGGTCGCGTATTGGCAAAGCCATATGCGCGCTTAAGGTAGCACGAAGTCTCCGAGCTGTCATGCCTAAACGCGGTCAGGCAGGGCATGCAGACGGTGGGCGAACAGCCCCGAGGGTTCAGGTGGAAACGCCTGCACCTCCCATTGCGGGAAGGAGAGGTTATGAAGGCCGGTCTATTCTGATAAAACGCCCTTGAATCATGGGGCGTTTTCCTTTTGTCCTCACTCACTACAGCAATCCCTGAAGTGCCCTCTTCAGTTAGATTGTTAAGTACCTGTGTAGTGATGCAGGACAAGGAGCGCGAATGGGCTGGCCTTTTCTGTTCTGGATTGTCTTGTCGAGAGCGTGAGTCAACCGTAGAGGCGCAACTCATTTGTTTCCCGTGAGCGCGTTTCTCTGGACGACTTGCTTGAGGAGGTCTGGGCACGAGGCTGTGCTGTTTGGGACCGCCAAATAAATGAAAGGGGGGATACGCCACTGGGTTATCAATAAGCCAAAGCTGAAGATCTCCGAGCCATCTCCGCCTTAGGCGAAAGCTATGGGGAGTGGCCGATGGGGTACGGTTGGAAACGACTGTGCCTCCCTTCTTTGGAAAGGAGACGGGTGACGTGACACTGAGCCTCTCAGGCGAGGAATCTGATGGCTCACGTGAGTGCCTGCCTTTCCATGATAACCACTCCGGTCATCTCACCCCCAATCTTCGCAGACTTGACATCCTCTTAATTGCACCATAAGATTTGTGCACCGAAAACAATTCATGTTGAGGCAACCATGCTGACATGAACTGACATTTTTGAGTCGAATGTCGCAGCAAGCTGAGGAAATGCTGGAGATATACTGACTTCGTTTGACAAATACGCAGTATTCAGAGAGATGAGATACTGCCGGTTCAGGTAGGCTGTTTCGATTTGAAGAGGCAGAAAAAAATATCTAAGGGGGAAATAGATGCCGTTAAGGAAGATGCTACTATATATCAACGGAGCAGAACGCCAGATAGTATGTGAACCTACTGACACGCTCGCCAACGTATTACGGGGCCTGGGACTGACAGGCACGAAAGTTGGGTGTGGTGTAGGTCAGTGTGGTACCTGCTCGGTTCTTGTGGACGGAAAAGTTACCAAAGCCTGCACCAAGAGGATGGATAAGGTTGAACAATTCTCCAGAATCGTGACCATTGAAGGGATCGGGACGCCCACCACTCTGCATCCTCTTCAGTTGGCGTGGATAGTCCATGGCGGCGTGCAGTGCGGGTTTTGTTCGCCCGGTTTCATTGTCTCCGCCAAAGCCTTGCTTGACAGCAATCCCAACCCGACAAGGCAGGAGGTAAGGGCCTGGTTTCAGAGGCAGCGCAATGCTTGCAGATGTACCGGGTACAAACCTCAAGTAGATGCCGTCATGGCAGCCGCCAAAGTGCTGCGTGGCGAAATGCCCGTGAAGGACCTGGAGTTCAAGATGCCCAAAGATGGCCGTATCTTCGGAACCGGCTATCCCAGACCTTCAGCAGTGGCCAAAGCCACCGGCACGTGTGATTATGGGTCGGATGTCAATGCCAAAATGCCACCCGGTACTGCCTACCATGCCGCATTGGCCATATCCAAGGTATCAAGTGCGAAAGTGCTGAATATCGATGTCTCAGAGGCCGAAAAGATGCCGGGGGTAGTCAAGGTTGTTACCAGGAAAGATATCAAGGGTACGAACCGCTTTTGGAATGTGAATCTGATGAGCCCCCGCTATACGGGCAATCAGTTCGAACGTCCGATCCTGGTAGAGGACAGGGTATACCAGTATGGCGATGTCTACGCCATCGTTCTGGCTAATGGCAGACAGCAAGCTCGTGCTGCTGCCGAAAAAGTCAAAGTCACACTCGAAGAGCTGCCGGCATATATGACGGGTCTGGAAGCCGTTGCTGAAGATGCTCACCAGATCTTCGAAGGTTTTGACAATATCTACCTGATGCAGCCTTTGATCAGAGGGCAAGATACGAAGGAGATGCTCAGCAAATCTGCACATGTAGCTGAAGGAAGCTACTACAGCCAGCGTCAGCCCCATGCCGTTTTGGAGCCGGACTCAGTCATTGCTTACAAGGACGAGAATGGGGAGTATACCGTTCAATCCAAGAGCCTGTTGATTCATGCTGCCGGGGTTATGTTTGTAATGGGTTTGGGCTTGACAACAGTCAGAATCATTAACAACCCCGTGGGGGCCAGTTTCGGCTACTCGCTATCACCGAATACAATGGGGTGGGTGGTTGCTGCAAGTATGGCTGTTGACGGCTTCCCTGTCTGTCTCGATCTGGACTATGACGAGCATACTGTCATAACGGGAAAGCGGGCTCCGGGCTACAACAACACCAAGATGGCTTGCGACAAAGACGGCAAATTCACGGCGCTGGAATATGAACTGCTTTATGATCATGGCGCCTATGCTGATGCTGCATGCCTTCTGGTAGAAAAAGGCATTACATTCATGGGCTGGCCCTATTTCATTCCCAACGTAAAGGGAATAGATATGTGCACCTGCTCTAATAATGCATTCACCACTGCTTTCAGAGCATTCGGCTCTGTCCAGGCATATGTGGGCGGAGAGCAAATCGTCGATGAGCTGGCGGAGAAGGCAGGGATAGACCCCTTCGAATTCCGGTACAAGAATGTTCTCAGACCGGGAGATATACCCAATAACGGAGCCAAACTGGCAGTGTATCCGATGGAAAAGCTGATGGATATGATGCGCCCCAAGTATCAGGAAGCACTGAAGAGGGCCAAGAAGGAATCCACCGCTGAAAAGAAGCGCGGAGTGGGAATAAGCTGCGGCGGCTACGCTGTAGGTAGAGGCCCGGGGGATGCGTCGGATGTGGATCTGGAATTGAATCCGGATGGCACCGTCACCAACTTCAATGCTTGGGAAGACCAGGGGCAGGGTGGAGACATAGGTGCGCTCGCGCAGACGCATGAGGCGCTGCGGCCTCTTGGCCTGAGGCCGGATCAGATCAGACTGGTTATGAGCGACACGAAAGTATGCCCGGACACAGGAGCATCAGCCGGGAGCAGTCAACATTTTATGGCAGGGAATGCCATCATCAATGCAGCCAAGAAGTTGATGGATGCGATGCGCAAACCTGATGGCACCTTCCGCACCTACGACGAAATGAAGAAGGAAGGTATTCCGACTAAATACCGTGGAAGATTTACGGTTTTCGGGAAGACTGAAGAACTGGACCCGAATACAGGCCAGGGAAATCCCTACGCTGAGTACAACTACGCGGTATTCATGTCTGAAGTTGAAGTTGATGTCAAGACCGGCAAGACAAAGGTGCTGAAGATGACCGGGAATTTCGATGTCGGCGTTGTTGGTAACAGGCTGGCCGTTGAAGGCCAGGCTTATGGGGGCATGGCCCAATCCATCGGTCTGGCACTTTCGGAGGATTTCAATAATCCTGCCAAAGATGTGAACCTCATCAAACTCGGTTTACCCTTTATTGAGGATATTCCCGATGACCTGGAGATCAACTTCCTGGAAACGCCCAGACCGAATGGCCCGTTCGGTGCCAGCGGGTGCGCAGAGTGTTTCATAACGGGATTCCCTTCAATCATCAACGCCATCCATAATGCCACCGGAGTCAGGATCAGAGAGCTTCCGGCCAAACCTGAGAAGGTACTGAAAGCTCTTCAGGATCTGCAAGCCGGCAAGACAAACAAACCGAAGAAGTACTTCCTGGGAAAGGAATTCGAGGAAAGGATGCAGTATATCAAGGACCATCCAGTGAAGGGATTCGGATTCACCTTAAGTATGGGCTGATGCATGAGGCGCCAGGCCTCTCGAATCCGAGACCGGAGCTGATCGTGGCTATCGACAATCCAGACTGCAAGCTTGCTTGCAGTCTGGTTGTATATACTATGTATTAGAGCGACAGGGGACTTCTTGGATGGATATCAACGAAATAGCAAAGCTGAAAGACAAGTGCGTCCAGGAAGAACCCCCCTATTGCAGCGCGGCTTGCCCGGTACACGTTGACGTATGCCTCCTGATGCAGAACATCCGGCAGGGCAACTATGACAAGGCTTACAGAGCGTATGCCAAGAAGGTGCTGTTCCCCGGCATCATTTCCAGGGTCTGCGACGAACCGTGCAAGAGGAGCTGCATCCGAAACAAACTGGATGACCCGCTGTCAATAAGGCTGCTGGAAATGGCAGTTGTTGACTACACGGAATCGAAGGAACCGGGAGTCCATGCGGCGTCCAGGAAGAACTGCAGGGTCGCGGTTGTCGGTGCCGGTTTGAGCGGAATGTGCTGCGCGCTGGATCTCGCGCGCAAAGGGTATCCGGTGACTCTGTATGAGAAATCCGACCGGCTGGGAGGAAGGCTCCGGGATATCGATCCGTCTGTGCTGCCTCCGGAGATTCTGGAAGAGGAAGTCCGCTGGCTTGAGAATGAAGAAGTCGAGATAAGTCTGAATACCGAGATCAGAAGCATAGAGGGCTTGGAGTCTGATGCCTGTTTTGTTGCCGCGGGCGGGGAATACGGCGGACTTGCCGGACTGCCCCCGAAGGATGAATCCAGCCCCGAGTACAGGATTACTCTGGAAAGCCCGGTAAAGGGAGTCTTCATCGTTCCCACCGCAGGCGGCAAGCAGTACTCCCCTATCGTTGCAGTTCTGCAGGGGATGCAGGCATCGAGGTCTATTGAACGCTATCTCAAGAAGACGTCGGTGTCCTTCGGCCGGGAGAATGAGCTCTCGACGGATACCTGTCTCTATACCAATGTCTCCCGTGAAGAGAAGAAGCCGGCCATTGTTCCATCAGATTTGCGGACCGGGTACACTAGGGAAGAAGCAGGGGAAGAGGCTTCCAGATGTCTGCTCTGTGAATGCCTGGAATGCGATAAGCAGTGCCTTTACCTCAAGGCTTACGGGGGCTATCCAAAGACATATATCAGGGATTATGTCGCAGTATATTCTGCCCCAGCGATTCCGGTCGCTGGAATGCCTGGACGGATGTCAAAAGGGGCGAAGCACCAAGCGAATTCCTGCAGTTTGTGCGGCTTGTGCAAGGAAGTCTGTCCTACGGACCTGGATATGGGACTGGTAAACACCGAACTCAAGAAACTGTTCTGTGCCGACGGGAGGATGCCAGCCGCCTTTCACGATTTCTGGCTGAGGGACATGGAGTCTGCCGCCGGCGACGACTTCTTTCTGGTCAGGGGCCAACCAGGCATTGCCAGGAGCAAGTACCTGTTCTTTCCCGGTTGTCAGTTGGGTGCCTCCGACCCAGGCTATGTAATAAATACCTATCGTTACCTTACTGAGAGGATGGAGGGTGGCGTCGGGCTGTACCTGGGATGCTGCGGCGCGCCGGCCGATTGGTCGGGACGAGTCGAAGTTCTGGAAAAGAACATTCGGATGATCCGTGAGAACTGGGAACAACAAGGTAGTCCTGAGATCATCCTGGCGTGTCCAACCTGCCACAAGATGTTTGCCAGGCATCTGAGTGATGTGCCGGCGAAATCCCTGTGGGACATCTTCAATGAGCAGGGCCTTCCCGACGGATACATCCCGGGGAATGGTGCTGAGATTGCCCTGTATGATCCCTGTTCGAGCCGTTATCTGCCAGATGTGCAGAAGGCCGTCAGGGACTTGCTGGCAAACATGGGATACTCCATAGAAGAACTCAGGATGAATAGAAGGTATGCGCAGTGCTGCAGCTATGGCGGGCTGATTTCAGCGGTAAATCCGAAACTCGCCAAGGCAATAAGGGATGAACGGGTCAGCGCCAGCGCCAGAGATTATGTGACCTATTGCCCGAACTGCCGGGACGATTTTGCCGGGAACGGAAAGCCGGCCTGGCATCTTCTGGATATCATCTTTGGAGGCGGTGGCGTGGGTGGTGGTCTGAAGGCCCCGCCTACCCGGTCCCAGAGGCTGGAGAACAGAAAAGAAGTCAAGGCCAAAATGATGGAAACATACTGGGGCGAAAGAATGGAAAGTCCAAGACAAGAACATGAGGCGGTAGAGCTGATACTCTCCGGTGATGTTGAAAAGAAGATGGATGATCGGTTCATTCTCCTTGACGAAATCAAGCAGGTCATATTTCATGCAGAGAAGAACCGCGCCAAATTCGTTGACAAAGAGACCGGGCACAATCTGGCCAATCTGAGAATCGGTAACGTGACGTACTGGGTGGAGTATGAGCCGTGTGGTAAGGGCTACAAGCTGCACAAGGCGTACAGCCACAGAATACAGATCATAGAAGAAAGCGACCACAATGGATCACAGTAACGATCAGAAGATTATCTGTGGGAAATGCCAGCTTCCTCTTGCCAGGGCCAAGACAAAACTCATGTACCAGGGTGTCAAGTTTGAGGCTGAGCTTCTGAGGTGCCCCAAATGCGGACAGGCCTTCGTTCCTGAGAATCTGGCATTGGGCAAAATGCATGAGCTGGAGATTACTCTGGAAGACAAGTAGATCGACGTGAAACGGCATGCACAATGGGACAGGAGTTGAGAAGAATTGCTGCGGTGATCCCTGCAGCGGGCTATTCATCCAGAGTCGGTTTCTTCAAGCCTCTTTTGCCGGCAGACTCTTCCCTGGTCATCGAAAGATCCGTTCACACGTTTCAGCAGGCCGGCATAGAGGACATCCGTGTTGTTGTCGGCCATAAAGCGGATTTACTGATCCCTGTCCTCACACGCCTGGGCGCGAAGGCCATCATGAATCCGGACTATGATCAGGGTATGTACACCTCCGTTCAAACAGGAGTCAGGTCCCTGGAAGACGAAATCGAAGCCTTTTTCCTGTTGCCGGCAGATTGTGCCTTTGTGTCGGCGGAGACGATCCGCAGTCTGCTGCGGGCTTATGAGGGAAGCTCTTTTGAAGTCATCTATCCCGTTCATCATCAGGAAAGAGGGCACCCCCCTTTGATCTCCGCGAAGCTGCGGGATATTATTCTGGGGGTTGAACCTCGGGGCGGCCTGAGAGGACTGCTGGAGAGGGATGGTCACAACATCGCAGATATACAGGTTGATGATGGAGGTATTCTGATCGACCTGGATTCGGAAGCGGATTATCAAGAAGCCATCCAGGGCGTGCTGCCACCCTATCCTACCCGTAAGGAATGCTTGGGGATACTGCAAGAATACCAGACCCCGGAACCTGTTCTGGAGCATGTTCAGGCTGTTGCCAGAATATCAGTCAGGGTTGCTGAATGCCTGAACAGCAGAGGATATAGACTCCATCTGGGAGTAGTGATGGCGGCTTCTCTGCTGCATGACATTGCCAGAGGAGAGAAGGATCACGCGCGAAGGGGAAGCGAGCTTGTTGCCCGGCTGGGATATCCGGGGGTCGCGAACGTCATTGTCTCCCATATGGAGCTTGGCCCCGGGCAGCAGGACCAAATCAACGAGACCACAATCGTCTATCTGGCGGACAAGCTGGTGTCAGGGTCTCAGGTTGTTTTCCTCAATGAACGGCTCAAGGACCGGCTAGGCCGGTTTGATGACGAAGCCGCTCAGCGTGGCGCCAGGGAACGGATGGCGCGCGCGGCGACAATCCAGAAGAATATCGAGGGCATCCTGGGTTTGAAGCTCGAAGAGGTATTGAGTGATTAGGATGGGGAAGACCATCTTCCTGGTAAGGCATGCCGAACCCGTTGAGATCGACAAGCAGAAGCGCTACCTGGGACAGCAGGATCCTGACCTGAGCCCTTTCGGGATCCGTCAGGCGGAGAAGCTTGGCCAGGCGTTCAGAAATTGTCCGATTGAAGCTGTCTTCACCAGTGATCTGCTGAGGGCGGTGCACACTGCTTCATGGATTGCCAGGGACCACCATTGTCAGCCCGAGATAGTCAGCGAGTTCAGGGAGATCAGCCTGGGGGAGTGGGAGGGGAGGACTTTTGCGGAAGTCCAGGCGCAGTATCCGGAAGAGTACGAGCGAAGGGGGCAGGACATTGCGAACCATCGGACTCCGGGTGGTGAGAGCTATGCCGATCTGCAGGAGAGGGTGCTCCCTGCCTTCACGGCGGCTGTAGAGAAGACCAAGGGCGATCTCGTGATCGTGGCGCATGCCGGCGTCAACCGTGTCATACTTTGTCACCTGACGGGCCAGCCGCTCCATGATCTCTTCTCCATTCCACAGGACTATGCCGCAGTCAATATCCTTCGGGAAGGCAGGGGGAGCTATCGTGTGGTCGCTGTGAATGCGGATTCAGGCAGCTTGATGTCGGGTGCAGACAGACAGGATAATCATGACAAGCGGTGACAGCAGCGGAGGAGTTAGACATGAGTATCTACAGTGACGTACTAGAGCAGCTGAACGCAGGCAAGAAGGTCGTTATGTTGACCACCCTGGGTGAGGGTGACCATGGGACAAGTCAGCCGGAGAAGGCCTGCTATACGGAAGCTGACATAGAGAATCGCCGTTTCGGTGGCAGCGTGAGTTCCGAGACCAGGCAACTGCTTCAAGGAGCCCTGGCTACCGGGGAACTGCGGTGCGCCACCACGGCGGAGCACAAGATACTGGTGGCGGAGCCTCTCTACCCTGAGCCGCGCCTGATCATCTTCGGTGGAGGGCACATCGGCAAGGCGCTGTGCGAGTTCGGCGCCAGGCTTGGATTTCTGGTTACCGTGGTGGACGACAGGATTGAGTTTGCGAACAGGGAGCGCTTCCCGGATGCGGACGAAGTCATCTGCGAGAGCTTTGAGAAGAGCTTTGAGCGTTTGCGGTTTGGTCCGCACACATACGTTGTTCTGGTGACCAGGGGACACAGTCATGATACCGCCTGTCTGCGTCAAGTGGTCAAGAAGGCCTGGGCCTATGCCGGGATGATCGGGTCCAGACGGCGGGTCCACGGCGTGAAAGAACAACTGATCAGTGAGGGATCTCCCCGTGAGGTCGTCGAGAAGGTGAATGCACCGATCGGTCTGGACATTGGTGCCGTGACCCCGGAAGAGATCACGATATCGATCCTCGCCCAGGTGATCAGCTATCGGCGGCTGGAGAACCCGAAGGCGGGCCGGGAGTCGGCCAGGCTCAAGTGGACGGAATTCGACCGGGAAGTCATTGAGGAACTGGGCCTGGGCAGGGACGATGAGAAGGCGATGGCCACAGTCATTTCCACGAGAGGGTCTGCTCCCCGCAAAGCCGGGGCCAAGATGCTGATATGGCCGGATGGAAGGATCCTGGGCAGCGTCGGCGGTGGAGGAGGTGAAGCCGTGGTGATGCAGACCGCGCGGGATGTGATCAGGCGCGGAGGATACCTGATCCAGGCCGTCGATATGACGAGCTGCTTTACGGAGGATGAAGGCATGGTCTGCGGCGGCACCATGAAGGTGCTGATCGAGTCAGTGAGGAACCAGGCAGGGCTATGACTTCAGTACCTGAGATCAAGAGGCAGGTGGAAGAGATAATTGGCCGGACACAGAGTATCTGTCCAGTCTGCTTGAAGAGGATTCCCGCCGAACGGGTCAAGGAAAGCGATTTGGTCTTCCTGAGGAAGGCCTGCGAAGAAC
>CAYYWI010000043.1:13283-18639 GCA_964475375.1 uncultured Dehalococcoidia bacterium
ACACGGGAGTTTCAAGACCGTCATCTGGCGAGGCGAACCGGACTATCTATTCTGGCTGCAGCAGAAGAAACCTGAATATCCTAAGGTTTGTCTGACAAAAACCGAAAAGGGATGCCCGTTTGACTGCGGCTTGTGTCCCAGCCACTGCCAGCAGATCTGCTGTGCTTTGATCGAAGTCACTCAGCGCTGCAATCTGCGGTGCCCTGTCTGTTTTGCGGATGCCGGGGAGGAAGATGCAACCAAGGCCCCGACCCTGGAAGAACTGCTGGACCAGTTGAGAATGATCTGGGATACGACCGGCAAATGCAACATCCAGCTTTCCGGTGGGGAACCCACTGTGCGGGATGATCTGCCGGATATCATACGGGCGGCCCGGTCGCTGGGATATGAGTTCTTTCAGTTGAATACGAATGGCATAAGGCTGGGCGAAGATGCGGACTATGTTCAGGCGCTGAAGGAAGCAGGCCTGAGCACGGTGTTTCTGCAGTTTGACGGAACGAGAGACGAAATCTACAGGTGCCTGCGGGGGCGGAACTTGTTCAAGGCGAAACAGAAGGCGATCGAGGTCTGCGGCCGCCATCAACTGGGGGTCGTACTGGTGCCGACTCTTGTTCCAGGTGTCAACACGGATCATATCGGAGACATCGTCCGGTATGCCCTGAAAGGGATGCCGGTAATCAGGGGCGTGCATTTTCAGCCGGTCGGCTATTTTGGCAGATATCCGGTTCCGCCGGAGGACAAAGACCGGATTACGCTGCCGGAAGTTCTTAGAGCGCTGGAAGAACAGACGGATGGGCTGCTCAAGGTGGCTGATTTCGCGCCTTCTGACTGTGAAAGCTCTCTCTGCTCCTTCCACGGGGATTTCATTTACATGCAGGACGGCAAGCTGACGCCCGCCACCAAGAAACAGAATGCGTGCTGTTCCAGCCCGGAGAACGGCCGGGCGGGGTCCGTGTCCAAGGCGCAGAACTTCGTGACCAGAAGATGGCAGATCAAGCAGAGCACCACATGCTGCGGCTCAGAGAGCAGTTCGAAGGAACAGGATAGCTGGGACGCCGTCCTGGACAGGATCAGAAACTACCGTCTGAGTATCACCTGCATGGTCTATCAGGATGCTGAGAACATGGACCTGGAACGCTTGAAGTACTGCTGTGTTCCGGTCATCGATGGCGGCAGGGCGGTGCCGTTCTGTGCGTACAACCTGACGAGCCGGGATGGGCATTCCCTGTACCGGGGAAGAGCGCAGGTATCCGGAATCAGCTCTCCAGATGAGAGAACGCAGAAGAGAAGGGGTAAGTTATGAAGATTGCGGTTGCGGCGAACGGAAGTACGCTGGAGGACCTGGTGCCGGGTATATTTGAGGAAAGCCCCTATCTGTTGATCGTGGAAACAGACGATGGAAGCTATGAAGCCTTCAAGAACCCGGAAGGTCAGGGAGGCGCCGGCCTGGCCATGACCAGGGAAATCCTGAAGCATGATTGTGAGGCGCTGATCTCCGGCAGTATCGAGAAGCCGGCCTTCGAAGAACTGATGTTGGCTCAGGTGACTCGCTATCTGGGGACGAACTGCAGTGCTGCAGATGCGTTGCGTCTGATGGACGAGAACCAGTTGGATTTCATCCGGGTGCCAAACGGAGAAGTGTGGGTTTCCCACAGCCATGATCATGATACCTGCAACTGCGGCGGCCACGAGGATTAGCACAGGACCATATCTGTTCCCGGATATTTCATGCTGAAGACGCCGTTGGATGACTGGATTGCCGGGAAGATCGGCGTGCCGTCTGGAACATTGACCAGGGAAGTCATTGAGACCTATCAACTCGCCCAACTCCGGAAAACGCTCACACTGGTCAAGGAAAGAAGTGCTTACTACCGTTCCAGACTGGCAGGGATCGATCCGGATGGGATTGTCAGTTTCAGCCGGTTTGCGGAATTGCCGTTCACTTCACCGCAGGACATCAGGGATGATCCATATGCATTCGTCTGTGTACCCCAGAGAGAGATTGAACGGATCGTCAGCCTGCAGTCTTCGGGCACCGCCGGCGAACCGAAGCGTGTCTTCTTCACCAAAGAAGACCAGGAACTCACAATTGATTTCTTTGACTACGGTATGCGCAACCTGGTCGGGCCTGCCGACAGGATCATGATCCTGCTGCCAGGGGAATTGCCGGGGAGTGTGGGAGACCTGCTGCGGATTGGTCTCACCAGAATGGGCGCACATCCGATTCCTTATGGCCCTGTCTACGATACTGTGGATGCGATCGACGTTGCCTTGAGGCAAAAGGCGAATGCTATGGTCGGGATTCCCACCCATGTCCTGGGTATGGCTCGTCACCGAAATGGCAGGAGCCTTCGGGGCATGATCAAAAGCGTCCTGCTGACGACGGATCACGTGCCTGATTCGATCTCCAAGGCGGTTGAAAGCATATGGGGCTGCAGGGTATTTAACCATTACGGGACGACGGAGATGGGCCTTGGCGGTGGTGTGCAGTGCGAAGCCCGGTCAGGCTACCATATGAGAGAGGCGGATTTGTACTTCGAAATTATCGATCCGGGGACAGGACGGCTGCTCCCTGAGGGCGAACTGGGGGAGATCGTATTCACGACACTCACCCGGAAAGGCATGCCGCTGATCCGCTACCGCATTGGCGATTTGAGCCGTTTTGTTCCCGGCAACTGTCCCTGCGGTTCAACGTTGCGTCAGATGGAGGTCGTCAGAGGCAGAGTAGCCGGGAGGAAGAAGCTTGCCGGGGAGGTCTTCTCTATTGGAGAACTGGACGAGGCCATCTTTAAGATCGACGGGGTGCTGAATTACCGGTGCGAGCTTTTCGGAGCCGACGGAAGAGAGACCGTGACAATTGGCGTTGTCACCGCCGAAGAGAACCCGGGGCATGGGGATGTGGTGATCCGGCAGGTGCTGAGCGCCGTCAATCAAGTGCCCGCTGTGGCGGAGGGACTGGCAAGGGGCCGGGTGAAGGTAGCCGTGGAGATGATCGATACTCAACCCCCGATTTCGAAGGGCACCGTGAAGAGGACGATTGTTGATCGCAGGTCAGAGGCACAAACACAGCATGAATGAAGACGCCGTCAGGCTGTATGAGAACGAAGAGTTCCAGGTAGCGGCTCATCATGCTTTGCGTCCGGGCGGTCTGGACCTGACGAAAAAGGCCATGGAGATTGCGGGCTTTGACAAGAGAAGCCACATCCTCGACGTTGGCAGCGGCTGCGGCAAGACCGTGGAATACCTGGGAGAAGTCCTTGATATGCAGGCGATGGGCATCGATATCTCCGGGAAGCTGGCTGGGAAAGCGAAAGAGCTCAACAGCACACTGGAAGTCATGGTGGGAGATGTTTGCCGGCTTCCGTGCGTGGACGGTTCAGTGGACGGGGTACTCTGTGAGTGTGTTTTCAACCTTCTGGAGGATAAGCCCCTGGCCCTGGCAGAAATGAACCGGGTACTGAAGCCGGGTGGGAAGCTGATTATCAGTGACCTGTATCTGAGGGAGAAGACCGGAGACTTCACCGGCGTGCCTCTGGTTACGTGTATTAACGGGATCACTGCCCGTGAGATCGTAATTGAAGAAGTCACTGCGGCTGGATTTGACTTGGTTGACTGGCAGGACGAGACGGACGTTTACAAAGGATTCGTAGCTGGACTGATCATGAAATATGGATCGATATCCATATTCTGGGAGTCTCTGGTGGATTCGTGCGAAAAAGCACGTGCTATACAGAGCAACCTCAGGAATGTGAAGATTGGCTACTACCTGTCTGTTTGGGAGAAGCAACAACATGGTGCGGAGCTTGGGTAACGGCTGACAGGCTCATGGACGAACGGACACCGTCAAAATGGAGGCTTGTGCAGACTTTCAGTGGTCAACAGTCATTTCAGACAAGTAGATGTGTATGTTGCGGCTTGTCAGCCACTTGGCTACCCGCTCGATAGCAGCCAGCAAGACCAGCGCACCAGTAAAGAGCAGGAACACCAAGCCGGACATCTCCAGCCAAGAATAGGCCTCCAGGCCCTCTTCTGGCCCTGCATGGCGCACTATGCCTACGAGGTTGAATGCCGCTGCCTCAAAGAGTATCAACGCAAAGCACCGGATGAAGATATGCCAAACAGTGCCGTTTATCACAGCCGCCAGCAAAGGGATTAAGACGCATGGCACCACAATCAGCTTGAAGGCCAAGCCGCCTGTCGATGTGATACTGGCGTGCCATATTGGGGAGCCTTCCACAAACCCCATAGACAGAGCTATGTACGTCGTAATAGCGTCAAGGCAGTTGAATACTATCAGCGCAATCCACCACCACCAACCATCATGAAGATTGTCGTGCAGTCTAGCCATCGATGGAAACCGCTTCTTCTTGCACATCGTCCATCTCCCCCACATTCGGCTCGCTCTTCTGTCTGGTGACCGAAACCCATTAGGATGCCCTACTCTTGCACCGTGGAATGGAAGGTCATGAGCCCCGATGCAAACCGGGACTCATGCCGGATGCCATCCTCTCAGAGCGGCTATTTAACGGTCTTGAAGGTGAAGCTCCCGATCAGGAAGTCCTTGCCGGTTCTCCAGATCTCTACCGTGTACTGTTTCGGAACCTTGGAAGTCTTGAAGTTGGTAATGTACTTCTGCCCGGGGATATCTATCCGGTAGTCCCGCGATCCAGTACCGAAGACCGATGTCTGCAGAATGTTGGTCGGGTCGCTTGTGTCGAAGATCTTGATGGTAAGGTTTTCACTGTAGACAAAGGGCTGGGCAGGATCCAGCGAGGCCGCTACCCTGAGGGAGAATTTAACCGGCATGGTCCTTCCTGCCTTGTTGTTCTCGCTGGAAGGTAGCAACTCCAAGATGGCCCAGTTTCTGATGCTGTAGGGGACTGTGATGGAGCCGATGTTGCCGGCGTTGTCTGTAGCTTTGACCAGGACGACATAGTAGCCATCTGGGAGCTGTAGTGTATCGAAACCCAGTGTCCAATTGCCCGTAGCCGCATCGTAGGTACCAGGTATGTCTTCAAAGCCAATTGGTGTCCCTTCTCCTCCGTTGGCCTCTCGGATCGAGAAGGTTACGGAACCGACCCCGCTTTCGCTGTCGGTGGCAGAAGCTATGAAGTTGACCCCGTCCTGCAGTGCGGATCCGCTGGGAGGACTCACCATGGCCACGCTGGGAGGTGTGGTATCAGCCGGCGTGGTCTTGAACAGCCAAACGTCAAACCATCCGGCCCCATAGGACCAGGTTTCGCCTGCCACAATATATCCTCCGTCTGCCGTCTGCTGCACCGAGTAGCCGGCATCCAAGTTTGAGCCACCGAAGGTTCCGTCCCATTGTTTGTTTCCCGAGGCGTCGGTCTTGATC
>CAYYWI010000044.1:0-18584 GCA_964475375.1 uncultured Dehalococcoidia bacterium
GGAGCGACATCGACATCTGTATCTCGATGTACTCGCGATGTCGCTGGGTAATTCCCTTGCCGTAGACTCTGATTTCCCAGCACGCCGGGAAAGAACTCCCCGCCGGAACCTCGTGGATATCCGGCCCGATCAGCGTCATCACGCCGTCTCTGACTATGCCCGGCTTTTCGATTACCTCAAGGATGGTATAGCTTTTGTATTCCCACTTAGGACCTGAGAGTTCGACCTGCATATCGGCCTTCTTCACTTCCGCCACCCATCTGATGCCGAGCCCGATATTGCTCAGACCGTCCCACAAGTGGTCGGGATCAGTAGGAAACTGATATTCCCTCCCCTTTGGGATCTTTACTTCAGCACTTTCCGCAACGCTCACTTTGACCTCCTTATGCTTAGCCCCGCAGACAAACAGGAACAGTCACACCGACCTAAGAATGCTCTCAGATAAGCGCTTTCTCAGGTCGGCCACCCCCTGATTGTTATGATAAGAAACCTCGTTTCGGCGCAACATGACTTGAATCACGTTGCGCCGAGCCGAAACCAACTGTAAATGCTGACTTAGCCCATTATGTTCAAGGGCACAGCAGCCAGGGTGGGAGCCAACTTGATTATCTCATCAACGGTCCACGGCCCCTGCTTCCTGTGATCCCTATATAGACCGGCGATCTCGTACGGCTTGGAGTAGACGGCCACACGACCGCCCTGCACACCGATGACCTTGCCGTTGAAGATCTTGCCCTCTTCGCTGCAGAGGTATGCCACCACTGGAGCCACGTACTCGGGCCCGGGCATGTTTATGACTTCCTCGTACTGATCCTTGTTCATCATGCCGGACTCATAGGCCCTGGTGAATCTGGCCTTTACCTCTTCGTCCATCGTCATCCTGGTGGCGGCTATCGGTGCGATAGCGTTCACAGTGACGTTGTACTTGCCGAGCTCGCCGGCAAGTGTATAGGTAAGGCTGGTAATGCCACCCTTGGCAGCAGCGTAGTTGCCCTGGCCGGGAGCGCCTCTCCAGGCATCAGAAGTGGTGCTGACAATCCGACCCCACTTCTGCTCTCTCATCAGCTTTGCAGCATGACGGCACATGTTGAACATACCCTTCAGGTGAACCGCGATGACGGCATCCCACTCCTGCTCCGTCATGTTGAAGGTCATGCGGTCGCGCAGAATGCCGGCGCAGTTGACCAGGATATCTATTCTGCCAAAGTTGTCCACGCAGGTTTTGATCATCCGCTCTGCAGCCGCGAAATCTGTGACGTTCTCACCGCTGGCAACCGCTGCTCCGCCAGCCTTCTTGATCTCCGCTACAACCTGCTGGGCAGGCCCGAGGTCCGCACCCTCTCCGGATTTGCTGCCGCCCAGGTCACACACCACGACCTTGGCACCCTGTTTGGCCAACTCCAGGCTTACGGCTCTTCCGATGCCCCGGCCACCACCGGTGACCACAGCATTCTTACCTTCCAGATGTTTGGCCATTTCTACCTCCTTCTCAAAGACTTATTGAGATCGACTCAAGACTGCCTGTTCGGCCTAGTCCTCTTCCTCTTCTTCTGCCAGGATCCTCTCTCTCATAAGATCGGGGTGACGGATGGACATATACTCATCGAAGCTCATCTGGCTCATGTAGAAATGCTTCTGGAACTCCCGGTCGGCAGGAAAGCCGATAACGCATATCATCGTCCGATTATCCGGGTTGCAGAACCACACCACCAGTTTGCAGTCCTTCACCCCGAAATACCAGCGCCCCTTCTCCTCCGTGAGCCATTCGATCAGCAGGTACTCATTTATGGGCGGCAACACCAGCACGCACTCGATGTCCGGGTTAGCCGCCTTGATAGCAGCCAGCTTGGTCAGGCCATCGATCGCCTGATCCAGGTTCTCCCGCACCAAACCGACGAGTTCGAAGGTACTCTTGCCAGCTTTGCGCTTGGCTCGAAAATCCGGCTCGACAAGGCCAATGTACCTGGGCGGCTTAAGCTCATATCCGGCCTGCTTCAGAAATCGTTCCGTCTCAGCACGCAACTCCGACGGGCCGAAGACATAGTGGCGAAACTCGCCCTCGCTTACCCGCTGCTTTGGTGACTCAACCTTGTCGCTCATGTCACCCCTGGACTAGGCTAATGCCTGAACCAGGTCATCCAGTTCCTTTCGCCAAGCCTTGTAGGAATCCTTGTCCGGGAGGGAATAGGTTGCCGCATCGACATATTTGTCACCCAGTACCACGGTCTCCACATCCTTGACCACAGAAGCCAGGTTGCTCGCCAGCAATGGGCTGTAGCCAACGAAGACCATGATCTGAGGCTTCTTCTCCATGATAGGATGATGCCAATCACGATGCGCGAAATTCGCCATCTCGATAGCCCAGGCCTTCTTCACATTGATGCCTCTCTGACGCAGTCCGGTAACCGTGTTTCCCGTGGCCGCAATAGGGGCATTCGTCTTCTTGGATATCTCTGCAACATAGTCCAGCAGGCTCTTGCCTTCCAGATCAAGCTTGTCGCACAGAGCACCAGCCATGATAAGAACCCTTTTGCCACTGCGAAGGTGTTGAGCCAACCACGATGGATCTTTTACACTCATTCATTGCCTCCTCAAATGTTGCACCGACAGACTCGGCAAACCTTAGAAGTCAACACCTGTACTCCCTGCTCAGATGTTGAAGCCTCACCGCGAACCAAAAACATATCCAACAGCCTAGAATTTTGGGAGAGGGTTATCGCCAGCTAAACGGCGGACGTTTCCGGGCCGAATGGCTTCGCCAGCGTAATCAGGCAAGATTCTGGACAGGATGGCTTCCCAGACTTGAAGCACGCTCAGGATGAGCTTATTCCCTGAAGATTCGAATTTGGCACCCTGCCCTAGGGCCGCAACTGGCACCGATTCTTCTTCCTTACTGTCTGTAGATTGAGTCCGGGAATCCAGGGGCTGACTACACGTTAGTATAGGATACGCTCGTTCAAAGTGTCAAACCTCCCCAACGTGGAAACCATGCAACTGGATATCCCACTGACCCGTGGGGACTCTCTCGACCATACGGTCAGGGACTTTGAATATCCGGAGACCCGCCCGACAAACAGGACTTCCTCGGATGCCTGCTCCGGCAGCCATCCTCGCAAACAGGTTACCGTCGGAGAATAAAACGGGTAGGCCGAGCTTACGCTCCAGCCTACCCGACTATTCCGTGCTTCCGCGAGCAACCTCTCAGATGGTACCCGCAACGGCACCCTGACAGGCAAAACTCTACTTGGCTGCCGTCTTCTTGCCTTTGGCGATTACCTGGCGAACCGACGCCACAATGTCGTCCAGCGGAGTGCCGGGAATGGTTATGCTGTCAACGCCCATCTTGTGTAGAGTCTCGAAGTCCTCTTCGTAGATGATGCCTCCCAGGAGGACGATCACATCATCCTTCTTCTTCGCCTTGAGCTCTTTCATGACCTCAGTGACCAGCTCCATGTAGTTGGAGCAGAGTATGCTGAGTCCGACGATGTCCACATCCTCCTGCAGGGCGGTCTCTGCGATCTCCGCCGGGGGCATGCTGGCACCGTATATCACTTCAAAGCCGGCATCTTTGAAGGCCTGGCTGACGGAAATCAATCCGCGCCAGTGCCCTTCCAGACCGGGCTTGGCCATTAGAATTTTGACTTTCTTCTGAGCCATTATTTCTTCTCCTCCTCTAGACACCGATCGGATAGGTCCACTTGCCGTAGACTTTCATGACGACTGCAGCCAACTCTCCAGGGGTGGCATGTGCTTCCACCGCTTCCTTAACAGCAGGGAAGGTGTTGGCATCGGTGTGCAGGACCTCTTCCAGTTTCTTCATGGCCGCGGCGTGCCTGGTATTGTCCCTGGTCTCTCTCAGCTTCTTGATCCTCTTCTTGAGGACTTCAACCGAGCTTCTGTCGGACTTGAAGATGGGCACCTTGTAGGGCACCTTGTCCGTCTCAAGGCGGAACTTGTTGACGCCGACGATGGTGATCTCCCCGGACTTCAACTTGCGGTCATACTCCACTATGGCCTGCTTGTACTCCCGGTGAATCCAGCCGTTCGAAATAGCCTTGACCAGGCCACCCTGGTCTTCAATCTTCCTGACGTATTCCCAGGCCCTGTTCTCTATTTCGTCGGTCAGCGCCTCAACATAGTAGGAACCGCCGAGCGGGTCTATAGTGTTGGTGACACCGGTCTCGAGACCCACTATCTGCTCCGTTCGAATGGCCAGAAGCATCGCTTGTTCCGTGGGCAGGCAGACGGCCTCGTCATAGCCGTTGGCATGTATGGACTGAGCGCCACCCAGGACTGCAGCAAGCGTCTGGTAGGCGATACGGATAACGTTGTTCAGCGGCTCCTGGTGTGTGTGCGAGGAGCCGGAGGTCTGAACATGAACACGGAGTTGACCGCAAGCCGGGTCTTGGACCCCGAATCTCTCATTAACGATCTTCCGCAGCATGCGGCGGCCGGCACGCAGTTTGCAGGTTTCCTCAAAGAGATCATTGTTGGCAGCCATGTTGAAGGCAAACCTCTTACAGAACCTGTCCAGAGGCACTCTGCCGCGACGTTTAGCTTCCTTACAGTAATCAATGACTTCAGCCATGAGCATGCCCAGTTCCTGGACAGCGGTGATGCCATTGTCGCGGGGGTTGTAGGAGTTCATGGATATCGGATACCATCGCGGTGCATGTTGAGCGCACCACTCAATCAGGTCTGTAGACAGGCGGAAGTAAGCATCAGGCGGCGGCTGGTTGGCCAGCTCCATAGAACTCCAGGTCAGAATGCAGTTGGCCGTTGTGCCCCTGACCTGATCCAGAGGTATGCCACGCCTCTGCGCCATGGCGAAATACGCCGGCGTCAGCAGGCCGCCGACCCTGTCCGCCAGGAAGGCGGAGCACCTCTCAATAGGCAGGTCCTTGAAAACCGTTTCCATATCTTCGACGGAGTAGATAGGAACACCGGCATGGCCGATATCATGCTCAACTCTGGGGTCATCAGGGTCCATCCCTGACGGAGTGGATATATCCGGAGCAATGGAGAAGCCGGTCTGCCCCAGGGCATACTCCTCTTTGTACCGGGCATTGGTTGCCTCGGGACTATCGAAGCCTGTCAGACGTCTGATGGTCCAAAGCTGGCCTCGATACATGCTGGCGTACACACCGCGAGTATACGGAGGTTTGCCAGGAGCACCGATGTCCTTGTCATAGTTGATCTTGCTCACGTCCTCTGGGGTGTAGATGTCCTTGATGGGAATCCCAGAGGCTGAGTGTATCTGCCCATTGTTTTTCTCAGCCATTGAGCCTCCTCTTGATCTCTCCCGACTTTGAATCGGGCGCATTCTTACCTATAATATCAAACAGCAGACGCGCAATGCAAAGGTGGTATCCCAATGACTGCCACTCCACTCTGGCGACGGCGTGGCGGAACCCGACAAGGAGCTGTTGATGACTGAACTCGTAGAGAAGATGCTGACCGGCGACCGGCTGTCCCTGGCACGTTTGATCACTTTGGTGGAGAGGGAAAGCGAAGAGGTGCCGGAGATAATGAGGTCGATATATCCTCATACCGGCAGGGCCTTCTGCGTCGGGATTACCGGCCCGCCGGGCGGAGGAAAAAGCACCATGGTCAACAGGCTGGCAGCCGTGGCTAGAAAAAAGAACCTGCAAGTAGGCATCGTGGCTGTTGACCCTACCAGCCCCTTTTCAGGGGGCGCTGTGCTGGGAGATAGAGTAAGGATGCAGCAGCATTTCCTGGATGAAGGCGTCTTCATTCGCAGCATGGCCACTCGGGGAAGCCACGGAGGATTGCCCCGAACGGCTTCCAGCGTGATAAAGCTCATGGATGCCTCTGGAAAGGACATCATCTTAGTAGAGACTGTCGGAGTCGGCCAGACGGAGATCGATGTCATGGAGACCGTTGACACGGTCGTCGTACTTCTGGTTCCTGAAGGCGGGGATACCATTCAGACCATGAAGGCCGGCTTGATGGAAATCGCCGACGTATTCGCCGTCAACAAGGCCGACCGACCCGGCGCAGACTTCGTGGTAGCCGATGTTACGGCCATGCTCCACCAGAGCCCCAAGCATTCATGGTGGCAGGTGCCTGTGGTGGCCACCCAGGCAGCCAATGACATCGGGATCACCGATCTCTACCAGCAGATCGAGAACCACTATCAGGCACTGAAAGAGACCGGCAGGCTGGCCCAAAGGCGACAGAAGCAGCGCAGGGCTGACCTGCTGCGTAACATCGAGAACACGGTTACTTCCCAGATCATGCAGCTCGTGGTCGGGGATGACCAGCTCAACCGCTACCTGGAGAGGGTCGAGACAGGGGACATCGATCCATATGCAGCCGCCGACGAGATTCTCAGCCACAGGACTCTGGTATCCTGGGTGGAGAAGTGGCTATCGCGAGCAAAGGGTAACATCCAGTAGATCCCGGTCAACCGTAGCGGGTCTCTATTGTCTTGCCGTGGGTTGATGCAATCGCCTCATCAACTCTGCGGAATCCCGTGAGTTCGGTTAGACTGGCAAGCGTCGGAAGAGCCAGTTTGAGTATTCCTTTCTTATACTCATCTAATGCGCATTGAGGAGAAACCCACCTGGCACCCACTGTCTCCTTATCGTCGTGAGAAGCCTCCTGGCCTGGTGGTGCAGCAGCCACAAAGAAGCGGGCATCGAAGCGGATGGGCGATGTCTCCGGCGTGATCCAGTGTGCAAAGTAGAATAAGCTGTCTGCAGCCAGACTCAAACCCTCGTCATTAAGCAGTGAGTCGAAGAGAGAGGGATCAGCATGCACCTTCGCTCGATGCTCAGCCAGCCTGATCGTTTGTTTCCGAGAAGATTGCCAACGGCCCTGCTTACCAGCCAGAAGAATCCCCGATTCCTCGAAGGTCTCCCGAATAGCAGCCACGAAGAAACCCAGCGATCTTTCCGAATGCGAAACGTCTTTCATGATTCGGTGAGCTCGTTCGAAGCTCAGTCCCCGGCATAGCGCCTCCATCTTCGGCGTGTAGTCTGCCTCTTCCAGTACGCCCCCGGGGAAGACATGAACACCGGGCAAAAAGGCGCTCCGCTGATGCCTTTTCAGCAGCAAGACCTCGACCCCGGCACTGGCATCTGAATCACGGAGCAGGATCACGGTGGCTGCATCTCTGGGTTTGGCTGTCATTCAAGTCATCTGGCAGGTTTCAGTTATTGAAACAATTCTACATCAATGATGGGGCCTCCGATGAAGACTTCAGGGATTACCCGCACAGCGATCCGCGTGCTCGGCGCAAGCGCAATAAAGCACGTGTCTTTCAACCAGTGACAGAGACTTGTGCGAATATACATGCCTGGGGCTTTATGGTAGAATTCGGCCCAGCAGGGGGCGTTATCCATTCTGGTCCACATGGGGGTGTGACATGGATGAGTTGGAGCGCGCAGCAGAGGAACTGGAGAAGGCTACCAGTGAACTTGTGAGGCGGGCTGATGAGTTGGTCAAGCGATCCGAAGAATTGAACCGTCAGCTACTGAGACTGGTGGAGGTACTGACCAAGCCTTATCCAACCATCAAACCCGAGGATGTACAAAAGACCTCAAAGCTGCCTGACACGCCGGAAACCGCCGTACCGTCGCAGGGACTGGCAATCCTGGATGAAGTGAAGGAGTTCCTGGATGGGCCGGAGGGTGGTGAGGATCCCAGAGACTAAGTGCCTGCCGGCAGGCTCATCTCACTTTGGCAGAAGGGTCAACAACCTCCAGGAAGTGCTTCACAATCCTGGCCGTTGCGCCGTAGATCACGCGATCACCACAGTGGTAAAAATACTGCAGGGTTGACTTGTCACCCACATCCAGCGTCTCTTCCGCAAAATTTCTCTTGTCCCGCAATACAGCCAGCGGCACCTCAATGATCTCCTGAACCTCAGCAGGATTCGCCTTGAGTTTGTGAGGGTAGGGTATGACCGCTACAAAAGGCGATATGACGAAGTTGGTGGTATAGGTGGGGATGTCGTCCAATTCGCCCAGTATCTCGGCATCCTTCGGAGGCAGTCCGATCTCCTCCCAGGTCTCCCTCACAGCGGTATCCCGCAGACACTTGTCCTTCGGATGCACTCTGCCACCGGGGAACGATATCTGCCCTTTATGATAGTTGACCATCTCAGTCCTTTTGGTAAAGACGAGGTGGTAGTCGCCGCTTTTTTCAAACAGCGGCAACAGGACAGCCGCCGGAGTATAGCCGAGCAAATGCTCCGCCTTCTTCGTTCGGCCGGCAAGGGCTCTTCTGATGCTCTCCCTGGTCATCACCGTTTCCTTTGACCAAACTTCTCTTGCCATAGCTCTTTGACCCTCGCCTCAACCTCGGGAAGACTGACATTCGTGTCGATCACCACATCGGCGTATTTGGCCTTTTCCTCGGAAGAGAGTTGTGAGGCAATACGTGCCTTGGCCTGGGCCTCGGACAAACCGGAACGCTCCCGGCACCGCTCTATGGCATTCGCATCGCTCACCTTGGCTACCCAGACCTCATCCACCAGATCCAGCCATTTGGCTTCGACCAGGAGCGGCGCTTCCAGCACAATCACTTCCACACCTTCCTGCTTCAGCCTCTCAATTCTCTTCTCCGCCACCCGATGCATGCCTGGATGCATTATCCCGTTCAGCCGCTTCAGGGCTTCAGGGTCCTTGAAAACGACCTCTCCCAGTTTCTTCCGGTCAATCTCATTGTCTGCGGTTAGAATGCCCTTGCCAAAGGCGTCAACCACCTGCTGCCAAGTCTCGCAGTGCGGCTCATAGGCCTCGTGACCGATCTCGTCAGCACTGATTACAGTCGCGCCCATCTCGGCGAGAAATCTGGCAATGGTGCTTTTGCCGCTGCAGATGCTTCCGGTAAGACCTATAACCGTCATGCCAAGCTCTGGATACATTGTCTCATGTGGTGGCACTCAGCGGCAATACGGAAGCAATCATAAAGGCGGATTGTGTGCGTGGTAGTATACTTGTCTCAAGAACGGCGGAATGAATTTCAGAGGAGACCAAGAATGGCCCACGAAATCGACTATCAGGACTACCAGATGGCGCTGCAGTTCGACAAACGGGCATCGCGACTCGGTGCCTTGGAGCCGCTTGTCCAGAAGCTGATAGAAGGAGTCAAACTGAAGGCGGATGACCGCGTGCTGGATGTTGGAACCGGGACAGGCCGCCTGGCCTTGATGCTGCATGCTGGAGTGCCGCAGGGCTCCGTCGTGGGAGTGGACTCAGGATGCGGCATGCTCAAGTTGGCCAGGGAGAAGACCCTGAAACAGGGCGTCGAGAACCTCTTTCTGGTGAGGGGCGAAGCAGAGGCGCTTCCCTTCCTGTCCGGGGCGTTCGATTCGGCGTGCATGATGATGAGCTTCCACCACTTCGCCAGTCCTGAGCAGGCCACCAGGGAAATCCACCGCACACTGAAGCCGCAGGGTTTCCTGTCCTCCATCGACCCTGTCCTTAATGAGCCGGCGGGCAGCGACGACAAGAGACTGAACGAAGCCATTGAAGAGGCCTTTCAGGAAGCCCACGGACCGGACTTCCGGTTCTTCACTGTCGCTCAGTTGCAGGAACTGTACATCAAGGCAGGGTTTTCCATCGAGAGCTGTCAGGTGAATGAGGTGGCTTTCGACCAGAAGGGGATTGAGGGAATTCCCATGGGACCGCACTGGAACCAGGTTCGGGAGAATCTGTGGTTCCGGCGGGAGAAGGCCCTTCTACAGAAGTTTGAACGGGATTACTTCAGCTTCCGCTCGGAAGGCGGGCAGGTGATGGTCAAAGGAAAGGCCAAGTGGGCCATTATCAGGGTGGTGAAGAGCTAGGACGGCACATCCGCAATACGCAATAAAGGAAAGGAAACGGCTTCATTGCAACGCTGGACTTGCCTGCCGGCGAACCGCTCTTTCACCGGTTCGAGATACCCTGATTTCAGGACGCGGCTCGGTCGGCTTCTCACTTCTCAGTGTTTGTTCATCACGTCCCATCCCCGCATGGATGTTGCTGACCTTTGACCACGCCATAGCCGCCCAGAAACGCCCTCGATAGTAGACCCCCTCGGGTAAGTTTATGACCTTTCGCTGCATCTGGGATACCTCCACTCCTCCGAATTGCTGTCCCTATAGCGTATAACGAGCAAGCCCCGTCAATTGTTCCATGGTTTGATGTATGTGGACCGGGCCGCTATTATTTAGGAAGGCATCATCCACGGACTGTGAGGTTAGCATGTCTGTCGATCAAGATGCGCCCAAGGTTGAACAGGCGACCACCTACGTCTATGTCCACCCGGTTCGGGATCCCGTCCTGGAGGAGAAGCGATTCACCTCGACCACCGAAGGCATGCTGGAATACAAGGGCAGGAAGGTTCTTTACAGCTACGCCGAAGCCTCGGCCATCAGCTTCTGCAGCGCTTCGGGTGCCACCTACGCCGGGAACATGAATGTGAAGGGGTATGTGGTCCGCTGGCAGTTTGGTACAAACAAGAACGGCGAAGCTCTATCGGAAATACAGCGCATCACGGACAAGAAGGAACAGGAGGAGATCAGTCAAATCCTCTGGCCCGGCAGCGGCAGCATCTTCAGGGTCAACTTCGACTAGAAGCCTATCCTTCGGGCAGCCTGACAGCAGCAAACTTCATCTCGGTCATCTCCTCCATGGCGAACCTGACACTCTCCAGTCCCAGGCCACTGCTCTTCACGCCATCGTATGGCATATGATCCGCACGTTAGGCAGAATTGTCGTTGATGATGACCGAGCCAACCTCCAGTTCATCCACCGCCTTGGACTCCACGGGCACTACTTTGGCTCGATCTGGCCGATGAATGCACCCACGCCACACAGATCACCGGCGTTAAGCATGTACCACTTATATTTCTTGAACCGGCCCTGTAGCTGCTCATCGATCTGCTTCTGATCATAGTCGAGCGCAGACAGGACAGAAATCCCCATTTCCTTTGCCTGAGCGCGGGCCTGCTCCACATCGTCTACGCAAAACACCACACCCACCAGCCCCTCACCCCGTTTCTTGATGATCTGCTCGATGTAGCTGTTCTTCCCGGCGATCGGCGCACAGAGCTCTATGCCGGCATCCCAACTTATAGCCGCCTTCACCCCAAACTGCTCCGATCCGGCGCTGACGTCATGGAACGTGGCACCCAGCAGCTTCGAGTAAGTATCGATCGCCTTCTCCAGGTTCTTGACGGCTACGACGACCCTGTTGACGCCCTTCGGTTTCATGATTGCCCCCTCATTCTGAGACTTGCAGCAGCCTGTTTAATGGTTGTCATGCTATGAGGAATCCTTCTCTATCCTCCTCGGTCCCTCACTCTTAGGGGAATAGAAGACGAAGCTGGGGAAGTTCCCCCGCAGGAGCTTCTCACGCACCTCTTTCTGCAGCGTCCGAACTGACGTAGGGGCTTGGTCCCCGGCCAACCCCGAGCCCCCTTTGGCAAGGGGGATTCAGGGGATTTGGCTACCTCTTGCTGACCAGCTTCCTCATCGAGTCGCCGATGCCATCCAGATTAAGCTCATACATAGGAAAGAGCTTGCTGATCACCGATACCGTAGGGTGATTCCAATAGTCACGGCCCTCCGGGTTCAGCCAGACGCAGTGGGTAAAGTGATCGGCAATCCTCTTCAACCAGACGATGCCCGGCGTCTCATTGCGCTGGTAGTAGTAGATAGCACCCCATCTCTCATACAGTTCCTGTGGGGCCATCCTGGCGTCACCCACCAGCACCACCTTATAGTCCGGCTCCAGAGTGCGCAGCAGGTACTCGGTGTCCATCTCTTCATGCTTGGTCTCGATGTCACGATGGAGAGTCTCATAGATGCAGTTGTGAAAATAGTAGTACTGCAGGTCTTTGAAATGCGAACTGGTGTGCGCCGCCGAGAAAAGCAGGCTGCACGTTTCAGCAAACGGCTCCATGGAACCGCCCACATCCATGAGCAGGAGCAGCTTCACCGCATTCTTCCGGCTCCGCATCCACTTCAAATCCACATCGCCGGCATTCTTGGCTGTGGCATCTATGGTGCGATCCAGGTCCAGCTCATCCTCAGGCCCGATGCGATTCAAATGTCTCAACCGTCTCAGCGCCATCTTGATCTGGCGCACGTCCAGCGCGATGTCTCCTCGATAGTTGCGGAACTTCCTGTCCTGGGCAATCTGGATGGCCCCCCTCCCTCTCGATTCTCCACCCACGCGGATGCCGGCGGGGTGCTTCCCTGAATGGCCGAAGGGGCTGGTGCCTCCCCGCCCGATCCAGTAGTTGCCCCCATCATGCTGTTCCGTCTGCTCCGCCATCCTCTTCTCAAACTCCTGGAGCAGCTTATCGAAATCCATCATGTCGAGGAGGGCCCTCTCTTCTTCGGTAAGCTCCTTCCGGTTGACCGGGTCCTTCAGCCATTCCAATATCTTCTCAGAGATGTCAGACGGAAACTCCATCCCGGTGAAGAATTCCTGGAAGGCGACATCATACTGGTCGAAATAGGTCTCGCTCTTGACCAGCACCGCCCTGGCCAGGTAGTAGAACTCGTCCAGGTTCGTGACCAAGCCCTGAGAAAGCGCCTCCATGAGGGTCATCCATTCGGTGATGGAGACCGGGACCTTTCTCTTCCGCAGGAGATAGAAGAAATCGATAAACACGGACACCCTTACCTTTATTTAGTGCAGCATCCGGTAAACATCGACCTTGCGGCTGGCAGGCTGCCGCTGCAGGTGCCGCGTCATGAAGTAGTCGTAGTCCACTTCCTTCTTGAGCAAGGTGCCCGCAAAGGGCACTTCCTTGGCTATCCGGTCCACCGGTATTCCGCCCACCATAAGGCAGTGGAGCCAGTCGATCAGCTCGGAAGTCGATGGTTTCTTGCGCAGGTCATCGATGTTCCTCATCATGTAGAACGTCTTCATGGCTTCCCGGAGAAGGTTGTCCTGCATGTTCGGGTAGTGCACCTTGACGATCTTCTCCATCAGGGGCGGATCGGGGAACTCGATATAGTGGAACACGCAGCGCCTCAGAAACGCATCCGGTAATTCCTTCTCGGCATTGCTGGTGATGATCACCACCGGCCGGTGCATCGCCTTGACGGTCTCATTAGTCTCGGGAATATAGAAGGACATCTCGTCCACTTCATTCAGCAGGTCGTTGGGAAACTCCAGGTCGGCTTTGTCGATCTCGTCAATCAATAGAACCACCTGCTCCGGGGATGTGAACGCCTGCCCCAGTTTGCCCAGTTTGATGTACTGCTTGATGTCGGAGACATCCCTGTCCCCGAAGCGGCTGTCATTGAGCCGCTGGACCGTATCGTACACATAGCACCCTTCCTGGGCCTTGGTGGTAGACTTGATGTTCCAGATGAGAAGCCTCTTATTCAGCCCCTTCGATATGCTGTGCGCCAGCATGGTCTTGCCGGTGCCTGGCTCGCCCCGCACCAGCAGAGGCTTCTTCAGGGCAATGGCCACATTGACTGCATTCCTCAATGCCTCGTCGCTGACGTAGTCCGCGCTCCCTTTGAACTTATCGAAATCGTTGTTTGCCAAACTCAACCTCCACGAACAGCTTACTTCTTTATGTATGTAAATAACGAGAACGGATCGAGTCTCGTTTTCCCACTGACACCCACTCCGAAACTACAAGCCACGAGCTAATAGCTGATAGCTCATGGCCTGGGGCTAGCGCATGTATGTGTGACTGACTCTCATGCCGCAGGCGCTTTGAGAGAAATTATAGCATTGCACGAGTGTCGAACACCAAACGCATCGAAGACTTCCTGCATCGGCCAAATCACACGCTGGCCGGAGGTAGCGGTTCCTCTTTCTGAAACCCGGATTCGTGGGACAGGTTGACCGTGCTATCATAGACTGTTGAACGGGTAGCCCTATGCAAACAGACTTGACCAGGTTGAAAAAGAACAGGTGGTTCCGGTTGGCCGTCCTGTTCGTCATCGTGGTGGCCCTCAGCCTGGCACTGATGTTTCTCTTCAATTGGCTTCTGTCCCCCATTAAAGACGATCTCAAGCAGTACGCCTGGCTGGCCTACCTCGTCGTCTTCGGAGTCGCCCTGGCCGCAAATATGACCATCGTGGCTCCCGTATATGTCTTCACGCCTATAATGGTGGCCGCTGCCGGGATCTACAACCCGGCACTGATAGCGCTGGCCGCCGCCGTAGGCGGATCGATAGGCGAAATGAGCGGCTACCTGGCGGGATCGCTGGGCAAGAAGATCGCCTTCGGTGATTACCCGGAAGCATATGAGAAGGTATCCGGTTGGGTAAACAAGTACGGCGTTGTAGCCATAGCTGTACTCGCCTTTCAGCCGGTCTTCCCCTTCGACGTGGCGGGCATCGTGGCCGGAGCCACCAAGATGCCGGCACACCGGTTCCTCATTGCCTGCTTCCTGGGCAAGTTTCCGAAGTATCTCCTCACATGCTACATGTTCGACGTGCTCAAGGATTACCTGCCGTTCGTTTGATTTGAAAAGATGCTCAGAATGACGTGATTGGCACCGATACGAGTTCAAGACCAGATATACTGGAACCAGGTTATGTCGTGTACTATAATGGTGTCTGCTCTGCTGGGGCTATGTTTATCTGCCTCGATGGCGCCGGCGGAGTCGGGGGGTTTAGACACGGACATGTGTTTCTGTCTGCACGCCAAGTGACAAGACTGGTTCTATTCAACCTGTGAGAGGATACCAGCACAAAATAAATGCATCTTGGATTATCCATTATCCCATTCAACCTACTCTAGTGGAACAACAGAAGATAGAAACAGACAGCAACGAACAGGAAAGCCAGGGAAAGAAAAGGCCGCCCACACTGACATGGCGATGGGTGCTAATGGCAGTGCTTATAATTGTGGCGGTATCCGGATCAGCC
Source organism: uncultured Dehalococcoidia bacterium (assembly GCA_964475375.1). Classification (GTDB taxonomy): domain Bacteria; phylum Chloroflexota; class Dehalococcoidia; order UBA2247; family RBG-13-53-26; genus JAFGCL01. The sequence continues at coordinate 14,862 of CAYYWI010000044.1, forward strand.
ATAATCTTGAGAGAGAAGCTGGTCAATTTCAGCCAGTTTGGCTACCTTGGGGCCTTCCTGATCAGCATCCTGGCTTCAGCCACGGTTATCGCCTTCATACCAAGCGTGCCGGTTGTATTTGCCCTCGGCGGCACTCTTAACCCTTTCTACGTAGGTCTCGCCGCCGGAGCAGGTGAGGCCATCGGTGAGTTTGTCATCTATATGGCCGGACGAACCGGGCACGCCTTCTTTCTGAAGAACCGCTTCCTCGAAGCACAGACCAACACAAGCGCCATAGGTATATACCCCCGCCTCCAGAGATGGGTGCACGCCAAGGGCGCACTGGCACTTTTCCTGGCCTCGGCGGTATTCAACCCTTTCTTCAGCCTCATTGGCGTGACGGCAGGTGCTACACGATTTCCAGCATGGAAATTCTTCGGCGTCGTCTGGGCCGGCAAGACAGTCAAATGGATCATGGTCGCCATCCTGGGAAAGGCCGTCCTGGACTTCATTCTCATTCGCTGGTTTGGCATTAAAATTTAGACTTGCTATAATTTTGACTTGGGTTCAGCAAATCGGTCGAGAGGAAAGTAGGGCGGAATGGGCAAGTTATGCGCGTGTAAAGGTTAGAAAGGAGGACTGACAACGTATGGAGATTAGACTGGAAAGGGGGGAGGGTTCAGAGTAGATGAGCATCGCTCCGTTAACTGATTTTGCAAGTACTCACGTTAACCCAATGGCCGTCAAACTTTTTGATGGTTTCACAAACGAGACGGTTACCGGGTTCGAAAAGGGGGCCATGATCGCCGTACTGGTGGTCGCCGTGCTGGGCCTCCTCTACGCTTGGTTCTTGACCCGCCAGATCATGAGCAAATCGACGGGCAACGAGAAGATGCAGAAGATCGCCAAAGCCATCAGGGATGGCGGCAATGCCTACCTGAAACGGCAGTTCAAGACCATCCTTCTGTTGATCGTAGTACTGGCAGTCTTCATCTTCGCCACCGGGTTTTTTGGTTACAGGCCACCTAATGAGTACAACAACCCCAACTGGCTGATCGGTCTCGGCCGGGCCCTTGGATTTCTCATGGGCGCTGGCTTCTCCGCCCTCGTGGGCTACATCGGCATGAATATGGCCCTGCAGGGCAACATTCGTGTAGCTGAGGCTTCACGCACCAGCTTCATAGATGCTCTGAAGATAGCCTACCGCACCGGCACCATCACTGGAATGCTCACCGATGGGCTGGGACTCCTGGGCGGCACCCTTATCTTCATCATCTTCTTCAAAGATGCACCCCTGATACTTCTGGGATTCGGTTTCGGCGGTACGCTGATTGCCCTCTTCATGAGGGTGGGTGGCGGTATCTACACCAAGGCGGCTGACGTTGGCGCCGACTTGGTTGGAAAAGTAGAGAAGGACATCCCAGAGGACGACCCGCGCAATGCGGCGGTTATCGCCGACCTCGTCGGCGACAACGTAGGTGACTGCGCCGGAATGGCCGCAGACATCTTCGAGTCATACGAAGTCACCATAGTCTCCGCCATGATCCTTGGTTTGTTCCTGACCGAGCACACCGGATCACTCACTTGGATCATGTTCCCGTTGCTCGTTCGTGCTGCCGGCGTTTTCGCCTCCATTATCAGCACGTATACAGTCGGAAGCTCCAAGAGCGAGACTGACGCCATGAAGGCTATCCACCGTGGCTACAACTTGGCGGCCGTGATATCCGTTGCGTCATTCGCCCTGTTCGGCTTCCTCTACTGCAAGGACTGGCGCTTCTTCGCGGCCACTTCCGTAGGTGTGGTGCTGGCAGTCAGCATCAACTTTCTTACTGACTACTACACCGGTGCCAACCGTTCCCCAGTGAGAGAAATCGTCAAGAACACCAAGACGGGTCCCGCCACTACCATTCTCAGCGGTCTGGGGATAGGGTTGGAGAGTTCTGTGGGCGCCATCCTGATCATTGCTGCCTCGATTGCAGCCTCGGCGCTCATCTGGAGAGACGGCATCACCGTAGGCGGCCTTGAAAATCAGCATGCACTGCTCTGCATATTCTACGGTGTGGCTCTCTGCGGCATCGGCCAGTTGACTCTGACCGGCAACAACATCTCCATGGATGCCTTTGGCCCCGTATCGGATAACGCCAACGGCATCGGCGAGATGGCCGGCCTGGAGCCCAAGGCCCGGCAGACCCTGGCAGACCTGGATGCAGTGGGCAATACCACCAAGGCTATCACCAAGGGCATCGCCATTGCCTCAGCCGTGCTGGCTGCAGTGGCCCTGTTTGCCTCCTTCAAATACGAATACAATGTCCAAGTGATCGATATGATCCAGTGGAAGGTTTTTGTTGCCTTCCTCATCGGTGGCGCTATACCCTTCCTGTTCAGCTCGCTTCTCATCAACGCTGTGGGAAGAGCCGCTTACTTCGTGGTGAACGAAGTACGGTGGCAGTTCGCCAACATCAAGGGTATCTGGGAAGGCACCACTGATCCTGACTATGGTAAAGTGGTTACCATTGTTACCTCAGCCGCTCAGAAGGAACTCCTTACACCCGCCCTTCTGGCCATCGTTTCGCCGATCGTGATCGGCTTTGTCTTCGGGCTGATGGCATTGGCCGGATTCCTGGCTGGCGTGATTATCGTAGGACAGCTCATGGCTGTCTTCCAGTCAAACGCCGGCGGTGCCTGGGACAATGCCAAGAAGGTTATTGAAGATGAGCCGCGCGACTTGGCCAAGAACACCGGCAAGGGATCGGAACGACACAAGGCCAGTGTTGTGGGCGACACCATTGGTGACCCGCTCAAAGACACCTCTGGCCCGGCACTCAACCCGCTGATCAAGGTTATCAACCTGGTGTCGGTTATCGCTGCCACCATGATGTTGACCAAGGCGGGCGTAGAGCGCGACAACGTGGGGATTGCAGTAGCAGTAGGCGTTATCGGCCTCGTGATCATCATCGGAGCCCTCTACTACTCTAAGAAACAAACGGTGATGGGACGGGATGAGGACCAGGCACCTGTGTCAAGTGCTACTCCTGCCGCTTCAGCAGCCTCAGCAGCCAAGGAATCCAAGGAACAACCAAAGAAGAAGCACTAAAGAGCTTCTGAAGTAAGATCGAAGGGCGGATATCGCAAAGGGTATCCGCCCTTCATCATTTCCGAATCTCCAGCCGCCGGCTGCGCAGTTGACCACAGCCGGCTTCTATGTCAAAGCCACGGGATTGCCTCAGTGTGTTGGAGACGCCGGCATCTGTCAACTCTCTCTGGAAGTCAGCGACTTTTCGAGCCGGGGAAGGTCTGAATTGTCTGTTGGTAGTGAGGTTGCCAGGTATCAGGTTCACATGGCACTCAAAGCCTGAAAGCAGGCCCGCCAGGCTGTGCGCCTGGTCTGCTGAATCATTGACTCCATCAAACAGAGCATACTCGAACGTGGGTCTCCGCCCCGTCTCAAGCAGATACTCATGACAAGCCGGTATCAACTGACCCAGAGGATATCTCCGATTGACAGGCACAAGCACGTCTCTCACCCTGTCGCTCGCGGCATGCAGGGAGACAGCCAACTCCACATGGATCCTCTCTCTGGCCAGACGGCGAATTCCCGGCACCAGGCCCACCGTGGACACTGTGATCTGCCTCGCACCCAGTCCCATGCCGTTTCTGGAATTAAGCACACCAATGGAGCCCACAACAACCTCGTAGTTGGCCAGTGGTTCACCCATCCCCATGAACACCAGGTTGGTTATGGAG
>CAYYWI010000045.1:0-18548 GCA_964475375.1 uncultured Dehalococcoidia bacterium
TTCCTGCTTGAGTGGGAGGGAGAAAGGGTCACTGAAATGTTCACGCCTGACTTCTATCTGCCTGGCCTTGACCTGTACATCGAGATGACGACCTTGAAACCAGGTCTTACCAGTGAGAAAAACCGCAAGATCCGTCGTTTGCGGGAACTGTATCCGGAGACAAACATCAAACTACTGGCTCGCCGCGATTATGACCGCTTGCTGGCCAAGTATGGTCATGGGCCTCTGGCAGGTGCAAAGACGGAGGGAGTGGGACGCATACTTTTCAGCGCTGATCAGATACAAGCGAGGGTGCGTCAGCTGGCCGAGCAGATATCCCATGACTACGAGGGGCGTCACATCATGCTGGTGGGCGTGTTAAGGGGGGTCTTTTGCTTCATGGCGGACCTCATGCGATACCTGGAGGTTCCGGCGGATGTCGATTTCATGGCGCTCTCCTACTACGGGGCGGATGATGGGGGTGAGGCAGTGCGTATAACCAAAGACCTCGACATGAACCCAAAGGGACGCGATCTGGTTCTGGTGGAGGATATAGTAGACACCGGCATGACTTTGAGCTTCGTACTTGCTCACCTTCGGGCCCGTAAGCCTGCCAGCCTGGCTGTCTGCACACTTCTGGATAAGAAGGTACGTCGAATAGCCGACGTTCCCTTGGCTTACGTTGGGTTTGAGGTGCCTGATGAGTTCCTTGTGGGGTATGGATTGGACTACCGCGAGGAGTACCGCAATCTACCTTTCGTAGCTTTAATTAAGCATGATGTGAAGACGGAAGACAGATAGGCAATAAAACAAAACCCCAGGTGACCTTTCCAGCCTCCTTGGTATCTCCCGCCTCCCCAGTCCCTTTCGCCACCTACTCGATCCTCGTGGCGGGTTCTACCTTTTCCAGCCGGTTTGACCACCTAGGGTTAGCTGCAGTGTAACACCGCCCTCATAGCCTGTCAATGTCATTAAGCAGCATTGAGAGCCATCTTGGGTCATAGGGATTGAAAAATATGTAGATTGTAACTCTGATATGACACTTTCTACTTGAATGCAACGCTGAGGATCTATATGAGATACTCCATATATGTCCTAATAGATACATTGGGGTAAATCGTTCTTCTATCGCGTCCATGCCTGTTCAGTGCATTTGCATCGGATGGCTGACAGGGACTGGCTAACTTGTTCCCTGCCTGCAGCGGGCGCGGTTTGACAGGCTCTTTATCATGCGTATAGCATTGCTTGAAAGCAGCGGTGCCCTGTGGACATGGTTGTTGAAGTCGATAGCCTCTCCAAGAACTACGGCGATATCAAAGCCGTAAACGGCATCAGCTTCAGTGTCGTCAAGGGCGAGGTCTTTGGTATGCTGGGCCCGAATGGGGCCGGCAAGACGACTACTATGGAGATCGTGGAGGGGCTTCGGACCGCTGATTCCGGCACTGTCAGGGTCCTGGGGCTGGACACAAGACGAGACTCAATGAAAATCAAGGCCGGTATTGGCGTTCAACTTCAGACCACATCATTGTACCCTTACCTGACCGTGAGCGAGGTTTTGGACCTTTTCAGCAGTTTCTTTCCCAAGGCCCTGCCTGTGAGCCAACTGCTCGGGTTGGTCAGATTGGAGGACTCTCGCCGCAAACTCTGCATTCATCTCTCCGGCGGCCAGCAACAGCGACTGTCTGTGGCTCTGGCCCTGGTTAATGACCCCGAGATACTTTTCCTGGATGAGCCTACTGCCGGCCTTGACCCTCAAGCCAGGCATAGCATCTGGGAAGTGATCCAGTTTGCTCGTCAGCAAGGCAAGACAGTGTTCCTCACCACGCATTACATGGAGGAAGCGGAACGCCTCTGTGACCGGGTCGCGATCATAGACTATGGCCAGATAATTGCCACCGACCGACCGGAAGGCTTGGTTTCACAGAACTTTCGGGAGGAGGCCATAGAATTCGACATAGATCACCAACTGGCCAGAGAAACGCTGGATGGTCTTCCATGCGTAACCAATGTGATCCTTGAGAAGAGCAGTGGCACAATATATTCGACATCGGTGCCAGCCACCATCGCGGCTCTCCTGGAACTGGCCAAAGAGAAGAACTTCGAGCTGACCGACTTGCGTGTGCACCGGGCCACTCTGGAAGACGTTTTCCTTAAACTAACTGGAAGGAGAATACGCGATTGAAGGCTCTTTTCAAGCTGCTGGTGGCACACATCAAGCAGTTTTTCAGACAGAGAGCGGCCCTCTTTTGGACGATTGCCTTTCCTATCTTTTTCATCCTCCTCTTCGGTGCCGTCTTCAGCCGATCCGAGAGCACTTCCTTTACCATTGGCGTAGTGAATGAAGATGGTTCTCCCGTTGCTGGTGGGCTGGTAACCGCCTTCGAAAGCATCGACGCTTTCAAGGTGAGGACAGGTGACCAGAGCACTGAACTGGCCGCTCTCAGGGGAGGTGACCGCCGGGCGGTGATAGTCATACCATCCGGTTTCGGAGAGGCCATATCACAGGGGAGCCAGGACAATGTCACCGTCCATTACGATGCCACAGAATCAACCTCGCAGCAGGTGGTCTTGCCGATAATAAGTCAGGTGATCGGCAGCTTCGATCGCGCAGTGGCAAATGCCCCGACGTTGATTAAGGCCGACTATGTGCCGCTGCAATCCCGCCATCTGAGGGCGATCGACTACCTCGTTCCGGGTATTCTAGCCATGGCTCTCATGCAGTTGGGCATCTTTGCGGCTGCGCCTCTGGTGGTGGATCGGCAGAACAGGGTTCTCAAAAGGCTGGGGGCCACGCCGCTTAGACGCTCCACGCTGGTCGTCAGTACTGTGATTTTCAGGCTGCTGATCGCCGTGGGCCAGGCGGCCTTGATTATTGCCGTCGCCAGGCTGGTCTTTCATGTACCGATGGTGGGAAGCTGGTTTGCCCTGGTGGGTGTAGTTCTGCTGGGCACCCTGACCTTCCTGGCTCTGGGGTTCCTCATGTCAGCTTTTGCCAAGACAGAGGAGACGGTCATGCCGATGCTCATGGTGGTCCAGTTCCCCATGATGTTTCTCTCCGGAATCTTCTTTCCCGTTGACATGATGCCGGACTTCATGCGGCCCATAATGACTATCATGCCCTTGACCTACCTGGGCGACTCCCTGCGGCAGATAATGGTCGGAGCCTCAGCCATGCATCCGCACTATGTCAACCTGGCCGTTCTCGGCGGGTGGTTCGTGGTCTGCCTTGCCGGAGCCGTGCGATTCTTCCGCTGGGAATAGCATCAGCAAATCTGCTTCTCCTGACTCGGCAGTCCTTCTGGCTCAACAACACTAGCCTATTGGGTCAACATTTCTAGCCTTCGGTATCTTGTGGACCACATGGCATCATGTGAGAATGGTGGTTGCTGCTGAGTGACACAACGAATGTAAGCAGGAGCTACAAGGTCAGGTGATCATCTTCTATCCAGGGGTTCATTGCTGGAAATGCAGTTGGTGCATGCCGCACCCCATTGTCCCCAATAGAAATGAGGTTCGCGTGAGCCGTGCCGGCCTGACAAGGGACGATGTTGGCTCCGACATAACAACTGGCAGGAGGATCTTGTGCCTGGCAACACCGTAAACGGAGGTTCCGTATCTGTGAAAGACGCCGAGGATTCCGGCTTGCCACGTCCACAGGATGCCGGCAAAGCATCGGACAGTCACAGAAACACAGGCTTAGACTTCCTTGGCAACGTGCCATGGGGGACCCATGTCTGCCAGTTCTATCAGACGAAGCAGGACCTGCTTGACATTGCCTTGCCATACTTGAGAGCAGGCCTGGAGAACAACGAGTTCTGTCTCTGGGTTGCTTGTGATCTTCTCAATCCCCAAGAAGCTTTCGAAACAATGATGAGCACCTGGCCTGGATGTGAGCAGTATGTGGAGATAGGCCAGATGAGATTCCTCGACCACAGCCAGTGGTATCTGAGGGAAGGACCGTTTGACGCTCAAAGGATGATTGAAACCAACATTGACATTGTCGGCCGGGCGATCAACAACGGATACGAAGGGATGAGGATCGTCGGCAACATGACCTGGTTTGACAAGAAGGAACTGGCGAAGCTGGAAGAATTCGAGGAGAAGATGTCCCGCCTGGACAGCAAGTGCCATATCCTGAACATCTGCTCTTATCGTCTTGACGGGTTTGATCCAGTGGAAGCTATCCGCCTGACCAGGCATCACCATTCCATCATATTCAAACACGCCGAAGGTTGGCAGACGCTCCAGAACCAGCCTGATACGCCGCCTGTCAGGCCGACCCATGAGACTGAGCCTGTCTACAGACGCCTTTTCGACAGCGCGCAGGATGGCATGGCAGTCCTGGATGTCGAATCGATGCATATCCTGCTGGCCAACTCGGCCGCGGCCAGAATACTCGGCTTTGATTCTGCTGTTGAGGCTGCAGGCGCAAGTATGATTGATTTCATTCCCGCAGAGGATCGCGACTGCATCGCCAAGACTGTCAGAGAATCATGGGCCAGCAACGGTTCCCATAAGGTAGAAGATCTTAAAGTCACTACAAAGGATGGGAAGCAGATTAGAGTGGGCATTACCAGTGACAAGGTCGACTACCAGGGCAAGGTGGCTGGGCTGGTGACTCTCAGAGAGGTCGCCGGCATGCCCTCGAATAGTGCGCTGGCGGATTCGGAAGAAATGCAAGCCGTATTTGATAGCGTCAGAGACGCTGTTGTTCTGCTTGATATGACGGGCAAGATTGTCCGGGTAAACAAGAGAATGCTGGGGATGATGGGATACGGTGAAAAGGATCTCATCGGAAACCAGTTTGCGCTTCTCAAGATGTTCCCTCCCAGCCGGGCAGCCGAGATGTTCTCAGCTCAAGCCAGGACACTGGCCGGACATGATGTGCCTCCGTTTGAGCTCGAAGCTATTGCAGGGTCTGGCGGAAAGGTGAAGGTCGAGGTCCGCATCTCTCCGATGAAGCGTGAGGGCAAACTGGTGGGTGCCATTGCCGTCATGCGTGACATCACTGAGCGCCACCGGACTGAAGAGAAGTTGCAGGCATCCCAGGATAGAAACCAACTCGTCGTACAGAATGCCAACGAAGGCATAATGGTGGTTCAGGATGGCTCGGTGATGTTTGCCAACCCGAAGATGATCGACCTCGCCGGCTGTGGAGAGGAGGAGATCCTGCACAAGCCCGTAACTGAGCTGATTCATCCGGACGATCGTCACGCAGTGACGGCCGGCCAGTTCAAGAGGTTGCGCGGGGAGGAGCTCTCGCGTGTGCAGGACATGAGAATCGTTGGCAAGGACGGCCGGACGAAATGGGCGGAATTCAACGCCGTCATGTTCACATGGGATGGGCGGCCTGCAGATTTGTATTTTGTTAATGACATCACCCGGCGTAAAGAATCCCAGGATTCCCTGCTCCGGAGTGAGAACAACTACAAGCATCTACTGGAGAACACGCTCGATGGAATTGAGGTTGTCGATGCCGAAACCGGCAAAGTCTTGATAGCCAACGTGGCGTGCGCCAGGATATTCGGTTTTGAAAAAGCGGCAGACATGATTGAGATAGACCCGCTTGAATACATCCCCGCTGAGGAGAGGGAACGTGCAGCCGCCATGCTGTCCAAGGAGACGATCAAAGAGAACGCCCACAAGACCGAGGAATTTCCGGCAGTGACCAGGGACGGTCGAAGCATACGGATCAGTGCCACATGCGTGAGTACTGAGTTCGAGGGGAAATTGGCCGGACTTGTGTTCATTAAGGACTTGACCGGGCAGAGGCAAGCCGAGGAATGGCTCAAGGAATCCCAAGCGGACATGCAGGTAATCTTCGATGGTGTCCGCGATAGCATAGCTCTGCTTGATGCAACCGGCAAGGTCATAAGGGTGAACAAGAAACTCCTGGAGATCGGGGAGGATGCCGAGGGGGAGGTGCTGGGGAAGGAATTCACCGACCTCAAGATGATCACGCCCGAGAGCATGCTGGAAGCGCATGCAGCTTTGAACAAGGCTCTCTCGGGTGAAGAAGTCAGCCACTTTGAGCTGCAGCTCCAGTCGAAGTCCGACAAGAAAATACACGCAGAAGCACACCTCATGCTGCTCAAAAGAAGCGGGAAGGTTGTGGGCTCCATAGTTGTTCTGAGGGACATAACCGACCGGAAGCAGGCAGAGCTGGCATTAAGAAACAGTGAGGAGCGATATCGCCTGGTTGCCGAGAACGCCTCAGATGTCATCTGGATCATGAATATGGATCTGCGGCTCAGCTACGTGAGTCCTGCCGTGGACAGGCTTCGAGGGTATGGCGTTGAGGAGACAATGTCTCAGACACTCGAGGACATCCTGACTCCCGCCTCTGTCGATGTCGTCATGAAGGTTTTTGCAGAAGAGAAGGCAACAGAAGACAAGGCAGACAAGGATCTTCAGCGATCACGTGTCATCGAGATGGAGGTGAAACGCAAGGACGGCTCCAGTGTCTGGACCGAGGTTAAGGCGAGCTTTCTGCGCGATCTGACCGGAAAGGCAGTAGGAATTCTTGGGGTCACACGTGACATAGGCGAACAGAAGCGAGCACGTTACTCCCTGGAGGACATCGAAAGCCGCTACCGGCTTCTTGCCGAGAATGTTACTGACATAATCTGGACTATGGATGTGAGCATGAAGCTCACATATGTAAGCCCCTCCGTGACACGCCTGCGCGGCTACAGCATCGAGGAGGCCCTCGCCGCTAAGGCTGAGGATGCAATGACACCTGAATCGGTCAAGCTGGCTCGTGAGGCCATCAAGGGACTGCTTGGGAAGAAGAACGAAGACACAAGAAAAGGTGATCGCGCGGCGGCCACAGTGGAGCTCGAGATGAGATGCAAGGATGGCACCACTGTATGGACCGAGACGAGGATGTCATTGGTTAACGGGATGGACGGTCGGACTGTGGGGATCATCGGAATTACGCGAGACATAAGTGAACGCAAGAAAGCCGAGAAGGCTCTGCTTGATAGCGAGAGACGCTATCGCCTCCTGGCAGAGAACGTGTCCGATGTTATCTGGGTGACCGACCTCGACCTGCGACCTACCTATGTCAGCCCTTCGATAGAACGAGTGCTCGGGTACAACGCGGTCGATGCCCTTGCCTCCGGGATGGAAAAACTGTTGACGCAAGAATCATCCAAGCAGGCCGCTGAGGGCGCTGCCAAGGCGAAGTCCTGGATCAAGGATAACCCGTCAAAGGCCTTCAAGCCGGGCAATATGGAGTTGGAGTTCGTTCGCAAGGATGGCTCCTCGATATGGGCGGATACCACTGTGACTGTGGTCTGTGATGCCGGTGGCAAACCGGTTGAGATCATGGGTGTGTTGCATGATGTCACCAGTCGCAAGAAATCCGAGAAAGCTTTGAGTGATAGTGAGGGGCGATTCCGCAGTCTGATCGAGACAACCAGCGACTGGGTCTGGGAAGTGAATGAGAAGTTTATCTACACCTACGTCAGTTCGAGAATCCGTGACATACTGGGATACGAACCAGCTGAAGTCATAGGCAAGACACCGTTCGATCTCATGCCGATGAGGGAGGCCAGCCGCGTAACCAGGGTCTTTGAGTCAGCCTTGGCTCAGAAGAAGCCGTTTGCTTTCGTCGAAACTGCATGTCTGCACAAGGACAGCCACAAGGTTGTACTGGAAACAAGCGGCGTTCCATTCCTTGATGCCGCCGGGAACGTCTGCGGCTTCCGCGGAATAGACAGAGACGTGACCGAAAGGAAGCGGGCCGAGGAAGAAGTACAGGATAGTTTCAGGAAGCTGCAGCGGACGGTTGAGGGCACCATCCAGGCCATAGCCCTGACAGTGGAGACCAGAGACCCCTATACCGCCGGACACCAGCGGCGGGTGACACAACTGGCTTATGCCATATCCAGAGAGATGGGTCTGTCCAATGAGCAGATACAAAAGGTGCGGACCGCCGGCCTTCTTCATGACTTGGGCAAGATCTTCATTCCCACCGAAATACTGAGCAAGCCCGGCCAGTTGACCGATATTGAGTTCGCTATTATCAAAAGCCATCCTCAGGCCGGCTACGAGATACTGAAGAACATAGAGTTCCCATGGCCCATAGCGGACATAGTGGTTCAGCATCACGAGCGTCTGAACGGTTCCGGCTACCCGTTGGGCCTCAAAGATGAGGGCATTGTCATAGAGGCCAGGATACTGGCGGTGGCCGATATCGTTGAGGCCATGTCCTCTCACAGACCCTACCGCCCGGCCCTCGGTCTGGAGAAAGCCCTCAAGGAGATTTCCAGCAACAAAGGCACTCTGTACGATGCCGACGCTGTCGATGCTTGTCTGAAAGTCTTCAGCGCCGGCGTGTTTAAATTTGACGATTAGACACAGCTTGACAGGGTGCTGGTCTGTCCGCTCAAAGAGCATGAATCCACACCAGGCATTGACACGTCACATTGTTGCAAGGTAGGTTAAAATAAAAGCGTCTGTTCTCAAGCAGATGCGGGTTGAACACCAGCACCAGGTAGTAAAGGAGGTGGCGACATTGTACTGCAAGAAGTGTGGGGCACAGATTTCAGAGGGTAGTGGCTTCTGCGGTTCGTGTGGAGCTCCTGTCGAAGGAGGGGGTGCGAAAGGGCAAGTCCAGTTTTCTCAATGGTTGGCTTCGACTTCGGCATTGATCAAGCGTGATCCTGTTGTCGTGATTGTCGGGCTCGGGGCTTTTCTACTGTGGTTAGGCGCACTTCTGCCGTGGATCAGTCTGAGGCATCTCCCAGACACTCTGGGGCTTCAGATGGAGGCTGGACCGGTGGTATTCGCTTTGGCGGCCTTCATGGTGCTGGCACTGGTGATGGCCCGCGGCGGCACACCGGGAGCTTGGAGCATAGTAATCATCGTCTTGAGTGTGGTGGAGCTGGTACTCATTTTCCAGACGATGATTCATCTTGAAGATACAAATGCCGATACAGGCGCCGGACTCTATGTGGCCATGGTCGGGGGATTTGTCACGACCGCCGGCGGCGTTCTGGAGATGATGCGCATCCTCAAGAAGTAGGAATGACCTCGAGGAGGAAAAATGCTTTGTCCAAAATGTGGAGTAGAGAACACCGAAGGCAACAAGTTTTGCCAGAAGTGCGGTGCATCGCTGATAGCTGAGACACCAAAGGCAGAAGGGGGCAAAGTCTATTGTCCCAAGTGCGGAGCGGAGAATACTGAGGGAAGCAAACACTGCTCAAAATGTGGCTCTTTGATCAGCGGAGAGATTCCCAAAGCTACAGGCAGCACTACCAACCTGGAACCGAATGTAGCAGGCCTGCTTTGCTACCTCTTGGGATGGATAACCGGACTGGTGTTCATACTGATTGAGAAAGAGAACAAGTTCGTCCGGTTTCATGCCATGCAGTCCATAGTCGTGTTCGGAGCCATCCACGCCTTCTACATTGTGTTCTGGGGATTGGGGCACTTGTCTGGCATTGGGATCCTGTTTGACGTACTCAGTTGGATCATAGCCATCCTGGGATTTGTCCTCTGGATCGTGCTCATGATCAGAGCCTACCAGGGCGAACGCTACAAGTTGCCGATTGCCGGGGACATCGCCGAGAAGAACTCCTGAAGTTGCACGAAGCCAACGGCCCAAGCTAGCTGAACCTGTTTGGCGTTTCATCCGAGGAGGGTGTAATGCTCGCTTTAAAGAGAGCATTGCCCCTGAGCAATGCCAGTGGCGCTTCCTTGCCGACAGCATCTCTGGTCAGCAGCCTGTGTAGATCATCAACCGTAGATGTAGCGCTCTGGCCCACTGCAATGATGATGTCACCCTTCCGAAGGCCTGCCCTTTTGGCCGGGCTGTCCGGGCTGACTTCAGATACCGCTACTCCGGAGGCGGATGGCAGTCCAAATTGCCTCACCAGAGCAGTATCCAGCAGATATGACTGTCCGGCTATCCCGATGTATGCACGTACGACGTGACCCTCTTTGATGAGAGTTCCGGCCACCCAGCGTGCCGTATTCGAGGGGATGGCGAAGCAAATGCCCTGCGCAAACTGAATGATGGCGGTGTTAATACCTACCACTCGCCCTTTCGAATCCACCAGCGGGCCGCCGCTGGAGCCGGGGTTGAGTGCGGCATCTGTCTGTATAATATTTTCGATCAGCCTGCCTGATTGACTGCGCAGAGATCGGCCTAGAGCGCTGATCACTCCGGCAGTGACCGTAGCTCGAAGCCCCAGCGGGTGTCCAATGGCTATCACCAGTTGCCCTGCGCGAAGCCTTTCCGAGTCCCCCAGAAAAGCAGCAGGCAAACCGGATGCATTGACCCGGACAACCGCCAAGTCAGTGGCCGGGTCTTCTCCCACCAACTCACCATCGAGAGTTTCGCTTCCCTGAAGGCCCACCACAATCCTTTGCGCCTGATGAACTACGTGGCTGTTCGTCAAAATGAAGCCATCCGGAGCTATGATGACCCCGGAGCCGGAACCATTCAACTCGGCCGCTGAGTCGTGCCGTCCTTTGCCCTTTGCCACGCTGATGGCCACCACCGAAGGGTTCATCTTCTCGGCTACCGACACCACTAACCGAGAATAGGCATCGAGTGCTTCATCCTCGGTAGGGATGGCGATGTCCGTCGGCAGACAAGCAGTGCCTTCGTAATCCAGGAAGCCTGCCTGCAGAGTGTTCATGTTTCCAGTCATGGCATGCCTCACAAGAATAGACTATCACCGCGCAGTTACATCCGCAAAGCAAATTGGTTCTCCGAGGCAAGAGAGCAGACATGAGAGACGGACCGTTCTGCATAACACAATCCGTCCACTCTGATTGGAGTGCGACAGTAGCAGGAAAAGAGGCAGCCCTGTGGTCGAAGAACTGTCCGGTTTTGTGCGAGCGCTGAAACCGCTATATAATTTCAGAAATCAAATCGACCGAGCTTCTTGAACGTGCAGAAACTCTTTCACCCACCAGAACCTCTACTCTCACTCCGGCCGTTGTCACGGCCACCTCTCCCAGCAGCACCAAGGCGGTCGCCGGCAGAACACCAGTAACATCAGGAGGTCCACGTCTATGAGCAAAATCGATGACTCGTTCTTTCAGCACTCTTCGGTAGCTGTCGCAGGTGCTTCTTCGGAATACAACATCGGGCATGCTTTCGTCCAGTGCATGCTTGACTCCGGGTTCAAAGGCAAGGTTTACCCGTTGAACCCCTCGGGCGGAGAAGTCATGGGATTGAAGGTCTATCGAAGCGTGGCTGACGTCCCCGGCAAGGTGGACTATGTCATTTCATGCATACCGGCCCGCTTCACACCCCAGTTGGTGACGGACAGCGCCGCCAAAGGGGCCAGGGTGGTGTCTTTCTTTACCGCCGGCTACTCGGAAACAGGCAGACAAGAGGGGCGGCTTCTGGAGGATGAGCTGGTGCGGGTGGCTCGAGCCCGGGGAGTCCAGTTGATTGGGCCCAACTGTCTCGGGGTCTACTATCCCAGGATCGGACTCTCCTTTGCCAGCGACTTTCCAAAGGAGCCCGGGCACGTCGGCTTCATCAGCCAGAGCGGAGGCAACGCCATCTACCTCATCAGGGCCGCCGGTCAGAAGGGAGTTCGCTTCAGCAAGGCTGTCTCCTATGGAAATGCCTCTGACGTCGATGAATGCGATCTCCTGGAGTACTTCATCACCGACGAAGAGACCGAGATAGTGGCCGCCTACATTGAGGGTGTCAGAAACGGCAGGCGATTCCACCAGGTGCTCAGAAGGCTTTCCGCCGTCAAGCCGGTGATCATACTCAAAGGCGGCTATACCAAGGCCGGAGCCATAGCAGCCTCGTCACACACCGGTTCGCTGGCGGGGACCGACGAAGCCTGGGAAAGCCTCCTGAATCAGACCGGCGCTATCCGGGTGTACAACCTGGATGAGCTGGCCGATTTGCTCATGACTTTTTCTTTCCTGAGACCGCCCGCAGGCAGAAGGATGGCGGTCTTCGGCAGCAACGGTGGGTTCACTGTGCTGACCGCTGATGAGTACATCAATGCGGGCTTCGATCTGCCTAGACTCACCGCGAAAGAGCAGCAGGACATCTATGACCAGGTAGCCAGGTTCACCAGCACAGATGCCGGCACGATCTTGAGGAACCCGTTTGATATCACCAATGTCGGCTCACCGGAGGGCCAGTACAGCATCATGAAGGGACTGGCTGCCAACTCTCGCCTCGACCTGCTGGTGGCACAGGTCAGCATCAGCAACTCCGGTTGGCCCTATACGGAATCGCCTTTCAACCTGTGGCCGGACATGTTCCTGGACTCGCTTCTCAGGGCCATTGGAGAAGTCCCGAAGCCCACAGCGGCGATATTCCACGGTGCTATCACACCGTCCGAGTCCAAGAGGGCCGCCGACCTGCAGAAGAAATGCATCGCAGCACGCCTGCCGTGCTATGACTCAATTCCCGGAGCCGCCCTGGCCATGGACCGTTTCGTTGGCTACTGCGAGAAGCGCCAAGCTTAGAGACCACCACCTCCGGAAAAAGAATGCAGGGGGCAATCGGGGCAGATTCCTTCAGTCGGCGACCACTCCTTTCACCTCGGGGATCGCCTCCTGAAGTTCCTCTTCCAGTATGGCGACGGTGGCTTCCTTGGGAGGGCCGCCGTGACAGCCGGGGGCGAACACCTGGACTTTCACTATGCCGTCCTTCACGCTGAGCAGCGTGACCTCAGTAGGGCCGAAAGCCGGCCTCAATCTATCTATGACCTGCTGAACCCTGTCCCGCATTCCAAACCTCCTGAATCGAGATGTCACTGCCTGCATGAAGGACATGCAACGCTATCCAGATTCTACATCCTGGCAGACAGCCTGCATAGGCGCTGCCAACCGGAAGCCCGGCTGATCCAGCCCTGTTTCTGGATTTAAGTTTTCTATCTGGGAAAAGGGGGCGATCGTTTTACGGATGGAGTCTGTATGCAGAGGGCCTCTACTCTGACCCCCGCACCACGTTCCTGACCCCACCGATCGCCTCGATCTTGGACAGAAGCCGGGACAACTGAGCGACCCCCTTCGTCTCGATGGTGAGGTAGACTGAGGCTGAGTTGTCATCGTGTCCCGCCGATTTCATGGAAGCTATGTTCACGCCCTCGCCGGAGACCAGAGTGGTTATGTCTCTGATCAGCCCCACACGGTCCCAGGCGTCAACTCGAATCACTACGGGATATAGCTGGTCCGTGCGTCCCCAGTCCACCTCCACCAGCCTCTCCCGCTCTTTTTCATGCAGTATGTTCGGGCAATCCTTGCGGTGCACGGTCACTCCGGTAGTACGGGTTATATAGCCGATGATCTCATCTCCAGGCAGCGGGCTGCAGCACCGCGCCAGCCGGGTCAGCAAATCCCCGGAACCCAACACCTTTATGCCCAATGGAGCCTCTGCCGCAGATGGCAGGGTCCCGCTGACCTTGGGCTGTTCCTCCTGAATGGCCAGCTTCAAAGTAACCTGGCTGGCGCTCAGTTCGCCGTAGCCAATGGCGGCGTAAAAATCATCGACCGCCTCGTATTTGAAAATATGCGCCAGTTCTTCGCGGTTGCCCAAGGCTATCCCCAGCCTTCTCATCTCTTTTTCCAGGATCTCCCGCCCCTTTTCAATGTTCTCTGATCGGGCTTCCTTCTTGAACCACTGCCGTATTCTCTCCCTGGCGCGGGAGGTATTGACATATCCCAGGTTAGGGTTGAGCCAGTCCCGGCTTGGACCCTTGTCAGGCTTGCCGACAAGAACCTCGACCGTATCGCCGTTGCGGAGATAAGACGTGAGCGGCACCAGCTTGCCATTCACCTTGGCTCCGATGCAGCGGTGGCCCAAACCGGTGTGGATGTGATAGGCGAAGTCCAGGGGCGTTGAGCCGGCGGGCAGGTTCTTGATCTCGCCCTTCGGCGTGTAGACAAACACCTGGTCCTGGAAGACATCGGCCTTCACCAGTTCCAGGAACTGAGCCGTGCCGCTGATCTCCTTGTGCCACTCCAGTAACTGGCGGATCCGCGCCATTCGCTGGCCGAATTCGTCCTGCTTGACACCCTCTTTGTATATCCAGTGAGCCGAAAGGCCGTACTCAGCACTTTCATGCATCTCGTGGGTTCTGATCTGCACCTCGAGCGGCACATTGAAGCACATGACCGTGGTATGGAGCGAACGGTAGCCATTTTCCTTGGGTGTGGCAATATAATCGTTGAACTCGGCACTCATGGGGTGCCAGAGATTGTGAACAACGCCCAAGGTGTGATAGCACTCGTCCACCTTTTCTACCAGCACTCGAATGGCCAGAATGTCATGAACATCGCCCAAATCTCTGCCCAGGGATGTGTACCTCTCCATCTTGCGATAGAAGCTGTAAACGCTCTTCAATCTCCCGGAGACCTTTGCTTTCAGGTTTGCCTTGTCCAGCTCTTTCTGCAGCAGCTCAATAGCCTGCTTTATCACCTGCTCCTGCTCCACCTCGCGTCTGGTCAGCAGGTGCTTGGTATGACGGTACTGCAGCGGCTCCAGATGATAGAAGGCCAGATCCTCCAGCTCCGACTGGAGCTTCCCGATGCCCAGCCGGTGGGCCAGGGGAGCATAGACCTCCAGAGTTTCCCTGGCCACAGCACGCCTTCTGGCCAGCGGCAGGGCCTCCAAGGTGCGCATATTGTGCATACGGTCAGCCAGTTTGATGAAAACCACCCTGAGATCCTCCGCCATGGCCACCAGCATTTTTCGCAGGCTCTCTGCCTGGAGGTCGTCCCGCGTGGGCTTCTCAGCCACCTGTCCTGAGATGTAGCTCAGCTTGGTCACTCCATCAACCAGCTTGGCTATCTCCGGGCCGAACTTTGCCTCGATATCTGCGATGGGCACGTTGCAGTCCTCGGGGACATCGTGGAGCAGCGCCGCGGCAATGGAGCTGCCGTCGAGCTTCAAGTCCGCCAGAATAATCGCCGTTTCCAGAGGGTGCTGCAGGTAAGGTTCCCCAGAGCGCCTCACCTGCCCTTCATGTGCCTTCAGGGCAAAATTGTAGGCCTCCTCGATGATGGTCAGCTTCTCCGGAGAGAGATACGCCCTGGCTTTATCCAGGAGATTAGAGATTTCCATCATGGCCTGAGTATAGTCGCAGCACAAATGAGCGTCAAGGTTATGTAACGTTTGACCGCGCCAAGCAGTCGAAGGTATCATGAGACCGTGCAGCGTCTGAGAGTCAGATTCTCCCGCGGCGAAAAACTGAAGTATATCTCACATCTTGACCTCATGCGGCTTTGGGAACGGGCTTTGCGCCGGGCCGGGATACCCATGGCCTACTCAGAGGGTTTCTCACCACACCCTCGAATTTCCCTGGCTGCACCGCTGCCTATCGGTGTCACCAGTGAGGCCGAGCTCATGGACGTAGTCACTGATAGAGCTGTCTCTCCCTACTTCTTTATGCAGAACACGAAGCGGCAGCTACCCGCAGGCATTGATCTGTTTGAAGTCCTGCAGATACCTTTGACAGCACCTTCGCTTCAGGCACAAGCGCAATTCATCGACTACCGCGTTTCTGTCAGGTCAGACAAAAATGTGGACGAGGTTCAGCGTGCCATCACCACCCTGCTCCAAGCCGAAAAACTGCCCTGGCACCATATGAGAGATACAGGGCCAAAGCACTACGACCTCCGGCCCTTGATCGAAGACCTGTGGTTGTTGGATTGGAAAGAGCACGTTTTCACGCTGGGCATGAGGCTTCGTTGTGACAGTCATGGTACGGGCAGGCCGGAGCAGGTCACTGCGGCCTTGGGTCTGACTGAGCAACCGAGCGTTATTCATCGCACCAAAATTATTCTGTCGGGGAGCTAGCATGAAGCTGATTCTGATACGTCACGGTGAAACGGAGTGGAACAGGAACAGGAGAATCCAGGGCTGCCGCAGTGATACCCGCCTGAGCCGGAAGGGCCTGGAGCAAGCCGACAGAGTTGCCGCAGCCCTCAGCAAAGAGCCCATAGATGCCATCTATGCCAGCACGCTCAAGCGCGCCGCCGAGACCGCCCAGATAATCGGCGAAGCCTGCGGACTGCAGGTGCACCTGGTCAACGAACTGAAAGAGATCGATGCAGGGCAACTGGACGGCCTGTTTGAACGTGAGCTGACCGGCCAATATGAAGCGATCTGGAAGGAGGTCCGCGGCGGCAATGCTTCAACGCCTTTGCCGGGAGGGGAGTCTCTGCTTGACCTCCAGAAAAGGACATCGTGGGCAATTGACCGCATGATTGAAAGGCACACGGACGGCACGGTGGTCGTGGTTGCCCACCTTCTGTCTATCCTGGTCATAATCTGCCAGGCGCTTGGAATCGGCCTTGGCCAAATATCGCGCCTGAAACAGGATCCCGGTGCCATCAGCGTCCTGGAACTGACCACGCGGGGCAATAGTCTGCTTCTCCTGAACGATGGGTGTCATCTCAGAGCGTAGTTCATTGAAGCCGTGGTATTATTGAGTGGAGGTTGAACGATGTCGATAAAACTCCCGTTCCTCACCAAGGACGACAAGTTCTTCGATCTCTTCGAGGAAGGAGCGGCAAACCTTGTAGAGACGGCCAAGGTCCTGCGCGATCTGGTGGACAGATGGGAGAACGTGGATGAGAAGGTGAGGCAGATCACTGATCTGGAGCATAAGGGTGATGATATCACTCATCGCATCATGGCAAACCTGCACAGCACCTTTCTGACGCCCATCGACCGCGAGGACATCTCGGCTCTGGCGCATGCACTTGATGATGTCGTTGATTTCATCCACTCGGCTGCGGACAACATGGTGATCTACAAGGTGAAACGCCCTACGAAAGATGCCGTGGAGCTGGCCAATGTCATAGTCGATGCGGCCCTGGAGGTGCAGCGGGCTATGCCCGGACTGCGCCGCCGGGCTGAGCTGGGACAAGTGCTGTCACGTTGTGTGGAACTCAACCGTCTGGAGAACGAAGGTGACAGGATAATGCGCCGGGCTGTAGGTTCTCTATTCGAGAACAATATCGACCTTGTGGAGGTCATCAAGTGGCGTGAAATATACGAGCATATGGAGACCGCTACAGACCGCTGTGAAGACGTTGCCAATGTCCTCGAGGGGGTGGCGCTCAAGAATGCCTGAGCCCATCGCGGTTCCTCTCACGGCTTGTGAAATCTTGACTCCGACTCCCAGCTTTACTGGTCACGGTATCACCGCATAAAATGGTATAGTGCCAAAGATGCCGTTCTCCAGAACTGGGGACTGAAAGTGACAACGCTTGAACCTTCCTGATCCGACCTGGCCACTGGTTGTAGTCCTCATTTTTGTTCTAGTGGCTGAGTTCGTCAATGGTTGGAACGACGCTCCCAACGCTATCGCCACAGTAGTTTCCACCAGAGTTCTCTCACCGATTCATGCTCTCATGATGGCGGCTACCTTGAATCTCCTGGGGGCGATGGTAACAGGAACTGCGGTGGCAGCGACTATTGGTACGGGGATCGTCAGGCCTGAGGCGATAGGATTGCCGGTTGTCGGTGCAGCGGTGCTCGGTGTCGCGTTTTGGGGTGCGATATCCACGCTGAGAGGACTACCCATAAGCATCTCCCATGGTCTGGTCGCCGGGCTGGCCGGTGCCGGATTGGCTACCGCCGGCTGGGAGTGTCTGGAGTGGTCGGGATGGAAGCTTGTTCTTATGGGGTTGGTCTTCTCTACAGTGGGAGGCTTTTTCCTGGCCTTGCTTCTCATGACGGCAATCTACTGGATTCTGCGCCGTGCCCGGCCAAGTTCGGTGCGAAGCATCTTTGGCCGGTTGCAGATAGTCTCTGCGGGTTTCATGGCCTTCAGTCACGGCAGCAATGACGGCCAGAAGTTCATGGGAGTCTTCACTCTTGCGCTGGTGTTGGAGTACGCCACGCAAACAGGAACGACTGCACCCTCCCAGTTCCCCATTCCCATCTGGGTGATAATCCTCTGTGGTGCGGTCATGGCTTTGGGTACGGCCGTCGGTGGCTGGCGCGTGATCAAGACTATGGGTTTTGGTTTGACAAAGCTGGAGCCGGTCCACGGTTTCGCTGCGGAAACGGCGGCTGCTACTGCGATACAGATTGCCACGGCTATGGGCGTGCCGCTCAGCACCACTCACACTATCAACACTGCGATTATGGGCGTGGGCGCCAGCCGCCGGCTGTCGGCGGTGCGGTGGGGAGTGGGAGGTAACATAGTCGCCGCCTGGCTTCTCACTTTCCCCATCTGTTTCATCTTCGGCGCTGTGCTTGCCTTATTGTTCAACTGGCTGTTCTGATCCGTTCCACGTCGGCTCTGAATGGCGAATGGAAGATGCCGGACACTGGGACTGCCTCTGTTTAAGTAGAGAGGTTCGAAGAAGCCGTGCGGCCTCCGTATCAGTTGCCCTGGGTTGCCGTCCGGTCACTGGCTTCAAGGGCCAGATCTCTTCCGATGTCCATGAGTTCCGTCATGGTCACCTCTGTGCCCCACAGTTCATCGCAGGCCTTCTTGGCATGAACCATGGAGGTGCCTGGCATCCCAAGCTTCTGGAACAGTGTGACAGCCTCCTCCAGACGCTCTTCTCTGGTGTAGTGGGGTTTTCCCAGAGCCTCCAGCCTGCCGTCGATG
>CAYYWI010000046.1:0-11991 GCA_964475375.1 uncultured Dehalococcoidia bacterium
TATTATTAGAGGCAATGCTGGCGGGTTTCGCTTCGCTCTACCCACCCTACCCGCTGGGGGCGGGGGTTGACAGCGAGTATTCGGTGTCATTGCGAGGAGCAGAGCGAGGAAGCAATCCCCGCAGGGTGGCGAGACGAAGACGGAGATTGCCGCGCCTTCTCCTCACGAAGCTCGGAGAATGGCTCGCAATGGCGGATTTTGGAGCGCTGGAAGTACGTTTTATGGATTCCCGTTTCCACGGGAATGACAGAGAATGGTGCAGCGGGACGCTGCCGGGGGTCTGGGGTGTCCCCAGATTTCTCTTGTTTTTCCCCCAAGACTGGGGGTGGGGGGTTGAAAACCTGATTAGAGGCAATGCTGGTGGGTTTCGCTTCGCTCTACCCACCCTACCCGCTGACAGAAAACAAGCTGCGCGTTAGTGATAAGGATAATCTGTATAGTGAAGTCGTTTCATAGTACTGCACCGGCACTGATGCTTGGAGTTGAGACGCTCCCTTGAGAATCCTGCAAATCGCGCCTTTCTATCCTCCTCATGTCGGTGGCATAGAGTTCCACGTCGAGGCACTGAGCCGGAAGCTGGTTGAGGCGGGGCATGAGGTGGTTGTATACACCTCTAATGTTCCCAGGAGAAGAACATGTGAGGTGATCAATGGGGTCGAAGTATGCCGCTTCGGTTCGCTGTTCTCTCCGCTCAACAATCCGGTCATGCCTGCAATGTTGCTTCGACTGATAAGAGGTGGCAACTTTGATGTCATCCATGCCCATGGTTACCTGCATTTGTCCTCCAACTTCAGTGCCATGCAGAGGCGTTTGGGAGGGTGTCCCCTTGTGCTCACATCTCACGGAGCGATGCTGGAATATCGCGGTTGGAAGGGCTCTGTTGAGAGGCTTTATCACAGGACTCTGGGTAAGTGGACACTGAGGACTGTGGACAGAGTGATTGCGCTCACTGGCACGCAGGCCGATATCCTGGTGAGACTGGGAGCGGATCCTGGCCGGGTGATCGTCGTTCCGCTGTGGATGGACTTGAGTGAGTTTTCGACGCAATCGGACGCCGAAGGCTTCAGGCTGAGCCACAACTTGGTCGACAGGAAAGTCGTTCTGTTTGTTGGAGGTCTCCAGCCCAGAAAGGGATTGCGCTATCTCATCGACGCGGCGAAAGATATTACGGAGCGTGCCACGATCGTGATCGTTGGTGATGAACAGCCGACCTACGCTGGGAGTAGGCAAGTGCTTCAGGAACAAGTGAGAGAGTTGAACCTGGACGGGAAGGTGCTTTTCTTGGGGAACATCGCCAGAGACCGGCTGGGGACCGTCTATTCTGCGGCAGATGTATTTGTTCTGCCTTCGCTGGCCGAGGGGCTTCCAACTGTGCTCCTGGAGGCGATGTCTTTTGGCAGTTGCGTTGTGGCGACCGATATCCCCGGGAACAGGGATCTGGTGAAGGATGGAATAAATGGCACTCTGGTTGAGGCCAGGAACCCTGCAGCGCTGGTTGAGAAGATCGACTTGCTGCTTGCCGATGACCAGTTGCGGGCGCGATTGGGATCTCAGGCGCGTCGGGATGTTGAGGAGAACTACAGTTCCAGAGTTGTTGTCGGGAGAGTACTTGACGTGTACGAGGAAGTGCATAGGAGGCGCGTTGGGTAGCTGGTTCAGGACCCTCCGCCTTTAGTCGCTGTGCGTGAAGTGGTATCAGCGGATGTGGGCCTGAGAAATGCTTGTCTGGTTAACTGAAGTGAAAGAGGCATTCTGAAGTGCGAATCTGGATGGTCTGTGAGACGCTGGCTGAGGGATGTGCGCCCAATGTCACAGTGCTGGAGATTCGAGATGTTCTGAAGGGGTGGGGGAACGAAGTCTCATTGTTTTGCCCAGCAACCGAAAGGGAGAACGCATCCCATGAAGCTCGGGATGTGCGTTTCGTTCCCACGATAGGTTTCCTGGGGCTGAAGGCAAAGTACGCGGTCTACCAACTATCTCTCATCATCAGCATGGGTTGGCAGTACTTGAAGCGAAGGCCGGATTATGTGTACAGCAGGCCTCTGTTGGCTATGGTATCACCAGTGCTCATGGCAAGGCTGATGAGGGTTCCGCATTTCCTTCACCTGTCTGGCGACCCCATGGAGCAGCTCACGACCGCTGGAAGCAGCGGCATTCTCAAGTTCCTGTATTCAGTGGTCGAGCGAGTGAATTGCCGGCTATCCAGCAGGGTCATTGTGGAGACCCAGAGGAACAAGCTTACCTATCAGAAGAGACACGGACTTCCTCCGTGCAAGGTTATCCATATACCCAACGGAGTCAATACGAACCTTTTCAAACCAATGGACATGCGGAACGCACGCAAGGAGATCGGCATCGATGAGGACAATTTCTGCGTAGGATTTGTGGGAAATCTCACCAAGAGAGAGGGTACAGAGTACTTCATCAGAGCTGCGAACGGAATACTGCATGAAGTTCCCCAGGCGTTGCTGCTCATCATCGGGGACGGCGCTGAAAGAGCATGCCTTGCGGAGACCTGTCAGCGTGAAGGCGTGTCTCAAGGGGTGAGATTCGTGGGTCGCGTCCCATACAATGCTGTACCGCTTCACATCGCCTGCATGGATGTGTGTGTGGTACCCCTCGAAAAAACGCACTTCGAGAGGACCGGGATATCTTCCCTGAAGCTGAGGGAGTACATGGCTTGCGGCAAGCCGGTTGTTGGAAGCGATATAGAAGGCGTCGGTGATATCTTGAAGGAGGCTCAGGCTGGAGTTGCTGTAGCGCCTGAGGACACCGGAGAGTTCGTGCAGGCGGTTGTCCGGTTGGCCCGTGATAGAGAATTGAGAGAGGAAATGGGACGAAACGGTCGGAGGTATGTCCTCGATAGGCTCAGTTGGGAAACCACGGCCGCAAGATTGCTGCAGGAGTACGAAGATATCAGGAAGAGGGAGTCCAAGCAGCACTCGACACTTGGCGCCTAGTCAGACCTTTGCTGCCGAGGTCAGGGGTTCTTCGTCTGAGGATGGCCTGTTCTCGGTCAAATTCTGGATTCTTTAGAACAGAGGATACTTGAGGAATCAGTGAAGAAGGGACCGCTTTTCTCGGTAGTAACGGCCACGTACAACAGGGCACACCTCTTGCCGAGATCCGTGAGGAGTGTGCTGAGTCAAACGTGCCAGGACTTCGAGCTCATCATCATCAATGACGGGTCGACCGATGACACCGAAGCGGTTTGTTGCTCCTTCAATGATGACAGGATCAGATACTTCAGGCGGAGTCCGAACGGAGGAGTGCTGGCGGCCAGAAACAAGGCTCTTGATATGGCCAAGGGCAAGTATCTCGCGGTCTTGGACGATGACGATGAGCTTCGTCCGGAAGCGCTGGAGACTGCAGTCGCCGAATTCGAAAGGCTCTCGGCAAAGGATGTGGGAATAATCTGGTTCAACAACGTGGATTTTGAGCGATGGGAACGGAGTGGTTGGGGTCCGAAGGATGCTGAGGGTGATGTGCTGTACGAAGACCTTCTATGTGGCAGGATTGGGGGCGACTACTGGCAGGTCGTGCGAAGAGAGATCATAGGCCCTGAAGATAGATATGATGAGAGACTTTGGTGTGGCGAGATACTGTGGTGGCTTGGACTGCATCGCAAGTGCCGGGCCTACTACGTGCCGAAAGTACTGTTGGTATGCCACAGGGAGCATGGTGGGGAACGCCTGTCCAATCTGCAGAACATGTTGAATCATCTACCCCAACTCATTCTCACTAACAAGGCGCTCATTGACGAGTATGGCGATGAGCAGAAAAGGCTTTGCCCAAAGGCCTACGGGCGAAGGCTAGGTATCCTAGGCGCCTACCAAATCATGAACGGTCAGAAGAAGGATGGAAGGACCGTATGTCGCGAGTCGTTCAGGTATCACAGGTCCTTTCTCTGCACGACAGTCTTCTTGCTTTCCTTCCTCCTGGCCGGCGGTCAGATCCGGTATCTGGCCTCCGTCTCGATAAAGGTGTTGAGAACATTAGGATTGGAACGCGTGCTGAAGTGAACAGAGCAGTCAGGCCGGCTTCATTTGCTGGATCTTGGGGAAGACAAGCCAGCTACCAGTCCTCTGAATGATCCGGCCAGGTCCCGCAGGAGTATCTTGCTCTGACGGAAGTCGCCGTGCCTGAGGTGACGAAGAAGGAGAGCCAGTGAAAGAAGGGCTGCTCGTGCGGAGCCATACAGGCTGGACAGGTAGTAGGCAGGCGTTGAGAGATACTTCCGACGCAGTATCTGCCAGCCTTTGTGTACATGGAATCCTATGCCGGTCACGTCCATGCTGGCTCCGGCAGTGCTGGATACCTTGTGCAACACTCTGGCCCTTCGGGCCACTGCGATTCTGGATCTGTTCCCTAGAGCCATCAGCGAGTAGTCGACATCCTCCACTCCGAAGAAGTACTCTTCGGGGAGCAGGCCGATCTGCTCCAGTGTGCTGGCGCGAATCATCATGGCTGCACCGGAGGCAAACTCGGTTTCCATGACCGGCTGGTCATTGTCCTGAATGGGCTCACCTCTCAGAGTCCCCCTCCAAAGGTCTATCTTGACTCCGCCGTCGAAGAGAAGCTGGTCAGGCTGCGAGTACTGGTACATCTTGGGACACAGTATGCCTATCTTCTCATCTGATTCGGCCACCTTCACCATCTCAGTCAGAAACTCAGGGTCTACTGTGGTGTCGTTGTTGAGCAGAAGGACATAGTCAGCCCCTTTGTCCAGGGCGTAGCGGATTCCAATGTTGTTTCCTTTGGCGAAGCCGAGGTTACTCTCGTTTCGAATGATGTGAATGTAGTCACCAAACCTCTCTCCAAGTACCTTGACGTCGTCTCCCTTTGAGGCATTGTCCACCAGTATGATGTCATAGTTCGGGTACGTCACCTTCTTCAGGGATTCCAGACACTCCACGGTATCAGCAAGTCCATTCCAGTTCAGAATGATGATGGACACCTTGAGAGACGTCTGTGTCTGCGTGACTGACATATCTTCGCCTAAACGCCTTGCTGCGCGCCTGCAGAATACTCCAAAGCGACAAGGTAGGGCCAATTCCGGGCAGTGGTCATCCAGTGGGTCTCACGAACGAACCTTTGTGCATACCAGCCAACCGAATTCGGATTGTGCGGTACATGCCCATGAGATGCAGCAGAGAACGTTTGACTGGCCACAAAATCAGGCTGCCCAAGAGAGAAGGATGAGATCTGAAGGCTTTTGCCAGATAGGGGCCTCCCTGCTTGACCTGCCCATCCTCGCAAAGAAGGATGCCGATCCCGCAATAGTGCTTGCCCAGCAACCTTCCATCCTTCTCTATGTCCTCAGCGAACTCCTCGAGAATCAACATCCGTGCAGATATCGCAGCTCTGCGGCTGTTGACCAAGCTCCCCGCAGTAGCATGGTAGTTGACCAGAGGCTGCGCGATGTGGTGGAACAGGAAGTACCTCGAAACGCGCATCAGGAGCTCTGTGTCAATGTACATTCGTAGTCTGGGGTCGAAAAGACCAGCCCTATCGAAGCACTCCCTCTTCATCAATAACGACCAAGTGCCGATGTTGGCGACTCCATAGTCCAAAGCTCTTGAGTACACTATGCCGTCTTCTGGCATTATGTGGGGGCTCCGGAAGTACTGCCTGCTGCCGTCATCTTCAATTCGCCAAGCATCAGTATACACGACTCCCACGGCAGGCGGAGCACTGTTGATGACCGTCACCTGTTGCTGGAGCTTGTCAGGTAACCATTCATCATCGCTGTCCTGGACTGCGATGTAGCGCGTTGAAGCAGCCTCGATTCCAACGTTGGTTGGCGTTGCTGGCCCGCCTGAGTTCCGCTCGCACCTGATGTATTTCAGACGTGTATCACAGAAGCTCCGCACGACCTCTGTCGTATTGTCTGTCGATCCGTCATCTACAACGATCAGCTCAAAATCGCTGTAGGTCTGGTTCAGAACGCTGCCTATGGACCGTCCGAGCAAATGAGCTCGATTGTATGTTGGTATGATTACTGTCACCATCGGAACATCGGCTGCCATCTCGTACTCACGCCAAGAGCCCGATCATTATCGGACAATTGTCTGAGGTAGTCAAACCTTGCGAAGCACGCTGCTCCCAGCTAACAGTAACCAGCAATCGATATCGTGGACAAAGTCCTGGGCTGATGCCTTGCTTCATTGTACAACGTTCGGTGGTGAAGATGGTCATTTGTGGGCGAGTGCCCATACCACCACAGGAAAATCAGTTTCATTTCTTAGTGAGTGAAACCAGGGGCGATAGCGGCTCCATCGGGAGAGGTTGGACCGAACACATGCCCGATTGCCCCACGAGCCAGTCTGGATATTGTCTAGGTTGAATCCACATTCAGCCAGGAAGTATCTCATTCCCGTTTCTGTCCAGCGAGAACAGTCAAAAGGCGCGTCGTGTATACGTATCAGGAAGGGTGTGGTGATCAAAAGGTGTCCACCTGGCTTCAGCATTGTGCGCACGTTGTTGCCAGCGCGGTATGGCCAAAGCAGATGTTCAAAGACCTGCTCTGCAATGATCAAATCAAACTTCTCTTCGAGTGTAGCTTCACAGACATCGAACTCGGGATAGCATATACTCTTGTAGCTCCTGAAAGTCATCCGCCTTCCCCAGGCATCCCCCGAGATTTCCAAGACATCCAACGCGCCAGGCTGTAAGTTTGTTATGAGCTCTCGTGTCTCCGAATTCATGACGATGCGCGCCCAATGCTGTTCGATAGGGTCAACGCTCGCCCGGGCTCCGCATGCCACGCTAGCGACGCCGTGTAATCTCAGAACCTTCAGGTACTTGATGAACCTATCCCTCATAGCATCTATGCCTCCTAGTGCGTTGTGATAGCAAGTCATTGGCACGGTAGATATTCGCGCATGTGCCCTTGCTGGTTGTGACTGCTGCAGTTGTCAAATCAATCCAACCCCGACCTTCGGCTTGTTAACCTGGAGTACCCACTTTGGCTAACGGCATATATCGAAGCCGGTTCGCCAACCCTCCCTTGAGTCCGGCCAGTCTGGTCAGGCTATTGCTCATCGCTCCATCTTGTGTTCTCAAGGTACCTTCACCTCACCTTTCTTGTCCGTCACTAGGACATAGTCGGCATGCGCAACCCACATGATCCGGACTCGGGGTTCTAGAGCTTTCCTACTCTCCTATCCAGATTGTGCACCCGACCGTGTACGATTTCTTGCTTGTCAAGGTTGAACTGACACCGTCAGAGTCGCCTTTGGACCGCCGGCGGGCATGGAGTGACTTGGTGCTTCTTCTGAGCCGTGGCTATCATGAACGAATAGCCTGGGGCAATGCCGGGAAATCTGCGCCCAAACCGCTTGAGAACTCTACAGGACGCTCTGAAAAGGCCAACACCGGACAGCATGCCTCTCATATACTTGAACGGGAAATTCGCAAACACGTTGAAGAGTGTCGGGGAGATATCCAGACATTCAAAACCCGCCGCCTCTATGAGCTTGCGGAATCTCGTGGCACTGAAGTCCTGTTCAATGTAAGGGAGTCTCGTGAACCTCCTCACGATGGGCTCTGTCAGAGGCTTGTATCCATAGATGGCGTTTACGCCCAGCAGGTTAGGGACCGACACGATGATTACTCCTCCCGGTTTTGTTATTCTGAAGAACTCTGCTAGAGGTAAGCTCGGGTCCTGGAAGTGCTCGAGTACGCCACCGCTGAATACACAGTCGAAGCTGTCCTGAACAAACGGCATCCTGATGAGATCCCCAACCGCGAAATGACCGTCTGACCCGCCGCGCTGCGCATGGATTCGAGATACCTCAAGCGCCTCGACAATGTGATCCAGGCAGACAACTTCGGCCCCGCCTTGACCCAACCAAGCTTCAATCCTTCCTGTTCCGCAGCCAGCCCCCAGTATCTTCAGTCCTCTGAACGACCCGTAGCGACCGACAAGCTGTGCAGTCAAGTACTCTTGGGCTTCAGCGGTACCGGGGTCGGCGTCAAGCAGGCCTCCAGCCTGCAGCACATCTAGGTACTGCTTCCATAAGCATTGCCATGGTTCCTCACTCCCCACACTCCACCAGAATGGCTTCATCATCAGCAGCTTGATTTTCGTTAGAATGGTGCCCATTGACGGTTGATGCCTGCTCAAGTCTTTGGTATTGCCCTCATACCCTGGTTCGGCAGGTGCGTTTGCCTACTGCTGATCCTGCTTCTGCTTCATTCACCTATACCGATCAGCCATTGCTTTCAGCATTCGACATCGGTTGGACCTTCGCGCCGCCCACTCTACTCCAGCAGAGCAGCCTCGTGTCAGCTGCCAATGCCGCGGCCGTCGAATCCACATGGAGGCCGCTTTCGCTTACTAGCCGGGGGTATCCTTCCTGGCTAGCGGCATATACATCTCCGTAGATCATGCTTTCTGGAAGAGACGCGAGTGTGTCGCACATCTCTCGACTCGTTATCCATCGGTCGAGGGCAAAGGACATCGATTCCCCCACGGAGTAGTTGAATCGATCCATCCGGATGCCGGAAAGAAGGTGCACGCAACGTATGGCGGCTTCCGTGAACTCAGGGTTGTACTCAAAAGATAGGATGTCAATCGGCTCTGACAGGGTTTTCAGTACCTGCAGTTCGAAGCCTTCCACGTCGATCTTGCAGAAGGTTGGTCTCCCGTATTCTTCGATCAGTATCTTCAGGGTCGTTAGTGGAACTGTGACTCTCCCATCCCAAGTGTAGACACCGAGTCTGTGGCCAGCCTTGACGGAATTCACCCACTCATTGGAAAGAGATGATAATGCGTGGAAGTTACTGACCATCATTTCGGCCGTACCCTCTCTGTCGCCAACCGCCTTGGGAACCACGAATACCTGCTGGCTTTTCCGGAACTTTTTGCGCAGCCGGCGCACACAATAATCCTGGGGTTCCACTGCCACTGAAGTGGCCCCGAGAGCAAGGAAGACTTCGGTTCTGTCGCCAAGGTTGGCGCCGATGTCAAAGCACAGATCGCCTTTCCTGACGAATTGAGAGTAGAAAGCCAGCCTTTGGCGATAACCGGGGGCATGGAGAGGGAAACCCAACTCAGTCAGGATCCAATCCAGTGAGGCTCTCATCCGACTGAGGCAAGAGGTGAGAACATGATGTGCCAAGCGAGCTGGCGCGTATAATCCTAGTGTCTTCAGACATTTTGTTAGGCTGTTCCTCAACTTCGTTCACCCCCTTGTCCGATTGTGATGCCGGATGGTATTGTGCCAGCAGTGCTGGGCCAGTATAGCATGAGCCCAGAGTCCGCTGCCAGACAGCAGCCGACGCCATTTGACATGGGCGGAATCTGGCAATAGTTTGGCAAGCTCTTATGCACGCTCTAATCTCCGTGGACTCTCGCTACTCTGTCTCACATCCCGGAGGTCTGGCATCGGGCTACTCGCGCCCGCAACGTATCACGACTGTCGATTGTCATCTTCGGTTGTCTCGCTGTCTTATGGGTTGCTGCCTAATCATGATCGCCCTCACGAGTTCCCTGTCCTCGCTTGTTCCTATTCCTCTGACCAGGAATAGTGCTGCAAAGTATAGCAGAGCTGCCACTGGTATCAATACCCACAATATCAGGCTGTCGAAATACAGCACGAGAAGACACATGGCGGCACTGGCCGCTGCGACTTTGAACAAGAGGGCCAAGATGCTGACAATTGGGATGCCATAGCCAGCCCTGGCGCAGAGAATGCCACAGACGGTCAAGGCCGCGAACTGGGTGGCCACGGTAGCGATGGCAGCCCCGGTGCCGCTGTATCTCGGGATCAGGATCGCATTCAGGACCACGTTCAAGAGGGCACAGGCTGCGGTGATCCTGGCGGCTGTCATCTGCCTGTTGATGGAATAGAGCAGATTGGTGAGAACGAGTGTCGGGAAAATGAAGGCCATGGACCAGACAAGGACTTGAAGTACCTGCCCCGAATTGCCGTAGTCTGGACCGTATGTGACCGCAATGATTCTGTCTGCCAGTACGGTCGTCCCCACCGCGATGGGAAACGCAATGACCAGCATATACTGAAAGGACTTTCGCCCTATGAACTGCAATGACGAGGCGGATGACATATGCAGCCTGGCCATGACGGGGAAGACGGCGCTCAAGTAGACGATGGGAACAACCGCCAGGGTGGATACCGGCCTGAAGGCGGCATTGTACCAGCCGACCGCCTCTTCACCCTTCATGAAGGACAGCATCACCGAGTCCGTGTAGTAGGAGATGGTGGCGAAGATGGCTGCGAAGGCAAACGGCCAGGCTTGTCTAATGGTGTCCTTCCAGAAGGTCAGGTCGATGTTGAACACAGAAGCCGCCGCAGGCGTAACCGCGGAGAACTTCCACCTGAGTACCGCTATGCTGTATGTCAGCACAGCGGTGCTGGCATAGACATACAGAGCCGCAAAGCCGAGAACACTGAAGTCATATCGGACGGCCAGCATCACACCGATGAACATAAGGACGGCGTTCAACAACTGCCCCAGGGCCGGATACTCCATTCTCTCGGAAGCGTAGAGGACGGAGTTGATGAGTTGGGTGACAGCATTGATGACCATCGAAAGGATGAGAAGGTAGACCACCTGGACTGTTTCTCGGGGGTAGTCGCCAAGAAAGACGGTCAGAGCGATGGCACCAAAAGTGATCACCGCCAGGAGCATTCTCATGAGGCCACATTGGGCCAGGTACCTTGGCGCCACAGACTTGTCTCTGGCCACCTCTCGTATCATCAGAGAAGTGATCCCGAGATCGGTGAGTGGGCTGAAGATGCTGGTGATGGCTGTGGCGAAGGAGAGGATACCAAACCCGGCTACGCCCAGGGATCGGGCGGTGTAGATCATGTAGAAGAAGCCCAGCAGGTAGCCGGCGGCCTGTGCCGCGGCTAGAACCGCGGTGTTCTTGGCGATGGTACGGACGGTGCTCACGGGCTATAGCTCATAGCTGTTAGTTCATGGCTGATGGCGTGAACAGTGATGGCTCATGGCTCAAAGCGAGCGAGATAATGCCCAATCGTCGCTGACAGGCCGGCATCGAAAGCCATCGTTGGCCGCCAGCCTAAGTCTATCCTGATCTTGGCAGAGTCTATGGCATATCGTCTGTCATGTCCTGGCCGGTCCTTGACGGAAGTGAGCAGGCTTTCAGGTTTGCCTAGTATTTTCAGGATTCCCTTGGCCAAGTCGATGTTGGCCAGTTCGTTGTCGGCACCCACGTTATAAACCTCCCCTGCCTTACCCTTGTGCAAGATGGTGTCGATGGCCCGGCAGTGGTCCAGCACGTGGATCCAGTCACGGACGTAGAGACCGTCGCCATAAATCGGGACGGGCTTGTCGTGTATGGCATTCAGAATGACGGTCGGTATGAACTTCTCCGGGTGCTGCCGGGGACCGTAGTTGTTGGAGCAGCGGGAGATGACTACAGGCAGGCCGTAGGTGCGGTGATAGGCCCAAACCAGGAGGTCAGCGGCGGTCTTGCTGGCCGAGTAGGGAGAGTTGGGACGGAGTTGGGACTCTTCGGTGAACCTCTCCTTTGAATCGAGCCGGAGCGCGCCGTAGACCTCATCGGTCGAAACCTGGTAGAAGAGCTTGACCTTGTGGCGCAAAGCGGCGTCGAGGAGCACCTGGGTTCCGAGGACGTTGGTCTTGATGAACACCTGAGGCTCGACTATGCTCCGATCGACATGCGATTCGGCGGCGAAGTTGACGATGACGTCAATGCCCGGCACCAGTCTGTCCACGAACTCGCCGTCCTCGATCCTGCCGTGAACGAACGTGTGCCTGGGGTTGTCCTTGACCTCCTTGAGATTGTCCATGCTGGCGGCGTAGGTGAGGGCATCCAGGTTGACCACCTGGTAGTCCGGGTATTTCTCCAGGATGTATTGCACAAAGTTCGAGCCGATGAAGCCGGCACCGCCGGTAACCAGCAATTTCATGGTTCAAATCCTAACATCAAAAGTACATTACAGCAGTGCATAGACCGTTTCAACCCCCGTGCCCCCA
>CAYYWI010000046.1:12001-18482 GCA_964475375.1 uncultured Dehalococcoidia bacterium
GCTGGAAAGGGGAGTTGGGGGACACCACCAAACCCCCGGCAGGGAGGAAATCCCTGGCACCCTCTTCTTGTTATTCCTGTCCAGGCAGGAATCCAGGAAGGAAGCCTTGGCTGTCCGTCAGAGAACGACGAAACCCGCGGCAGGAGACCTCCTGCATCTCTCTCGTATTCCTCGGATTTTGCGTTTGGCATCTGTCTAGTATTTCGCACTTTGGATTTCGGACCTTCTCTCGACCAGGTACTGTTTCAGAGCTTCTTTCCACGGCGGCATGTCCCGCCCCGTCACTTCTTTCAGCGGAGAAGGATCGAGCACGCTGTTCTTGGGCCTGGTGGCCGCCGTTGGGAACTGCCCGGACGTTATGGGCAGAACCTCTGTCCCCGTTCCCGCAAGCCGGAATATCTCTCTGGCGTAGTCGAACCACGTAGTCGGCCCGGAGTTGGCGGCATGGTACACACCGTAGCGCCCGGATTCGATCAGGGAGACCACCGCCTCTGACAGATGCTGCGTCCAGGTGGGGCATCCCCTCTGGTCGTTGACTACGGACACTTGTTTCTGTTTGTTGGCCAGGTTGAGCATGGTTTCGACGAAATTGGCGCCGTGCATGCCAAAGAGCCAACTGGTGCGGACGAGGTAGAACTTGTGAAGCAGCCACAGAACGTACTGCTCCCCCAGGAGCTTGGAGCGACCGTAGGCATTGATGGGATTGGGGTGATCGAAGATAGCGTATGGCCCTGCCTTCGTCCCATCGAAAACGTAGTCGGTGCTGAAATGGACCAAAGGGATATCCGCTTCCTGGCAGACCAGGCAAAGGTTCTGAACAGCCGAGCCGTTGATAAGGTTGGCCAGAGGCTCTTCTCTCTCGGCCTGGTCGACCTTGGTATAGGCAGCGCAATTGATGATGACATCAGGGCGGAAGGTGCCCGTGTGCCTTCTGATGGCGTCAATACGGGTGATATCGAGGTCGTTCTCCGGGGGAGCCAACGGCTCGTGCCCCTGTTTCTGGAGGCAGGGGATAAGGTCCCTGGCCAGCATGCCGGCGGCGCCGGTCACCAGGACCTTCATCCGCTCTTCACCTCCCAAGTGTAGGGGATGGAAGGATCATCATAAGGAATACGGTATTCGTCGGGCTTCTGGTAGTTGTAGGTCTGCGTCGGAACGTTAACGATGATGGTCATCTCGGTGCCCACTGGCGTGAAGCCGTGATAGACCATGTTGGGTATCTTCACCAGAATGGGATTGAGCGTGCCCATGACGAACTGATTCACAAGACCTCTTGTGGGCGAATCCTCCCGGGCATCGTAGAGGGCGACTTTGGCCATGCCATGGATGCAGATGAAGTGATCGGTCTGGTTCTTGTGATAGTGCCAGGCCTTGACCACGCCTGGATAACAGGCCGTGACATAGGTCTGCCCGAATCTTTCAAACTCCTCCCAGTCGGACCGCAGCATTTCCATGAGCCAGCCGCGGTCATCAGCTATGAGATTGAGCTTTCGCACCTTGACGCCGTGTATGTAATCCATGGTTGTACTTCAACCCCTTTCGCCCAGAATTCCAAAGCTCAAAAGACGAAGGAAATCCTAAGCTCCAAACACGAAGTCCCGTAGGGTGGGCTGTGCCCACCAGCCATGTCCGCGACCCTGTTTAAACCCCCTCCCCACTCTTGGGGGAAGTGAAGTAGTTTTTGGGGGCACCCCCAAACCCCCGGCAGCGTTCCCGCTGCACCCTTGACCCCATGAGCTATGAGCCACGAGCTATGAGCCGTGAACCAGTCCCGTAGCCACCAGCCATGTCTGCGACCTCGTTTAAACCCCTCCCCACTCTTGGGAAGAGAAGTAGTTTTTTGGGGACACCCCCAAACCCCCGGCAGTGTTCCGCTGCACCATTGACCCCATGAGCTATGAGCCATGAGCTATGAGCCATGAGCTATGAGCCGCGAACCATGAACCACGATCCAGCAGCCTACAACTCCAGCCTGGAATCACACCCGATAAAGAGCTTCACCGTCTTGAATCGGTCGTCAGCCTTTCTCAGTTCAACCCCTTTGCCGATAAGGCTGTCCTCGAGTCTCTCAATTCCTTGAATATGCCCCTGCTCCAGTATCACCGAATGTTCTACAGAAGAGTCTTCTATCACCGTGTCTGCCCCGATGCTGGTAAATGGACCGATATGGGAATTTCGAATTTCGCATCTCTCGCCGATTGATACCGGGCCTCTGATGGTGCTGCCCTCGATCCGCGCACCTTCCCTGATTTCCACTCTGCCGGAAACCTGGCTCCCGGAATCAATGATCCCTCTGATGTCCCTTTGAAGCATAGTATCAAGGACAACGCGGTTGGCCTCCAGCATGTCATCCTTCTTGCCCGTGTCCAACCACCATCCGGTCAGTATGTGGCTCTTAACCCGCTTCCCGTCATCCAGAAGCCGCTGGATGGCATCGGTTATCTCCAGCTCTCCCCGCTGCGAAGGCTTTATTCGTGCAATAGCGCTGTGGATATCCGGCTTGAAGAGGTAGATGCCTACGAGGGCGAGATTGGTCTTGGGCTCCTTCGGTTTCTCAACCAGGCGTATAACTTCGCCGGTACCATTCAGCTCAGCCACACCGAACAGGCGTGGATCAGGCACCTCTTTGAGAAGGATAAGGGAGTCCGGGCTTTTGGTGTTAAACTCCTGGACAAAGTCCCGGACGCCACCCTGGATGAGGTTGTCACCCAGGAACATGAGGAAGGGTGAGTCTGCGAGAAAAGTCTGCGCCGTCGCTACGGCATGGGCGAGACCCAGGGGTTGATCTTGCATAAGGTAAGTGATCCTGGCACCCCAGCGCGAGCCATCCCCCACTGATTCCCTGATATGGGCGCCGGTTTCGGGCGAGATGATAATGCAGATGTCCGAGATGCCGGCATCCCTGATCTGGTTCAGGACATAGAACAGGATCGGCTTGTTGGCAACCGGCAGGAGTTGCTTGGCAATGGTATTGGTAATAGGCCTGAGCCTGGTCCCTTTTCCTCCGGCTAAGATGATAGCTTTCATTCCGAGGGACTCCTTTCAGAACTCGGCGGAGATTATAGATCAATCATCCGGTGAAGGCAAAAACCGCGTATAGCCGATCACCGGGTGCAGTGATCCAGCGCCACTCTCTTGCCAAGGCCGACTCAAAGTCTGCCATGTTCAGTCTCCAATAACGACTTAACGGTTTCCGTCAACCCGGTTTCTAGACTGAAGTGCGGCTTGAATCCAAAGGCTTCTTCTGCTCTGGAAACATCGGCTCGACTATGCAGCACTTCACCGGGCCGGGCCGGTTCATAGACGATCTCGGAGTTCTTCTTGGTTGCAGCCGTCACGGTCCGGGCAAGTTTCAGAATGGAAGTCTCAACGCCTGAACCAATGTTGTATTCGCCCGGTGCTGCAGCATCTGCAGCGGCAACATTGGCCGCGACCACGTCCCTTACAAACACGAAATCCCTGGTCTGGCTGCCGGTGCCGAAAATGATCAAGGGTCGGCCATGCAGAGCCTGCGTGATGAACTTGGGAATGACCGCCGCGTAGTCAGAGCGAGGGTCCTGCCTCGGGCCATACACGTTGAAATACCTCAGGCAGACTGCTGGCAGTCCATAGATGCGGCTGAAGACCCGGCAGTAGCGTTCGGCCGTCAGCTTGGTCACTGCATAGGGAGACTGTGGATCAGGGGAAGCATTCTCAGTGATGGGTAGTGTTGTTGTGTTGCCATAGATTGCACAACTGGAAGCGCATATCACCTTCTTGACGCGGTTGTCCCTGGCGGCGATCAGGACATTGAGGCTGCCCCTTACGTTCACTTCATCTGTTCGGATGGGTTCCTGGATGCTCATAGGCACGCTGGCCAGCGCGGCTTGATGAAAGATATAGTCGGCGCCGGCAAATACACTTTGAAGCAGCGGCAGATCCGTTATGCTGCCCTGAGTGAACTTGAGGTTGGGCGTCTTCATCAAATGCTGTATGTTTTGAAGGCGGCCGGTCGATAGATCATCGATGATCGAGACCTCATTGTCGCGACACAGGTGTTCAGCAAGATTGGAGCCGATGAAACCTGCTCCACCAGTGATGACTACTCTCTTACCCTTCACTGAAATATCTGTCCTCATGCACCGTGGATATCG
Source organism: uncultured Dehalococcoidia bacterium (assembly GCA_964475375.1). Taxonomy (GTDB): domain Bacteria; phylum Chloroflexota; class Dehalococcoidia; order UBA2247; family RBG-13-53-26; genus JAFGCL01. The sequence continues at coordinate 16,135 of CAYYWI010000046.1, forward strand.
GAATCTCACCATCTTCGTCTGAAGTACTGTCTCAAAGCGGGTGACAGGCGAGAAGATAGCATGCCCGGCACAGGCAAGTCAATGTATGTATGTATATATGGAATAGCCCAAGAGACAAGTTGATTGCCGAGCCATTCAGGTCGCAAATCATGGCCGGTTGGTACTTCCGCAGCAAAGTCTGCATTCGCTACGCTGGCTTGGGTGCGCAACCGTCGGGCGAAGTTGTCCGCAAGAACAATGTTCGCTATAGAATGACGAGAAAGTATTGACAAAAGGGTGGACGTATAGGTACACTGGCGGCTAAGGGGGTGACTTATCGTGGGATCCTGGCAGTCTTGCCTCGATCTTGTTGATGGTTTCAGTTCCCCGCTTTGGTCAGTATCTCCGATTGTTCTGGAAAGCTTATGGACAGCATTAAGATCACAGACGTAGTCGGTATGTTGCTCTATGAGGATGGCCCGGGGCAGGAGACCACCCTAGAGATGTTGATGCGTCTCTATGATAGAACACACAGCCGGTATCTGACCGCCCTCATCATGTTTGGGATCATTACGATATGTGTCATCGCAGTACTGATTGCTTCAGCTACTGCCTGGGCGGATACAAAGCTGAGCGTGCTGGCGTTGATAGCTTTGGTTTTCATACTGGTTGCCGTAGTTGGACTGTCGCGCCGACTGAGCCAGTTGAGCCGCGATTATCTGGACATAATCAAGATCTACAATCTGCTTGGCAGACACATGAAGTCCGGGAAATACCTGTATTCGGAGAGATACCTCTGATGACGACAATAGAGATCGTGACTATCACTATCTCGGCGATAGCCATCGGCGCGGCTGTGGTTTCTATTTTGTTGTTCGTACTGCACACCATGCTGCAGAGGAGATTGATCGTCCAGGCCGGGGATAACTGGAAGATGCCGGATGACACGGCGTCTGTCATGAGACTCCTTGAAGGCTCTTTCAGGGATGATATTCCTGACTCCGATCGTGAAGTCCTTATAAGCACTGTGGAGAGATACTCGCAAACCTCTCTGACCAGTGTCTTCGATGACCCCACGGAGAGATCATATCTCTTCGAAGCTTTGACAGACCCGAGCAAACTTCCTTGGGAGTCTGGGGGGCAGCATGGAGACCGCGTCGGCTAGGTGCAATCGGGTGGTGGTGGGACAGGGATACAAGTTACAGGTTGATTCCCTCAGTTCGGGAGGCATGCACAGGACGATCTTATGTCTGGGGGCTGAAGAGGTGGATGTGGAAAGCGCTGCTGATCCAATCTGTCGATCTCCGGAAGTACCGTGCTCCTCTTATCTTTGTCTGCCTTTAACGGGGCTGTGTGATGAGCGATCATTCTTGCGGTGAGGTGAAGGCCTTAGGTGACATAAGCTCAGTGGATGGAGTGAAAGCACTGTGAGAAGACTTTTCTGCGCTTTGGGGCTGATCGCGGTCGGCTTGGGTTTGATATCCTGGCTGCCGGTGGCAGTTGCTTCGGAGAGCAGCGGTCTTGAGACAGATGCCATGTACACAATAGTGCAAGATTACTGGCCTGCGGATCATGCCGGAACAGGTCAGCTGGTGTATGCAACTGGAGAGATCTGGTATGGTACGGCAAGTCCAACAGGGGCCATAGCGGCGGTAGATGAGACCGCTGTCGGCAACTTGAGTTGGGGAAATGAACTGGATCGTCGGTTCATTGTTTTCTGGAATGATGGCTTCGGCGTCTGGGATCTGGGCGAGACATACTCCGATGTGGCGCTGTTCCCGTTCATTGACCATGCCGAGTTCAGCCATGCATTTACCTATGCTGTGTATGGCTCGAATGAATTCGATGCCTCCAATCCGTGGGCTGCCACGTGGATGCCGGCTCGCTTGAATAAGCTCTATGTCAAAGGATGGTCCAGTGCAGGCCAGGATCAATTCGGTATCTGTAATGATGACTATGTAAGTACATGGAACTGGCCCTCGACAAGTGGGGGTGGTGGTTATCGCTACATCAGAATCAATGCCGCGCCATGGCCTGGGCACAAGTCAACCGTGTTTGATGCTGAGGTGGATGCCGTCAAAGGAGTTATTCACGGTGCGGCAGAATGTGGCTGGCAGAACAGCGTTATCGAGAAGGGTAGAACCTTCAGCTACACCTCGCTCAAAGTTGGATCGGATGACCGGGCTCGCATTGCCTACGGCGGCGAGCAACTCTACTACGCAGAGCGTGATGGAGCCACGTGGCGTGTCGAAGAGGTTGACCGCTACGGTGTAGGTAGTCACTGCTCTCTGGCGCTGGATGAGTTCGGCCGTCCGGCAATCAGCTACTACGACAGTGCCAATGGTGACCTGAAGTACGCCCACAAGAAT
>CAYYWI010000047.1:0-10847 GCA_964475375.1 uncultured Dehalococcoidia bacterium
CATTGCCCTGGGCACCACGGCTGCCTACATCTACAGCGTGCTGGTTACCGTGATGCCTGGAACCTTTGATGGTGACGTTTATTTCGACACGGCGGCCCTCATCATTTCGATCGTGCTGCTGGGGCGCTACCTGGAGGCCCGCGCCAAGGGCAGGGCTTCAGAGGCGATCAAGAAGCTCATGGGACTGTGGCCCAAGACGGCCAACATTCTCGTGGATGGTGCCGAGACGCAGGTGCCTGTGGAAGATGTCGAGGTGGGTCAGATAGTGGTAGTCAGGCCGGGTGAGAAGATGCCCGTTGACGGCACAGTCGTAGAAGGGGCTTCGGCGGTCGATGAGTCGATGCTGACGGGAGAATCGATGCCGGTGGATAAGAAGGCCGGCGATGAGGTGGTGGGTGCTACCATCAACAAGGACGGCTTGCTGAAGTTCCGGGCCACCAAGGTGGGCAAGGACACAGCCCTGGCCCAGATCATCAAACTTGTCGAACAGGCTCAGGGTTCGAAGGCTCCCATCCAGCGCCTGGCCGACTCTGTAGCGGCTGTCTTTGTTCCGGTGGTGGTCACCATCGCCCTTGTAACCTTCATCGCCTGGTTTGGCATTATCGGGAAGCCGTTCGTGTTTGCCCTGGAAGCTTCCATTTCCGTACTGGTGATTGCCTGTCCCTGTGCGCTCGGTCTGGCGACGCCGACGGCGATCATGGTGGGAACCGGGAAGGGGGCTCAGAACGGGATTCTGATCAAGAGTGCCGCTTCACTTGAGAGGGCGCATCGCATCGAGACCGTTGTCTTCGACAAGACGGGGACACTCACACAAGGCATGCCTGCGGTGACGGATGTGATTCCGCTCGACAGTTTTGAGCGAGCTGAAGTCCTTCGTCTGGCGGCCTCGGCTGAGAAGGGTTCGGAGCATCCCATCGGCCAGGCTATCGTGAACGCTGCGGCCAAGGAGAACGGGCAGCCCTCCGATCCGGAGTCCTTCCAGGCGCTGAGCGGCCGGGGTGTTCTGGCTGTCGTGGAAGGCAAGGAAGTGCTGCTCGGCAATCGCTTCCTCATGAGGGAGAATGGCGTTGGGACAGATTCATCTGAAGGGAAAGTGAAGGAACTTGAGGACCAAGGCAAGACGGTGATGCTGGTTGCCATGGACAGGAAGCCGGTAGGACTGATAGCTGTATCTGACACGTTGCGGGACAACGCCGTGGAGGCTGTGGGACAACTGCACCGCATGGGCTTGGAGACAGTGATGATCACGGGTGATAACCGGCGGACGGCGGAGGCGGTGGCCGGGCAGGCAGGGATCAAGAAAGTGCTGGCGGAGGTTCTCCCGGATGACAAGGCTAAAGAGGTTCAGCGCTTGCAGGAGAGTGGCAAAGTGGTGGCCATGGTTGGAGATGGGATCAACGACGCGCCAGCGCTGGCCCAGGCGGACATCGGCATAGCGGTAGGCAGCGGCACCGATGTGGCCATGGAGAGCGGCGATGTGGTGCTGGTGCGGAACGATCTGAGGGACGTTGTCGAGGCTATCAGGCTGAGTCGCTACACCATCGACAAAGTGAAGCAGAATCTCTTCTGGGCCTTTGCCTACAACACGCTGGGAATACCGATTGCGGCTGGTATTCTTTATCCCTGGACCGGAACGCTGCTGAACCCGATAATTGCGGCGGCGGCCATGGCTTTCAGTTCAATCTCGGTGGTCACCAACTCACTGTTGATGAACCGGTACCGTGTGCAGCGGCAGCTGTGAGCTATCAGCTCATGGCTCATAGTCGCAGAATGGCTTGGGAGGATGTGACGAGGAGGTGGAAAGAGATGGGCAAGTTTGTGGAAGTATGCAAAGAGGGCGACTTGGCTGATGGCGGCATGAAAGAGGTTGTTGTAGAGGGCCGGAAGATACTGCTGGCCAGGGTCGGAGGCCGCTGCTATGCGAGTGAGGGCAGTTGCCCTCACTCGGGGGGCGACTTGGCTTCAGGCAGACTCGAAGGATCAGTGGTCACCTGCCCGCGACACGGCTCTCAGTTTGACGTCAGCGATGGGCACATGATTCGCTGGGCGCAACTGCCGGGTGTGGTGTCGGCCTTAAGCAAGGCGGTCAAGAAGCCGCGGGGGCTGAAAACCTATCCGGCTAAAGTTGAGGCAGGCAAGGTTATGATAGAGATCTAGGGCCGCAGGACGCCATGGCAACGGTGCAGCGGTACACTGCCGGGCTTCGGGGTGCCCGAGTCTCTATAGACTGGTATCAAGAGGGTTGAAAAGGCATAATCAGGAGTCCCAGATAAGAACTGGTGACAGACGATTCTGAGAGGTGAAAATGAAGGAGAGCTATCAGACCAAGCTGTGGGTGAACCAGAATGACATTGAACTCAATCCATTTGTGGAGCAGTTCGTGGCAGGCACAGTGACCGGCGGAGTGCGGACTCTGAAGGGAGTTGACGACCTGCGCACTGTTGAACTGAAAATGGCAAACGGCTCGGTCACAATTGTTGTCAATGGGAAGAAAGTGGATCTCATCCAGTTCCCGAATGACATCATCTGCAGTACGGTGACTGGTGTTGCTTCTGCGCTGAAGGGAGTCGACAAGATCGACAACCTGCAACTTGACATAAAAGTAGTTCAGAAGAAATCGTGAGGTCCTTCACCAACTGCTTGACAGGAGAGATCAGCCCGTGTACTTGGTTTCTGCCGCCTCTCCCTCGCCCTTAGAAGCTTCGCCTTGGAACACGCAATAGCGGCCTGGAAATCCTGGCAAAGTAGCTGTGCGCTCTTGATCATCACGCGTTGTTGCCGGGAGGCCCGAAGACCCTGAGACAGCAGTGCTCCTTACCGCTGCTGAGGTTACTCTCCGGACAGAGTCGTGACAGGTTTCGAACCGGGAGGCCACCTATCGCTCCTGAGATAGCCTCGATAGCCAGGAATCGTGAGCTGGTTCGAGATGGCCGACTGCGTATGTCTGTCGGCGGCGCCCACCGACGATCGCCTCTCTGGAATCGCCAGCCAAGGAAAGGAAGCTGGTAGTGATCATCGGCGGAACCGCTCAAGACTTCTGGCCGAGTATATGGCTGGCGGAATCCTGGTCCTTCTCGGTCTCACACTGAAGAGAGATCAGTGCGCCTGAACTTCCTTGACACTCTCTTGAGCCACCGAGCTGGTTTCTTGAGACCTTCTTGACGTCCCTGCTGCTAGGATGGGATAAAATGTAGGTGAAGTAATGGGGGGTCATGCGTGAGTGATTTGCTCTTTCTGTCACTCATCCTAGTTTTCTTCCTGGCGACGCTGGGTCTGGTGTGGATCGCCGGACGCCTCATGCGGTGATAGTATGAACATTCTCTATGTTGTCTCAGGATTGATCTCCGTTGGACTACTGGTCTACCTGTTCCTGGCACTGCTGAAACCGGAGTGGTTCAAATGACGACGTTCGGGTGGCTCCAGATCGGCCTGTACCTCATTGTACTGTTGCTGCTGGTCAAGCCGCTGGGTTCATACATGGCGCGTGTGTATTCCGGCGAGCGGACGATTGTCGGTCGTGTCGTTGGACCTGTCGAGCGGCTCATCTACCGCATTCTGGGTCTGCACGCTGATGACGAGATGAACTGGAAGACCTATGCTGTTGCCCTGCTGCTCTTCAGCCTGGTGGGACTGTTGGTGCTCTACGGCCTCCAGCGTCTCCAATCGGCACTGCCGCTCAACCCTCAGAACCTGGGGCCTGTCGACCCTGATACCGCCTTCAATACCGCAGCCAGTTTCACCACCAACACCAACTGGCAGAGCTACAGCGGCGAGACTACCATGAGCTATCTGATCCAGATGCTCGGGCTCACAGTGCAGAACTTCCTCTCCGCGGCTGCCGGCATGGCAGTGCTGGTGGCGGTGATACGGGGCTTCGTAAGGCACTCCACGAACACCCTGGGCAACTTCTGGGTCGACATGACACGTAGCATACTCTATGTACTGCTGCCCTTGTCATTTGTATTGGCACTCATCCTGACATCGCAGGGCGTGGTTCAGACGCTCCACGGATCCCACGAAGTCAGTCTTCTTCAGACAACCGACAACGCCGCCGGACAAACCGCAGGCCAGCAGGTCCTGGCTGTTGGGCCGGCGGCCTCTCAGGTAGCCATCAAGATGCTTGGGACGAACGGCGGGGGCTTCTTCAACGTAAACTCGGCTCATCCCTTCGAAAATCCCACACCACTCACCAACTTCCTGGAGATGCTGGCTATCCTTCTCATCCCCGCAGCTCTGTGCTACACCTTCGGCAAGATGGTGGGCGACACGCGCAAAGGGTGGGCGATACTGGCTGCTATGACCATCATATTTGTGGCCTGCCTGACTGTAACTGTCTGGGCGGAACAGCGCGGCAACCCGGCGATTACTGAGCTCGGCGTTGACCAGACTGCAAGCGATCTGCAATCAGGCGGCAATATGGAGGGAAAAGAGGTCCGCTTCGGTATCGCCGACTCTGCTTTGTGGACCACGGCCACGACTTCAGCCTCAAATGGCTCGGTCAACTCGATGCACGATTCATACATGCCGCTAGGCGGTCTCATGCCGATGTGGCTGATGCAGTTGGGGGAGGTTGTGTATGGGGGAGTGGGCTCCGGTCTCTATGGGATGCTGGCTTTTGTCATCGTCGCCGTATTCGTAGCCGGGCTGATGATCGGTCGTACCCCCGAATACCTGGGGAAGAAGATCGGCGCCTATGAAATGAAGATGGCTTCTCTCATGGTGCTGATACCAGTGGTGATCATTCTGCTTGGTACTGCGATTGCCTTGTCCATCCCGGCAGGGAGAGATGCAGTTCTCAACCCCGGCGCACACGGTTTCAGTGAGGTGCTGTATGCCTTCTCTTCAGCAGCCAACAACAACGGCAGCGCCTTCGCTGGTCTGGGGGCGGACACCCCCTTCTACAACATAGCTCTCGGCTTTGCCATGCTCATCGGACGGTTCTGGCTGGCGATACCGGCGCTGGCGATAGCCGGTTCGCTGGCGAGTGAGCACAAGGTGCCCGTTTCCTCCGGCACGCTTCCGACGCACAGCCCCTTATTCATTTTCTGGCTTATCACGGTGGTCATAATTGTGGGCGCGCTCAGCTTCCTGCCGGCCTTGTCTCTCGGTCCCTTGGTCGAGCATCTGATGTTGTGATTGTGTGGGAACCAATGTCACGGAACAAGCAGACACCAGGCAGCGGACAAACCCCAGGCACGGCGGCTGCATCCCTGAAAAAGCAGTTCGTCTTCGGGCGGCGGATCTACGGCCGCGCGGTCATTGACGCCTTCGTGAAACTCAATCCCCGTTACATGCTGCGCAACCCGGTCATGTTCGTCACCGAGGTGGGCAGCGTGCTGACCAGCGGTTTGTTCATACAGGCGCTTCTATGGCAGGGTGAGGCGAACGCCGGTTTCATCGGCATCGTGGCGCTCTTCCTGTGGCTATGTGTGATCTTTGCCAATTTCTCCGAGTCACTGGCCGAGGGTCGCGGCAAAGCCCAGGCCGCGGCCCTGCGTCGTACACGCCAGGAAACTCAAGCCAAGAGACTTGTCCAGCCAAAGCGCGGGGCCAAGTACGATCTTGTTCCGTCGGTCGAGCTTCAACAGAACGATGTGTTTCTGGTAGAGGCAGGCGATGTTATTCCCATCGATGGTGAGGTGATCGAGGGGGTCGCCTCAATTGATGAGAGCGCAATCACCGGCGAGAGCGCCCCGGTGATTCGTGAATCCGGAGGAGACCGGAGCGCGGTCACCGGTGGGACAAAAGTGCTGTCAGACTGGCTGATAGTACGGGCAACCGCCCTTCCCGGTGAAGGATTCCTGGATCGCATGATCAACCTGGTGGAAGGGGCAAAGAGGCAGAAGACGCCCAACGAAATTGCTCTTGATATAATGCTGGCAGCATTCACTATCATCTTCCTTGTCGTCTGCGCGGCGCTTCTGCCCTTCTCTCTCTACAGCACCGAAGTCAATGACCAGGGCACGCCAATCGGGATCACCGTCCTTGTGGCACTTCTGGTTTGCCTTATTCCGACAACGATTGGCGGCCTGCTGCCGGCCATCGGCATCGCCGGCATGGATCGCCTCATCCGTCGCAATGTCATTGCCATGTCGGGCCGGGCGGTGGAAGCGGCTGGAGACGTAGATGTACTCCTGCTGGATAAGACAGGCACGATCACACTCGGCAACCGTCAGGCCGTGGCGTTCATACCGGTTGAGGGCGTCAGCGATCTCGAACTCGCCGAGGCAGCACAACTGTCTTCCCTGGCTGACGAGACGCCGGAGGGCCGCAGCATCGTGCTGTTGGCCAAGGAGAAGTATGGTCTGAGAGGGAGTGCCGTCGGCATGGCACGCGATGGCACCCGTTTTATTCCGTTTTCAGCACAGACGCGTATGAGCGGTGTGGATATGGTGGGAACGAGCATACGCAAGGGCGCTGCTGACGCCATAAGGGCCTACCTTGAGGAGAGGGGAAGCTCAATACCGCCTGAGGTGCGAAGCGAAGCGGATCACATTGCTCGTGTTGGCGGCACGCCCCTGGTGGTCGTGCGCAACAACAAGGTGTTGGGTGTGGTCTATCTCAAGGATGTAATCAAAGGCGGCATCAAGGAGCGCTTTATGCAAATGCGGAAGATGGGCATAAAGACAGTGATGATTACCGGTGACAATCCGCTTACGGCGACTGCGATTGCGGCTGAAGCGGGGGTGGATGATTTCCTGGCTCAGGCCACCCCTGAGGCCAAGCTCAAGCTGATACGCCAGTACCAGGCTGAGGGAAGGCTGGTAGCCATGACCGGCGATGGGACCAACGATGCCCCGGCGCTGGCACAGTCCGATGTGGGTGTAGCCATGCACACGGGCACCCAACCGGCTCGCGAGGCCGCCAACATGATCGATCTGGACAGCAATCCCACCAAGTTGATCGACATCGTGGAGACGGGGAAGCAGCTGCTGATGACGCGTGGGGCTTTGACTACGTTCAGCCTTGCCAACGACGTGTCCAAGTACTTCGCCATTATCCCGGCAGCCTTTGCTGGCACTTACCCGGCATTGAAGGCGCTGAATTTCATGCACCTGGCTACGCCGCAGAGTGCCGTCATGTCGGCGGTGATATTCAACGCCCTGATCATAGTAGCCCTGATACCACTGGCTCTTCGCGGCGTGGCCTATCGTCCGCTTGGAGCGGCCAGCATACTCCGCCGCAATCTCTTGATATATGGATTGGGAGGACTGATCACGCCATTCATCGGCATCAAACTGATCGACATGATTCTGGTAGCAGTGGGGCTGGCATAGTTTGTCGGGATGGGAGGGATGTCGCTATGATTCGTCAGCTTAGATACGCTCTGGGATTTGTGGTGGTGCTGACTGTACTCACGGGGATAATATATCCGCTGGCGGTGACCGGCATCGCCCAGGCGCTGTTTCACCATAAGGCCAATGGGAGCCTGATCAAGGAAAACGGGGAGACTGTTGGCTCCGAACTCATCGGCCAGCCTTTCAGCGATCCGCGCTATTTCTGGGGACGGCTGTCTGCAGCGGAATACGATGCTTCAGCTTCATCCGGCTCCAACTTGGGGCCGATAAACCCGGCGCTGCAGGAAGAGATTCAGGCACGCATAGATGCCCTGAAGGCCGTGGACCCCGACAACCAGGAGCCGATCCCGGTGGACCTGGTGACCTCGTCAGGCAGTGGCCTTGACCCGCACATCAGCATAGCCGCGGCGCAATACCAGGTGCCTCGCGTGGCACGATATCGGGGGGTGAGTGAGGACGAGGTGTCCGCTTTAGTGGATCGCTTCACTGGAGGCCGCCAGTTCGGCATCCTGGGAGAACCACGGGTAAACGTTCTGAAGCTGAATATGGCCCTGGACCAAATGGGATAGACTTGCCCAGCAGCGGAGTGTAACATCAGGCTTGAAGAGACAAATCTCATGGCAGAGAACGAGTCCCGCCCCAATCCTGATGAACTACTGGCGCAAGTTAAAGCCGAAGAAGAGAAGAAAAAGCGCGGCAAGCTGAAGATCTTCCTTGGCTATTGCGCCGGCGTAGGGAAGACCTTCTCCATGTTGGAGGCAGCCCGTCTCCAGAAGGGTGAAAGGGACCTTGTCATCGCATATGTGGAAACGCATGGCCGTCCCGAGACCGAAGCCCTTCTGGAAGGCCTTGAGATTATTCCGCGCAGACGCGTGGAGTACCGCGGCGTAACCCTTCAAGAGATGGACCTGGATGCGGTGCTGGCGCGGCATCCCCAGGTGGCGCTGGTAGATGAGCTGGCACACACAAATGCTCCGGAATCACGGCATCCCAAGCGTTACCAGGATGTCGAGGAGCTGATCGAAGCCGGTATCGATGTGTATACCACTCTCAATGTCCAGCACATAGAGAGTCTGCGAAACGTGGTGATGGAGATAACCGGCGTCTGGATGCGCGAAGCGGTCCCCGACAGTGTCATTGACAAGGCATCAGAGATCGAGCTTGTCGATCTGCCCCCCGATGAACTGCTGAAGCGGCTGAAGGAAGGCAAGGTCTATGTTCCCGATGAGGCAACGCGTGCTGCCGCCGGGTTCTTCCGCGAGGGCAATCTCATCGCGCTGCGCGAGTTGAGCATGCGCACGGCTGCGGTGCGTGTCGATGAGCGATTGCGGGCCTATATGCAAGCCCACGCCATACGCGGCCCGTGGCCGGCGGGGGAACGCCTTCTGGTATGCATCAGCCCCAATGTCCAGGGTGCCCGATTGGTGCGTACTGCCAGAAGACTGGCTTCTCAGTTGTATGCCGAATGGTTTGCCGTCTATGTTGAAACGCCGGATGACGTTCGACTGTCTCCTGATGAACGGAACCGGCTGATGGATAACCTGCGATTGGCAGAGCGCGTGGGAGCCAAAACCGTGACCATTCGCGGGGATTCCGTGGCCAGGGCCGTGGCTGAGTACGCTGCCAAGAACCACATTACCAAGATCGTCGTTGGCAGAAGCCAGAATCGTTGGCGGAGACTCTTCGGCGTGGCTGTGGTGGATCAGATCATTCGCTACAGCAAGGACATCGATGTCCTCGTGACTACCGGTGAGGAGAAGGCCGTTAAGCCCCAAAAAGCGCCGACCAGAAGGGTGCTTTTCAACTGGCGAGGCTACCTGCAGGGCTTATTACTGATGATATTCGCTACTCTGATCGGGCACGCGGTGCGCGGCTTCTTCAGTCCCGCCAACATCATCATGATCTATCTGCTCTGCGTTGTTGTCACAGCCGTCTTCTGGGGATTCGGGCCATCGGTTATAGTCTGCATTGCCAGTATGCTGTTGTGGGACTTCTTCTTTGTCAAGCCTCATCTGACTTTCGCCGTAGAAGACACCCAGTACATCTTTGCTTTCATAACATTGCTTCTGGTTGGCCTCACAATCAGCTACTTGACGATGCGGATCCGCCAGCAGACTGAGGCTGCACAGAGCCGCGAGTCCGAGACAGCCACCTTGTATGCCCTGAGCCGGACCCTGGCTGCGGTCATCGGTCTGGATTCTACCATCCACGCCATCATCGATAGCACAAGGAAGACCTTCGGGCTTGATGCAGTCATTTTCTTGCCTGATGCTCAAAACAAGGAGGAGCTCAGACTGCACGCGGATACTCCCGATGTCACGGTTGATGAGAATGATGTCGCTGCAGCCGAGTGGTGCTTCCAGCACCAGAAAGTGGTTGGATACGGCACCGATACGCTGCCTAATGCCAAGGCGCAATTCCTGCCCTTGAGCACGGCCAGAGGTTCAGTAGGAGTAATGGCACTGCTTGTGAGCGATGCTGACGGTCAGCTGACCATCGAGCAGACTCGTTTGCTCGAAGCCTACGCCGATCTGGCCGCTGTAGCTATTGAGCGCACGCAATTTGCGGAGAAGGCACGCAATGCAGAGCTTCTGGAGTCTACTGAGAAGCTGCAGACCGCCCTTTTAAACTCTATTTCGCATGACCTTCGCACTCCGTTAGTATCCGTTATCGGTGTGCTGAGCAGCCTGCAAGAGGAGGATCTGGGCCTGGACGATACAGCCAAGAGGAACCTGGTGCAGGTCGCGCGTGAGGAAGTGGAAAGGTTGAACCACTTGATAACCAACCTGCTCGACGTGAACCGACTTGAGGCTGGCGCATTGAAGATGTCGAGGCAACCGCATGATGTCGAGGACCTGATAGGTGCAGCTTTGGAGCAGCTTGGCAGCCATGTCGGGGATCATCCAATCAAGGCCACGCTGCCTCAGGAGCTGGCTTTCGTATATGTAGACTTTGGTCTTGTAGTGCAGGTGCTGGTCAACCTGCTGGACAATGCTTTCAAGTACTCACCGTCCGGCGCTCCGGTCGAGATCACCGCGCGGCAGATCGGCCAGCAGGTGGAGATCAAGGTGGCCGATCGGGGAATCGGCATTCCGCCGCAAGACCTGCAGCGTATCTTCGACAAGTTCTATCGGGTGCAGGTTCCGGATGGTGTCGTTGGCACCGGACTGGGATTGGCCATCTGCAAGGGAATCGCCGAGGCACACGGCGGCAGCATTGACGCTGCGAACCGCCCTGGAGGGGGTGCGGTCATCCATCTGAGACTGCCCGTGGCTGAGTCAACCTCGGAGGACAGAGGCATGAAGATATGAGCGGCGAGGGACTGCGCGTGCTTGTTGTTGATGATGAGCAGCCGATCCGGCGATTCCTGCGCGTAGCATTGGCGTCCCAGGCATACACTGTTTTTGAAGCTGCTTCCGGACAGGAAGCCCTTGTGAGCGCCACAGCCGGCAAGCACACTGCGCGGCCACGACGGAGCGTGGCCCTCCGCGAACATGCTGTTCGCCTTGGTGCTTCCCGATGGGGCGTGCAGAGGAGCGCAGCCACCAG
>CAYYWI010000047.1:10857-18331 GCA_964475375.1 uncultured Dehalococcoidia bacterium
AACCATGAGGGAGTATCTGAAGGGGTAGCCTCTAAGGATGGAACCGGAAAACTTCCAGGGGCTTGAGGAATCTGACCTCTGTCTGCGGCACCTCTTCACGCACCTGCCGCGAAAAGTCTTTCTCCCAACCGTCGTCGCAACCGCACGAAACCAGCACTCGCGGCCTGATCAGACCGGCGATCTCCACGGCCTTCCTCATGGATGGCCCTGTGAACAGCATCACCTGCGGCCCATACTCATCCCGCACTCTGGCCATATCCTCAAAGGGGTCACTGTCGGCGGGATGGAAGACGGTGGGCATGTTGACACCGGAGATCACGAGTGAAAGAGGCTCAGTAGCGTGATGCACACAGCGCTCAGCCAGAAGATCCATGTCCCCGACGGATGCCCGGTCGCCCACCCGGAGCACCTTCGGCGTCCCGAACATTCTCTCAGCCACAAAGGCGCTGGTCAGAACCGGAACCTCCAACTCTTCCTGCCACCGGGACAGCAGCGTGCGGTCGAAGTGGTCTATGTGTGAGTGAGTCACCACAACGGCATCGGGCCGCACCTGCTCCGGAAGAGTGACATTGACCGGATCGATGGCCAGGGTCGTGCCGGTGGTCATGAGCAGAATGCTGGAGTGCGAGTTGAGCCAGGCTAACGCAACTTCTCCGGGAGAAACCGAAGTCTCAAAGCTGCGCGGGGCCAGAATTACCAAGTGATCTTACCTCTCTCCACAAAAAGGCTGGCCTTTCTAGCCAGCCTTGTCGGACAAGCTGTGATGACCAAATTGGGAACATTATACCATTTGGCCAAGTCTGCCTGCTTCTGGAATCAGCGGCTTCCCAAACCACCGGATCAAAAAGTACTACAATGGGAGACAGGAGATAATCCCGGGAGGTGCGTAATGGGGATATTCGACTTCCTGTTCAGACCGAAACCAAACATCAAGAGGATGGAGGCGAAAAGAGACGTCAGGGGGCTGATGAAAGCACTGAAGTACAAGAGGGACTCCTCCGTGCGGGCTGAGGCGGCAAGAGTCCTCGGGCTAATTGGTGATACACGCACACTCGATGCCCTCACTCACGCCCTTAAAGACACGGACAGGTCCGTTCGAATGACCGCGGCAGAAAGCCTTGGGAAGATAGGTGAGAGCAGGGCTGTAGACCCTCTCATCGATGCTTTGACAGATACAGACTGGTACGTAAGAGTACACGCCGCAACAGCCCTTGCAGACCTGAGGGACGCAAGAGCGGTGGCACCTCTCATTCGTGCTCTGAAGGATGAAGACAAGGCCGTCCGGGAATGGGCAGCAAAGGCTCTTGGCGAAATCGGTGATGCTTCGGCCATAGAACCCCTGACTGCCGCCCTCTCAGACAAAGAGAGCAGTGTCAGGCAAGCCGCGACCGAAGCCGTGGCCATGATCGGAATGAGGAAATAAATAAGAGCACGTCGTAGAACTCGAAGCCACCCTCAGACGTGATAACAAGACCACCGCGCTGGCTTCAGCCGACTACCATCCGGCAAGTTGAACCCGGAAGCAGCGAGCGGATTTGAACCACGGAACCAAAGGCTCCCTTTCTGAGCTACACTGCACACCAGCCACCGGCCATGCGTTTCGGGACCTGCACAGCGTAAGACGTTTTCTATAACGAACGCCGGGCTAGGCTTTCTTCGAGCGCCTGAACCAGAAGAATGCGGCTGCTCCAGCCACGGCCAGAATGCCGATCACTATTCCCACTATGGCACCCGAGGGAAAACCACCTGCAGCTCCACTCACGGTCACCTCAGCCTCGGCAGGAGCACTGCCGGCAGTCCCATCGCTGGCAGTGACTACACACTTCCACACCTCTCCCTTGGCCGTCTTTGCCGCAGGAACGGTATTCGTGGTCAAGTCGGGCTGCAGCACCCCATCCTTGTACCACTGGTAGGTATAGGTGACAGTATCGCCATCAGCGTCGGTACTCTCAGTGGTGATGGTGCAAACCAGGTCGGCAGCACTGTCGGGACTTTCCGGTATCACGCTGGCAACCGGAGCCGTCGGGGCCGTGTTCCCGATAGTCACCTGATCCTCGGCGGAAGAACCGTTGACAGTCCCATCATTGGGAGTGACCACGCATCTCCATACCTGCCCCTTGGCCGTCTCTGCGGCAGGAACTGTGTTGGTGTTCAGATCGGACTGCAGCACGCCATCTTTGTACCATTGGTAGGTATAGGTTACAGTATCGCCATCAGCGTCGGTACTCTCAGTGGTGACGGTGCAAACCAGGTCGGCAGCAGTGCTCGGATTGTTCGGGGTGATATCCACCACCGGTGCCGTAGGAGCGCAGTTGGGACTGGACCCGGTGAGCACCACAGTCACGGTTGGGAAGTCCGGATCGTTGGAAGGAATATTGAAGCTGTCACTGAAGCTGCCTTTGGCGGTCGGGCTGAACCGGACTGTCAGCGTGTGGCTCTCGCCCGGTGGAATAGTCTGGCCGGAGCAGTTGTCACTCACTATGCTGAACGGAGCGGCAACAGGATCGGCGGCAGCCACCGTCCCGATGATGAGATCGCCGGTGCCGCTGTTGGACACGGTAAACACCTGTTCTGCAGCGCTTCCCGCCGCCATTGCTCCGAAATCGTGGCCCGTTGGACCCACCACAATGACCGGCGTGGGCAGGACCGTCAAGTACACCGGAACAATGCCCATGCCCCCATCGGAATATATCAGGATAACGCAGCTATACCGGCCCGGAGACAACCCGGCAGTGTCAATACTGACGTTGAGGTTGTCTGTCTCTCCACTGCTGTAGCCGAAGCCGGGGCTTATCGAGCACCATGCGCCGTTCTCGCTCAGGCTGTAGAGGAGAGTGCCCGTGCCTGCGTTCCGTACCTGCAGCGTCCTGTTGGTTGTGGATCCCTGATACTGGGAACCGAGGTTGATCGAAGCGGGAGCGCAGGCCAGCGCCGGATTGTTCCAGGAGGACACGAAGACGTCCTGATAGCCATTGAGGTCATCAGGTACAAGGTTGCTGGCTTGTGATACGAAGGCCACGTGCTGGCCGTCGGCGCTGATACTGCAGAGACTGTCGGGCACAGCACCGCCATCGCCCTGAGTGCCATCGGAGGCCACGCTCACCATGGTGGTCTGCCCTGTCTGCCGGTCATGGATGAAGGCATCATATACATTGTTGTTGTCGCCGGATACCAGGTTGGCGGCAGCAGATTCGAAGGCCACGTACTGACCATCGACGCTGATGCTGGGACAGTATGAGTTGCCATCGCTCTGAGTGCCATTGAAGGCCATGCTCACCATGGTGGTCTGCCCCGTCTGCCGGTCATGGACGAAGACATCCTGGTAGCCATTGCTGTCGCCGGTCACCAGATTGGTGGCGAGAGATTCGAAGGCTACGTAGCACCCGTCGGCGCTGATGCTGGGAAGGAAGGAATCGTTATCAGCCTGGGGTGAAGGGCCGGGAGCCACGCTTACTCTGGTGGTCTGCCCCGTCTGCCGGTCATGCACAAAAATGTCGGAACGCCCGGTGTCACCATCCACCAGGTCGTTGGCGTTGGACTGGAAAGCTACATAGCGGCCATCAGCGGTGATGCTGGGATCGCTGGAGAAACCGCTGCCTTCGGCACCGTCGGAGCGCACGCTGACCCTGACAGTCGTCCCTCCCGGCTGCAGGTCACGGACGAAGATGTCGCGAGAATGGTTGTTGTCTGCGCTGACCAGGTTGGTGGCCTCGGACATAAAGGCTACAAAGTGGCCATCAGCGCTGATTTTTGGGGAATAGCAATCAAGGTTGGCCTGGCTGTCATCAGAGGCCAGGCTCACCAGTCTGGTCTCCCCGGTGTACCGGTCATGGACGAAGATGTCCACCATCGAGTTGGTGTCACCAGTGACCAGGTTGTCGGCAGAGGATTGGAAGGCCACGTACTGCCCGTCCTCGGTGATGCTGGGACACACAGAGTTTCCGTTGCCCTGTGCGCCGCTGGAGTCCACGCTCACCCTGGTGGTCTCCCCGGTCTGCCGGTCACGAATGAAGACATCATAACAACCGTTGGTGTCGTTGGCCACGAGGTTACTTGCAGGGGAGTAGAAGGCTGCGTACCGCCCGTCGGCACTGATGCAGGGATAGATGGAATCATTGTTGCCTTCGATGCCATCCCAACCCAGGCTCACCCTGGTGGTCTCGTCTGACTCCCGGTCATGGACGAAGACGTCCACAACGCCGTTGGTATCACCGGCGACCAGGTTGGCGGCGCCGGATTCGAAGGCCACGAACCGGCCCTCGGCGCTGATACAAGGAGACGTGGAATAGCCGTTGACCTGGAGTCCATCAGAGTCAACGCTGACCCTGGTCGTCTTCCCCGAGAGCCGGTCACGGACAAAGATGTCTGACTCGCCGTTAGTGTCACCGGCCACCAGGTTGGTGGCATTGGACTGAAAGGCCACGAACCGGCCATCGGCGCTGATCCTGGCGGGAGCGTCGGACTCACCATTACCCTCTATGCCGCTGGAGTTGACACTGACTCTGGCGGTCTGCCCGGTCTGGCGGTCATGGACGAAGATGTCATGGACACCGTTATTGTCGCCAGTCACCAGGTTGGTGGCATAGGACTCAAAAGCCACATAGCGGCCATCCGCACTGATGCTGGTTCTGTAGCTATCATTGTTGCCCTGAGCACCGCTGGAGTCTACGCTTACCCGGGTGGTCTCGCCCAGCAGCCGGTCATGGACAAAGATATCCACCATCGAGTTGTTGTCACCGGCCACCAGGTTGGTGCCATAGGACTGGAAGGCCACGTAGCGTCCGTCGGCGCTGATGCTGCACTCAATGGATTCGTCATTGCTCTGCTGGCCGCCTGAGTCGACGCTAACCATGGTGGTAGCCCCGGTGTCCCGGTCGTGGACAAAGATGTCCCATGTGTTGTTGGTGTCGCCGACCACCAGATTGGCGGCTGCGGATTCGAAGGCCACGAACCGGCCATCGGCGCTGATGCTGGGAAGAGAGGAATCACTGTCGCCCTCAGTGCCGTTGGTGTGGACGCTCACCCTGGTGGTTGCCCCCGTCTGCCGGTCATGGACGAAGACATCGTAAACACCGTTGTTGTCGCCGGCCACAAGGTTGGTGGCATAAGACATGAAGGCCACGTAGCGTCCGTCGGCGCTGATGCTGGCGTTGTATGAATTACCATCGCTCTGGATATTGCCGGTGCCCACGCTTACCCGGGTGATCTCCCCGGTCTGGCAGTCACGAACGAAGATATCACACATACTGTTGGTGTCACCGACCACCACGTTGCCGGCATATGATTCAAAGGCCACGTACCGACCGTCGGCGCTGATGCTGGCATGGAGGGAGATCTCATTGCCCTCCGTGCTGGGCACGCTGACCCGCTGGATGCTCACTGCCGGTGGTGCGGCCAGGACCGGTTCGGCCCCCGGCAGCACAGCCGTGGACAATGCCATGCCGGCTACGATCAGAAGTATGACCATCAAGGACACAATTTTGGATAAAGCTGTTCCCGCCTGTCTCACGCTGTGCATGCTACCCCCTCCGAGATTTTTTGTACGCCGATTGAAGGATAATTCACCTGATTAGCATGCGTCAAATATGGGCTTATGGGCGGCTCTTGGCGATGCAGAGTCGTAACCGGAATTGTGAGGAAAAAGAGAGAACAGGCGGGAGTCCCGGGGGCTTATGAGCGCCTCAACCCTGATGCACAGTCTCCTGCTTCACTTGTTCATGATCTGCAGCCGAGGTACTGATCGGGCGAAGCAAAAAGGCACCCAGAGCGCCCAGAAGCGCCACACCTGCGGCGAGCAGTAGTGCTGTAAAGAATGATCCTGTGGCATCCGCCATAGCACCGGCAATAATGGGCGCAACGGCCTGCCCGATGCCAAAGAGGAGCGTGATCAGCCCCAGCGCTGCCGGGGCCAATCTGGGTCCAAGCACATCGCCGCAGGCGGCAGCCATGATCGCCGGGATGCTCCAGGCCGTCAGGCCGAACAGGATCGCCGACAGTGTGAAACCTGCAGGTGTCGGCCACAGCGCGAACAAACCGAAGGCTACCGCATGGATGAGATACACGATGATCAGCGCCCGCCTGCGTCCGATCACGTCCGACACTGTGCCCCAGAGTATGCCGCACAGCAGACTGACCCAGCCCATCGTCATGAACAAATTGCCGGCCGTTTCCTGGGTGTAGCCTCCTTCGGCAATCAGGTGTTTGGTGAAGAAGGTCATGTAGATGATGTACGAAAACCCAAAGGCGACGTATACCAGCCCCAGGTGCCACACAGAGACTGAGCGATACACACGGCTCCACTGAACCGTCTCTGCTTTGGAGTCAGGGACTGGATCTTCGCTGTCAGCGCCAAATGGCTTCAGCCCCAGCTCGGAGGGCCGATTGCGCAGGAAGATGAAACTGGCCACCGCCAGCAACAGGGTTATGCCGCCGAAGATGAACCAGCACGCGCGCCACCCGTTCTCACCATAGGCAGATAGAACGCGAGGGACAAGCGAACCTGCTAAGATGAGCGCCACTGATGAACCTGCTACGGCAATTCCCGAAGCCAGCCCACGACGCCTGGTTGCGAACCACGATGCGAGCAGCCCCATTACCGGTACGTTGCTTGCTCCACTGCCGATGCCGGTCAACACGCGCCAGGCCGCCGCGGAAGGGAATCCATTCGCCAGGCCGGTAAACAGCATGCCTGCACCGGCTACAGCCAGGCCTGCTGCGATCACTGACCGTGGCCCATAGCGCGCCGCCACTGCCCCGCCGATCACGGCCAGGGTTAAGTAGCCGACAAGATTCGCCGTGGCCAGGATGCCGGTCTGCGTATTGTCGATCTCCAGGCCTGCTTGCATAGATGGCAGCACCATGGTGTAGCCGAAGCGGGCAAGGCCCAGCGATCCGAAAACGACCAGCGTCCCGATAGCGAGCACAGCCCAGCCATAGTGCAACCGAGGGAGAGTCATCGTCCCAGTTCAAACTTTCCAGATCAAGCGAAGTGATGGTCTGCCCATCCAGCGCAAGTCAGCATAGTAGCATTGAGCACAACGAACGGTCAAAGACCTTTCTTCGAGCGCCTGAACCAGAAGAATGCGGCTGCTCCAGCTACAGCTAGAACGCCGATCACTATTCCTGCTATGGCACCCGAGGGGAAACCACCTGCGGCTCCACTCACGGTCACCTCTGCCTCGGCAGGAGCACTAGCAGTGCCATCACTGGCGGTAACCACGCATTTCCATACCTCTCCCTTGGCCGTCTTTGCCGCAGGAACTGTGTTGGTGTTCAGATCGGATTGCAGCACGCCGTCCTTGTACCACTGGTAGGTATAGGTGATGGTGTCACCATCAGCATCGGTGCTCTCGGTGGTGATGGTGCAAACCAGGTCAGCGGCACCATCGGGACTTTCCGGTGTCACGCTGGCAATCGGAGCCGTCGGGGCCGTGTTCCCGATAGTCACCTGAGCTTCGGCAGAAGGACCGTTAGT
>CAYYWI010000048.1:0-17949 GCA_964475375.1 uncultured Dehalococcoidia bacterium
GCGAGTGGCTGCCGTCAAGACTTTAGCTTCTTCCATATGCATCGGCAGCGGTGGGTCCGTGGGTCGGGAGGGGCCGATCATACAGATAGGCTCCGCGATAGGGTCCTCGGTTGGCCAGTTGTTCAGGCTCCCGGAGGATTGGGTCAAGACCTTGCTCCTCTGCGGCGTTGCCGGAGGTGTGTCAGCTACCTTTAATGCGCCCATCGGCGGTGTCTTCTTCGCTCTGGAGGTAGTGCAGAGGCGATTCGCGGTCAGCAATCTCGGTTTCGTGGCCATCAGCTCCGTGGCAGCCGATCTGGTTGCCTACCGCTTTCTCGGAGACACGCCTTCCTTCACCATCCCTGCCTATAAAATGGCCAGCTACTGGGAAATGATTCCCTATGTTTTCCTGGGGATTCTCTGCGGCCTGCTCGCCGTTGGCTTCGTTCGCTTCTTCTACAAGTGCGAAGACATCTTGAACGTCCCGCGGATACCTCCTTACATAAAGCCGGTCCTGGGTGGCGTTGCGGTTGGCCTGATCGGCTTCATCTACCCGGACATCTTCGGCGTAGGCTACGGCGGAGCCTATGTGCCGGGCGGCGCTTTCGTGTCGGAAGGTGCTGTTGACGGCATGCTGGTCGGCAAGTTCGTAATCACCACCCTTCTGGTGCTGATTGTGGCAAAAATCGTGGCGACCTCGCTCTGCCTCGGCAGCGGGGGAAGTGGGGGAACGTTTGCACCGGCGCTCTTCATCGGCGCAGCGTTGGGCGGGGCGTTTGGAATAGTCATCCACCGGTTGTTTCCGGCGATCACAGCCGGAACTGTGTCGGAGGCTTCAGGCGCTTATGCGCTGGTTGGGATGGGAGCCTTCTTCGCAGCGGTAGTCCATGGACCCATCACCGCAATCATCATTCTCTTCGAAATGACCAGGAATTACTCTCTCATCCTGCCTTTGATGACTGCGGTTGTCTTCGCCATGCTGGTGGCCAGAGGGCTCAGCCGGGAGTCGATTTATACCTTTGCGCTGGCCCGGCGGGGAGTCGATGTTCAGCGAGAAGAGGGGACGGATATTCTGGATGGGGTCACTGTACAGGAGGCAATGACGCATGATTTTCTGACGGTTCTGCCATCGATGCCGCTTCCCGATCTCATAGACAAGTTCCATCAAACCGGACATCACGGCTTCCCCATAGTCGATCAGTCCGGAATGTTGAGAGGCGTGGTTACGCTGCAAGACGTAGAGATGGCATTATCCAGAGGACGGATGGACAGCCTTACTGCCTTGGACATAGGCACCAAGTCACTTATCGTAGCCTATCCTGACCAGTCCGTCAGGGATGCTCTGGCTCAGCTTGGAGGCCGCGATGTTGGTCGCATTCCGGTTGTTGCCAGGGACGATCCGCGAAGGTTGCTTGGCGTCCTGCGCCGGCGCGATGTGGTGAGTGCGTATACAAAGACTATTGCGGATCACGATCCACCGGAGTCCCCGAATGTTCCGGACATTACTCTTCGACCGGGCTGAGGTCTTTCACTGCTTTGATCCCCGAGCGGCCAGTCCGGTTCATTCAGCAGTAGCGGCTATGGTTCCAGCACTACCTTGATAGCGCCCGCTTTGCGGTCCCGCGCCACAGCAAAAGCCTGTTTCGCTTCCGCCAGCGGAAAACGGTGCGTAATCAATGCTTTAGCGATCTCCGGATGCCTGGAGAGCAGCATGACGGCAACGTCGAAATCCCGCACTGCACCGTTTGAGGCGTACATGAATGAGGAGGCGATCGTAATCTCTTTCATCATGACGGGTATCTGTTGCAGTAAAAGCCCGTTCCAGTGTGTCCCCAGAATCAAGACTTTACCCTTTGGCCGGCACAACCTGATTGCCTGGTTCACTGCCCTATCTGTTCCGGCAGACTCAACCACAAGATCGTATTGTCCTTCGATTCCACCACCCCCGAGGAGTTTGCCGGAGGCCATCTGATGGTCGTAGCGTGCGGACAGCCCCACCGTTGCGTTACTGGCTCTGGCCGCTGCTACAGCACAAAGGCCGATTGCCCCTCCCCCTACTACCGCCACCCGCTGGCCTGCCTCCAGACCTGCCCGCCGCATTCCGTGCACCACCACTGCCAGCGGCTCAACCAGGCAGGCATCTCGTACATCAACGTTCGACGGCAGATATACCAAGCAACTCTCTGGAACGCGAAGTTCGTCGGCCATGCCCCCGTTGCAGCCAACGCCCAGCGACCGGCTTGCCCCAACAGCGCACAGGTTGTAGTCGCCCGCCCGGCAACTGGCGCATTCCCAGCATGGCATGGAAGGCTCGACGGCGACGGGAGTCCCATCGTCAAGCACTCCGGCCACCTCGTGACCCACCACACAGTTGAGAGGCGACTTCAGCTCCAGCATGTGCAAGTCAGAGCCGCAGATGGCGGCGGAACGGACACGAACTCTGACTCCCTTGCCGGAAGTCTCCGGAATCTCCCGCAGCTCTACTTCTCCATCCTTGAAATAAACAGCGCGCATGCACTCACACTCCTTCGTTGAGACAACAGGTGTCAGATACTCCCGGCCATCTCCGTCAATCCGGATTCCTTCACAATCTTCCTGAGCTTATCCAAACGCTCTTGAGGCACAAGTTCGCCACCGGCCAGCGGGTAGACCATGCCGTACTGGGCATATTTCGAGACTCCCAATCTGTGATTTGGCACCAGCTCAACCTGCTTCAAACCCAGTTCGGCCACGAATCCGGCAGTCTCTCTGACATTCTCCGCCGAATCATTGCAGCCCGGAACAACCGGGATTCTGACAATGACATCCTGAGGAGCTTTGACCGAGAGTACTCTCTTGAGATTGCCGAGAATCAGTTCGTTAGACTGCCCCGTCAGATCTCGATGCTTCGCGGAGTTCATGTGTTTGAGATCGAACTGAAGCAAGTCCACGTGCTTGAGGACAGCCTCGAGATGACTCCACGGTGCATGTCCGCAGGTTTCCAGTGCGGTATGCAGATAGGCGGCCTGTGCTGCTTCAAGCAGTTCTGCCGCGAACCGGTACTGCGCCAGCGGCTCCCCTCCCCCCACCGTCACGCCACCTCCCGAGCGGCGGTAGAAAGCCCGGTCCTTCTCCACCTCTGCCATCACTTCGTCAACGGTCATCTCCCGTCCGACCACTTTCAAGGCATCTTTGCCGCATGCCGCAGCACACTTGCCGCACGCATCACAGGACTCCCTGTCGATCGACGGTCTGCCTTGTCCGTTCAAGTGGATCGCTTTGAGAGGGCAAACGGACACGCAAGGCGCACCACAAATGTCACTCCCAACGCATCTGGATTCGACAAAGCCGATCTCCGGGCGGCTCTTCTGGGATTCCGGGTTGCAGCACCAGAGGCAGTGCAGCGGACAGCCCTTCAGAAACACCAGCGTCCGGATTCCAGCGCCATCGTGGATGGAGTAGCGCTGGATGTTGAAGACTCTTCCCTTAGTTTTGCCTATCATGGCAACTTCGCTGAATCTTGACGCTGAGGGACAACCTCAGTAGCCACGCCTAAAACCTCTTTCAACCCCCTACCCCCAATCTTGGGGGATGAGTTAGGACGCAGAGGGCCGAAGGCCCTCTGCACGCCCCGTAGGGCAATACGCACCTGTAGGGGCGAACTGCATGTTCGCCCTCGGAGAGCCACGCTCCGTCGTGGCCGCGGAATCCGGTAGAGGGCAGCGAAACCCGCCGCCAGCGTCGCCATAGGGGCACAGCAGCCGGCCTGCGCCCACCTCCACACCACCCCTGAACCAATCCCCCTGTATCCCCCTTTGGCAAGGGGGAGAAGAAAGAACGCAGAGGGCCTTCGGCCCTCTGCACGCCCCGTACGCACCTGTAGGGGCGAACTGCATGTTCGCCCTGCGAAACCCGCCGTCAACATCACCGTAGGGGCACGGCTTGCTGTGCCCGTGACCCTGATTAACGGTTCTCCCATCACACCCCATGTTCCGTTCTGGCAATGATGTCGTCCTGGACCACCTTCTCCAGCTCCACGAAGAAGGCGCTGTACCCCACCACCCGTACCACCAGGTCTTTGTAGTCCTCCGGATGCTTCTGCGCTTCTCTCAGAGTCTCCGCGCTTACCACGTTGAACTGGATCTCCCATCCGCCCAGATCGAAATATGTCCGGATCAGGGCGGCCCACTTCTGCATGCCGGCGCGCGTCTCCAACGGGCCGGGATGCATCTTCATGTTGAAGATCGTTCCCTGGACCAGGTTGATGTGCTCCAGGTTAGCCACTGATTTGATGGTGGCCGTCGGCCCGTTGACATCGGTGCCTTGAGCTGGTGAACAGGCATCGCTCAACGGAGCACTCGCTTTCCGGCCATCCGGCGTGGCCCCGCAGATCAAGCCGTAGCTCATATGAGCCGCCACCGGCGAGATAGTAGCTCCATAGCCCTGCCCCGGCAGGGTCTGGTGCTTTCGCAGTTCCTTGACCACAGTGTTCAGACATCTCTTGGCCAGGTCGTCCACATACGGATCGTCATTCCCATACTTCGGGGCGTGGAGGCACATCTCACGGATCGCCGCACCGGTGGGACTTGTCGAGGCATCCTCGAAATTGGTCTCCAGCGCATGCTTGAGCTGCGCCATGGTGATCGCCCTGTCATCAAAGGCTAGCTTCCTGATAGCAGCCAGCGAATTGGCCAGAGTGCCGATGCCGACAATGCAGACGTTCGCCGTCCGGTTGCCATACACAGCGCCGCCGTCATAGTAGCTCCGACCTCTGCTGATGCAGTCTCTGGTGAGCGACGAGAGATAGGGACATGGCCGGTAGCTGGTTTGGGCCTCTATGAGCGGCAAGACCTGCAGGAACATGGCCCGGCAGAGAATCCTGACCTTCTCAGTGAAGGCCAGCATCATGTCGTCGAGGTTCTTCCACTTGAGCATGTCGCCGGGGCCGGATTCCAGCAGCTTCCCATCCACCGGGCTCTTCCCCTGCAGCGTCAACTCCAGGACTCTGCCCAGGCTCATGGCGTGGTAGGCGATTCCCTCGGTCCCCTTGCCGGCGAAGGAGATTTCGGAGCACCCGATGATGCAGTAGTCATAGGCATCCTCCTTCGTCATGCCGGGGACGTAGGCCAGTTGGCTGGGGATGATCACTTCATCGTTGAACAAAGCCGGATGCCCACCCCCGTGGTTCTTGATCGCCTCGCAGCACTTCATCAGGAACTTGTCGGGCGTGCGCTTGTGGATCCTGGCCGAGACCGTCGGCTCGTGGAGCTGCATGTTACTGGACGTGTCCAGCAGCAGATAGGAGAGCTCGTTGGAGGCATCGTAGCCATCGACGGTCTGCCCGCCGATCGGCACCTGAATCCAAAAGGGATAGCCGTTGTGCGAGTAGGTGGTCACCTCGTTGGACACACGGTTCGACTCCGCCAGCTTGAGCCACAGGCACTCCAGAAGCTCCAGCGCCTGCGGTTTGGTGATAGCACCCTGCTTGATATCCCTCTCATAGTACGGATAGCAGTACTGGTCCAGCCGGCCGGTGCCGATGGAGACTCCGTTGGCCTCAATCTGCACCGAAGCCATGATGAAGGCCACCACTTGCAGCGCCTCCCGGAAGCTGCGCGCCGGATTCGCCGGCACCCAGTCGCATATCTCAGCGATCTGCTCCAGTTCCCGTTTCCTCTCCTGATCCTTCTCCACAGCCGCCTTCTCCCGCGCCAGGGCGGCGAACCTCCCAGCCCACTTGATCACCGCCTTGTCCGCTGTCACCACCGCCTTAAGGAAAGGCAGCTTGGCATAGTCATCAGGGTTGGTCAGGTCCAGCCGCTTGATATGCTCTTCTGCTGCCTCAACAAATGAGTTCAGTCCGCGAGAGATGACGCCCTCGATGTCAGGGACGATGTGGCCGATGCTGCCCTGCTTGCCCATGCGGATATCGATGAACGAGTTCCTCTCGGCCTGCCTGACCTCATCCGTGGTGAGCGCATCCGTCATGGCCGCCAGGCCCTTGCCCTGCCAGTACTCCATGCAGCTCTTGATCCGGGCCTTATCCTCATCGCTCAGAAGCCAGGGATCGCCTTTCCTGGTCGAGATGGTGTTCAATTCCTTCTTCAGCCAGGTGTCGTCGTACTCCGGGAACGTGAAGGCTCCCCTCGGCCGGGAGGCGATGCTGGCTACGATGAGCTCGCCATCCTGAATCCAGATGGGCATCTCGCTCAAAACCTTGTCAAAGGCCAGCGCCTGCCTCAGCACCGGAGGCTGGGCCTCTGTCTTCCTGTACGAATCGGTGACCAGCACGGCGCGTTCACCACAGATGCTCGGCCTCTGCCCCATATAGCCCTGCTTCAGTTTCCGGGTCCGCGGTGTGCTGGGCCGGCAAGCCTTCCTGGGAACTCTCATTGTGCTTGTTTCTCCGCTCATTCTGGGTTCTCCTCTTCAGCGTCCGTGCGAGTCAGTGGCTCGGGCAAGTCTCCTACTTCTTTGAGCTTGCGCTCTTCATGTCCTTCTTGTAGTAAAGCAACTCCGTCATCATCACGCCTCCGATTGCGGACGTGTCGTAGTAGGCAAACTGCATCACCCCCATGTCGTGGTAGAAAACCGGCTGAAGCCCTGCAGCAGCGAACTCGCCCTTCATGGCCTCCATGTCCGTCACGGTGAAGCCGAGATGATGGATGCCGTCGCCGTGCTTGGCCAGGTATTCCGTGTAAGGGTTCTGTCCTTCCACCGGCTGAATCAGTTCGATCTGAACATCCCATGACTGGACAAAGGCCACCCTGATCCTGGTCTGAATTGGCTGCCCTTTGAAAACAGCGCCGCTCATGTCAACTTCGAACGGGGATCTGAATGGACCTATTCCCAGCGTCGATTCGTAGTATCTGCAGGCCTTCTCGATGTCTGCCACGACGTAACCAAGCTGACTGACTTTTGGAAGCTTAACTGCCTGTCTCGGCTGTTGCGCCATTCTCTCGAAGCCTCCTCTATCCTTTCCCTGCCGCCCTTCTCTTTAGGAACATCCTCAATGACTCCCTCGGGTCAGCGCCCTGCGAGTACTCCATGATGTATCCCAGCGCAGAACTGGTATCGATATACGCCCACTTGTGGTTTCCCAGGCTGGGACTTGGCGGTTCGCCGGTTTCCACTGTGGGGAACCCCGCCTTCTCCATCTTGGCGATCACCGCAGCGAGGTCGGGGACCATGACGTGACCCAGATGATGGATTCCCTCTCCGTGCTTCTCCAGGAACTCGCGATAGGTACCGTACCCTTCCAGCGGCTCCAGCAACTCGATCATCAGCGGCCCCACCATGGCCATGGCCGCCCGGAAACTGTGCCGGGAAGGCTGGCCCTTGTAGGTCAATCGGGACATCTTGCTGTCTATAGTGACCAGCCACCATGAATCCTTGTCTATGCCAAACAGGTGACTGTAGAGCTTCATGCCCTCTTCAGCATCCTTGACGACGATGCCCGTCTGGAAGAGCTCGGAGACTTTCACGATAGGCGGAATCTGTGTTGTCATTTCCCCTCCCGCGCTTTTCGCCCATTCTACCCTGCCATTGACAATAGTGTCAATGAAATGGTAAGAAAGTAATGAACGGTGTCAGCGGACAGCATTTTTATAATGAAAAAGATCACCAAGCCCGCCAAGGATGCTCCGTTTTTCGCCGGGCTTCGCCTTGTCCGGATTGTGTCATGCCCAGGCGAAAACGATGGAGGCTCGTTGTGACGGCAGACAAGCTGCCGCTGGACGAACTCGACCTGCGCCTCATCGCAGAGTTGGAGCGTGATGGCCGGCAGAGCGTAAGCGAACTGGCCGGGCAGCTGCGGCTGAGCTGGGCCACCATCGCCGACCGCCTCGAAAGGCTGCAGCAAGAGAAGGTCATCCGGTTCCTGACGCTGATCGACCCGTTGGCTATCGGCCACACCAAACAAGTGCTGGTGGCGATCAACACTCCCCCCAGCCAGATCGATGCGGTGGCGCGCCGTCTGGCAGAAATACGCGAGGTGTACCACGTGTCGATTCACACCGGCAGGTATGACATATTTGCCTCGGTGTCGTTGCCGGAAGCGGTAGACCTCTGGGGTTTCGTAAGCTCCAGTCTCGCGCCGATCAAGGAAATAACCAGAGCCGAAACGATGGTGACCCTCAAGGTGCCCAAGTTCTCGCTTTCCCTGCTGTCCAACAGAAGCATATCCGCCGGCAGGAGTGAGCCTCCAAAGCAACCGCTGGATGACCTGGACTACCGGCTGCTGGGGCAACTCCGGGCCAGTCCGCGCAGCGCCTACACGAGTCTGGCGGAGTCAGCGGGTTGCAGCAAGGCGACCGCGCGGCGCAGGATCGAGCGGCTGATAGAGGGGCAGGTTCTCCAGGTCATCGCCGTGGCCGACCCGATCCGCCTCGGCTACAGCATCCGGGCCAACATCGGCCTGGCGGTGCGGCCGGGTATGATCGACCAGGCGGCCTCAGCACTGGCGGACTCGCCGGATACGCACCACGTCGTCATCACCACCGGGTCGTTTGACATCCTCTGCACCACCTTCCTCAAGACCCAGGAGGACCTCTCCAGGTTCGTCAGGGAGTACTTGGGCACGGTCCCAGGCGTGGTCAGCCACGAAGTGATGGTGCTGATGAAGGTGACGAAGGATAACCTCGGCGCTGACTGGGGATTCGGAGCACCGTCGCCGGCAGCATCGCCGGGGTGAAGCCGGAGTCCAGGGGTTGTCCTGCTCTTCACCGGGGTCAGACCGGTTCGGCGCCAAGTCCGGCGATGAACCGCCCATAGAGACGATTCAACCAGGCCTCAAAGCCAGCCATGCTGCCGTTGAATAATGTCAAAGAATCCAGTATCATCTACGATGATACTGGAGGTGGCATATGATGCGCATTGGAGCTTTTGAAATACTGTTGATCGTTGTGTCTCTCCTGTTGATAGCTGGCACGGTCGCTGCCACAATCGGCGTCGTTCTGTTTCTTGTTCGCAGGTCCGCGAGAGGCAATGCGTCAAAACAGAGCACTGTACCGGCCTTCTGCTCTAGATGTGGTCATGAACTGACTCTCCGCTTCTGCCCCCAATGCGGCAATCCTGCCCGGGGATGACATTTGGCGCGGGATGAATGAAGGAGGAAGCTTGATGCATACTCTGTTGCAGGTGGCGGAAATCACAAGTCTCGTCGTTATCATAGCGGTACTGATGATTGGGGTCGTTAAATTGGTTGTGCGAACCGCGGCGAGCGAACACAACCATGCTCAGGACATAGCCAAGGAACGCTACGCTCGCGGAGAGATAACCAAAGAGGAGTTCGATAGGCTGAGTAGAGAACTGCGCTAGTCATTCATACGACGGTAGCTACAACCACTGTCTCCCCATTATCCTTCGGGTCTTATCAGGTTATCTTGACCGGTCCACATTTCGAGAGGAGTTCGCCTCTACCTTAGTGTCCACCAGTGTGCACTATCCCGGCTTGTGTGAACAGAAGCGCCGCAGCAATGTCCGCCGGCTTGAGCCCGAGCATGTGTGAGAGGGCAGTGCGGTAGAGGTCAATCTGGGGTTTGTAATGCTCAGCCAGAGCTGCCGGATCACTTTCGTCGGCGATGCTGTCGCTCTTGAAATCGATCAGGGTGGCTCGTGTGGCCTTGCCGGTGCTGTCGCGAAGGATGACTACGCGGTCGAAGGCCCCCGTCACCCAGCGGTTGCCCAGTACAATCTCAAACCGCTTCTCTCTCCACAGGCTGACGTTGCCCCCTGGATGCGCCAGAGTTCGGTGTATCTCAGGAGCAGCCAGCGCTCGAACAAACTGGTCAACGGCTTTCTGCTTCAGGTCATCCGGGGCCGTTGAGGTCCGGCTCCATTCCTGGATCAGTCTCTTGATGTCCGTTTCCTCTATCCACGATACCTTCTCGAATAGCTCATGAATGGCAGCCCCGAGATCGAGACCTTCACGGGAAGCGGGTGAGAAGAGGTGGCCGGCCTTCTGTTCGGTTCCCACCGCCTTCGATGGCTGCACGTGAACCAGTCGCTGCTTCTGCGAGGGCTTCTGATGGAAATCGGAAGGCAACTCCTGCGGCTGTTCGACCGGGGCTGGCGCTGCTTCCACGCTTGCTCGGGCAAACCAGTCCGGTTCTCCTGCTTCGTACAGGTAGACAACATCCGCATCTCCCAGCCTGGCCGTCCTGCCTTCGACCGGCTTGGTGTCTCCGGTGAGCTGCTGCTTCAGGAAGGCAGCGGGCGTCAGCGTCCTGGCGGTCTTGCCGGGGAAGCCGGTGACTATGTACAAACCGCGCTTGGCCCGGGTCAGCGCAACATACAGCAGGCATAGGTCATCGAAGACCTCCATTTCATCGTTGACCTTGACCTGCCCGGCGAGAACCCCGTCGTTGTCGGCGATGATGCGGCGCGGCATCTCCAGTGCCCACACCGGCTTCTCGGTGAGAGGGTCACGTGCCAGCATCAAACCTGGCTGGCCGCCAGTGGCCAGATTGCCTTTCTGGAGGTCCGGCAGGATGACGACATCAAATCCCAGCCCCTTGGCCTGATGGATGGTCATGACCCGCACGGCGTCGTCCGTAGCCAGGTCGTGAATCTTGTAGCTGTCCATGAAGCGCAGGAAGTCGTTGCAGTCGCGGCTCCCGGTCTGATCAAATTCGATGGCTGCGTTGATAAGCTCATCCAGCCTCTTGCGGCCAAAGTCATCCAGCGGATGGGCTGTGTTGAGCTTGCCGCCCCAGTTGCGCACCAGCGCCTGAAAGCCGCCGCTTTGTATCTCATGCAGCAGCAACAGGGGCAGGTTGTTCCGGTTCAACTTCTGCTCGGCGAAGTGCTTTCGAAGAGGGCTCATCTGGAGGTGCCGCCAGGCGAGCGTGTCTCCCGGATGGGCGGTGAACTTGACCAGCGACAGCAGCACCAGCACAACCGGGTTGTCCTTTATCGATGCCGTCCCCTCGTGGATGATGCGTATGCCGCACTCGCGGCGAAGGTAATCCACGATGGCCTTGCCGCTGTCATTCGCCCGAACCAGGATGGCCGCCGAAAGACCCCTTTTCAGCGGGTCGATCTCCGTCAGCAGCCTCGCCACCACGCGATAGCGATCCTCATCGGTCGGCTTCACATTTCCCTCTTCGCTGTCAGGCTCCAGAATGGCAGCATATCCATGCTCAGGGACTGCGCCGGTTTCGCACTCGTGCGTTTGCCATGCTCTCTGCCACTGCGAGACAGCCCCTTCTGGAAGCATCCCGACTGGAATCTGATCGAAGACGCGGTTCACTGTGTCGATCACGGCCTGGCACGACCGGAAAGATGTGCTGAGATGGGTGACCTCGATCTGCTCTCCGTACTGATCCAGGATTCTGCTGAAGAGCCTGGCGTTGCCGCCGCGCCAGCCGTAGATGGCCTGTTTGACATCGCCCACGAAAAAGAAGCTGCGCTGCCTGCTGGTGTCCTGGAGGATCTCGTCGGCCAGATTCCGCAGAACCTCCCACTGCAGGTCGCTGGTGTCCTGGAACTCGTCCAGCAGCCAGTGGTCGAGCTTGCAGTCGAGTCGGTAGTCGATATAGAGCCGGGCCTCCCCCGAAGAGTCGCGGCTGATCACGGAGCCTCCGCTGGTGTGATTGGCGGCGGTGAGCAGGTATTGAACATCGGCAAAGGTAAGCTTCCCGTGCTGCCGCAGCATGGTATCGTAGAACCCCTCGTAGAGATCGAGGACTTTGAAGATGCCCTGTGTCTTCTGCAGCACGATGCCGAGTTCCGTCTTCATGACATGCGCCATCAGCGCGAGCGCCAGGCGAGCCTCTTCATCGGACAGATGGCACGTGGCGTTGTCCATCTTGAACGAGACGCCGCCCTTCCGCATGTCCTCAACGTGAGGGCACAGCTTCTCGAACAGATACTCGATATCCCTGGACCATGTGGAGCCGACGCCGAAGTCGCGGGCAGCGCTGACAAAGACCTGCCACCGCTTCATGATGCGATCGGATACCCCGTCCTGTTCCAGGATGTGCTCAAGTTGGCCGGCGGCAGCCTTCACGTCGCCTGACGCCTGCAACCAGTGGGAACCTCCCGGCCAGATGCGATCCTGCTGTCCCCAGGCGCCGGCTGCGGGCAGAATCTGGTAGAGGCTGCGGTACTTGCCGATAAGCCAGTCCAGCCGCTCCTCAAGGGCCTTCTCCTCTCTGCCAAAGGTGGCCTGCCTGTAGGCTCGTAGGAAATCGCTTCTGGCTGTCTGACCGGAGTTGGGCTGATTGAAGGCCATGTCCAGTACTTCGCGGCGAATCCGGCTGTCAGCACCATCATCGCCCAGCAGTTCGAAGCGTGGCGGTATGCCCAGTTCCATCGGGAAGGCCTTGGCTACTCCCACCGTGAAGCTGTCGATTGTACCGATGCGCAGGCGCTGCAGGTTCTCCAGCAGCTCGCGCAGAATCTGGAGAAAGCCCTGCTGCCCCAGGTCTGGTTTGCCGATGAGCTTTCCCGTGGCTCGTGCTTTCTCCGGTGAAGCTGCCGCCTGGCAGAGGTAGCCCACCACCGAGTCGAAGATTTCCCCGGCAGCCTTTCGTGAGAAGGTGAGAGCGATGATGCGGTCCGGCTTCACCCCGCCGGCCATCAGCTCAATGTAGCGATGCGCCAGTTGAAAGGTCTTGCCTGAACCGGCGGAAGCCAGAATGGCCTTGTGGCCGATCCCTCGACTTGTCATAATCCCTGTCCCCGGATAAATTCATTGAACGCTTCCACGTCGATGCAGGCGGCCAGATCGGCGGGGAACAGGCTTTTGAAGTCGTCGTATTGAATCCTGGTTGCCGGCGGCCAGAACCTCTGTGACTTGATATCTTGGATGATGCCCTTCGCGCATTCCTTGGCAGAGTCCAGAAGCGCCGGAGAGAAGCCTTCCCAGGTGGACACGCCGGTGTCAGCCACAGCCTTTGGCAGGTTGAAGTAGCCCGGTTCGAACGGCCCCTTGTACTCTCGTTTCGAGGCAAGCAGCGCGGCGTACAAGGGAAGCTGGAGGTCAATCCAGCGTCTCTCGATCCCGTTGACCTTGATCCTGGCGTAGCCGGGCATCGCGCCGTCGGGCGAGATCGAGCCAAAATGAGTAATCTCCGGTGCCTGCGCGTTCTCGGACGTCTTGTAGTCCAGCACTCTGATGTGGCCGGTCTCGCGGTGGCGGTCGATGCGGTCGATCTGTCCCCGGACGAGCACGCCCTCCAGTTTCCCTTCTATTGCCATCTCCGACTGGATGATCTCCCACCCTTCCTTGACCAGTTGCGACTGCACGCGGGCTGCTTCACGCAGACGCTGCCTGGCTGATTCAAGCTGGACCTCGACCTGGAGCGGTGGTGAAGAGCCGAAGTTGCGGCCTGCCCACTCATTCGCTTTTGAGCAGAGAAAATCCTGCAGCCGCTTCGCGTCATGGCACTGGCTCATCTCCTTGTCCTGGGCCATCTCATGAAGCACATCATGCACCAGCGAGCCGAAATCCAGGGCATCCATCTCGGTCTTCAGGTCATCCAGTTCCTCCATCCCCAGCACGCGCTTCAGGTAGTAACGGAAGGGGCAGGCAAGGTATTCCTTCAGCGCAGTGACTGAGATGCTGGTCAGCTCCAGCCTGCTCTCATGGACATCCCACGGCGGCTTCACGTCCAGAGGGAAAGTGATGCTCGAAGGGCAGTTGGCCCGCGCCTCGGCGGGGCTGCCGAAGAGCTTCAGAGCGCGCTGCGGCAGTTCCTCATCGCGGCATTGAAAGAGGAGGCGCGAGGGTTTCAGAACGTCACCGGTGCTGCCCGTCTTCCCCACGACGAAGCAGATGCGACCCTGCGTGCGTCTCGACTCTATCAGGCCGCTCATCAGGCAGGCGTCCCTGGCGAACCGTTGCGCATCGTGGCGGAGGTTCAATTGCCGCCGCAGCGTGTCAGGCAGGAAGAGGTCGCTCATCTGGCTCTCAGGCACAGAGCCGTCGTTCATCCCGGTGACTATCAGGAAGGGAGCGTCGTTCCAGGGGATCTCCAGCCAGCCATCGAGGTCGATGACGGCATCCTCCGGTTCCGGATAGTACTGCTGGCCGCCCAGAGACCACAGCAGCAATTCCAGCATGTCATTCTTCCCGATCCCGAGCGATGCCAGCGATTCACTGCTTAACTTGCTGAGGGCGGCGTCGATCAACTCCGCTACGGCGATGAAATCCCGATCCTCCGGCTTCTGGGGGTTGACGCTGCGGTGTTCGTAGACCGTCTGAAGGAACGCCCGCAGCATGCCGTCCAAGTCCGCAGTCTGGAACGCCTTCACCTGCGTCAGCACCAGGCCCACTGCCTTCGCCAGGTTGGGATACTCCTGGTCCTGCAGCGAACCTGCAAGAGATCGAGCGATGTCTCCAAGCGTCTGAGGCAGGTGGCTGTTCTGGAACCTGTCCAGTTCCTCCAGCAGCCGGCGCGGCGGAAGCTGGTGCTTCTTCTCCAGGTATTCGAGGAAATCGGCGTTGCGCAGGAGCGTGCTGAAGGCCTGATAGGTGCCCTCGTCAACCACAGCCTGGAACGCCTCAAGCAGTTGGTACAGCGGATGCTCCGCTACTGTCTTGCCGGCGGGATCGAAAGGAATGAGACCTTTGTCTTTCAGGTCGTTGGTTAGACAGGGGATGATCCCGGCGTCGGGAACGCCT
The DNA here is from genome assembly GCA_964475375.1 of uncultured Dehalococcoidia bacterium. Taxonomy (GTDB): domain Bacteria; phylum Chloroflexota; class Dehalococcoidia; order UBA2247; family RBG-13-53-26; genus JAFGCL01. The sequence goes on from CAYYWI010000048.1 coordinate 14,588, forward strand.
ATGGCCATGTCGGCTGGGCCGAAGCGTGCGGCCTCGCCCCCCATCAATTCGAGCACCTTGTGGCTCTGCGACCAGGGGGAGCCGGTGAGGATGATGTTGGTGTCTGCATCCGGCATGTCTATGCGCTGCTCCCGCCATTTCTCTACCAGCGGTCGGCCCCAGCCGTCGAAACAATCCGCCAGCGATTCGGGGGCATGAACCAGCACCAGGATTGGTATTTGCCCGGCCAGGTGTTCCAGCGCTTGTATCACCAGAAGAGTCGGGTCCGGCACCGCGGCCAGCACGATACGCTCGATCCCCTTCGGAGGTGCCGGCTTGTCAGCGTAACTGAGCATGAGTTCACAGGAATCGGCCAGCCCCAGTGTGCTCAAGCGCTCCAGGTAGGCCGTCTCCAGAGCAGCCAGGTCATCCCAGCGATCCTTCTCTTCCAGCAGGTCGGCGAATTCCCGGCAGACGTCACTGATGAGGTATCTGCCATCCGCCAGCGTATCGCGCAGCCTCTGGATCATCTCGCCGGTGCGCATGGCCCAGGTGAAATCCTGGGATGGGGTTCCGGTCGGGAACAGTCCCTGATAATGGCTGAGGTCAGCCTTCATCAAAACGTCGGCCCATATTGCAGCCGACTCCACCCGGCTGGTCAGGTTGGTTGGGTCGTTTTCAGGGTGCAGAAAGAAGGCAGGCGTCACCACGAGAGGCGAAAGCAGCGCTGTCTTCTGTGAGGCGCAGTGCAGGGCCAATGCTTCACGCAGCCGACGCCCGGCCTGGCGCGTGGGCACGACAATGAGGTCTTTGGCCAGATCGGCTGGCCCGGTGAGATTCTGAGGAAGCAGAAACTCTCGCACCTTTGTGGTTGCCGGTGTGTCCCAGCCCAGAAAGCGAAGTTCAACGCTCATAAGTGTTCAGCGGTTCAAAGTGGTCCCCGTCCGCTATGCTGCAGGTATTATATCGTAGTGGCGTGTCCCCTGCCCTGTTGGTTGGGGCAGGCCCTGTGCCTGTCTTGGTCACCATCAAATCGGGATCAGTTCCCCGTAGGGGCAAGCCTCCGTGCTTGCCCTGATAGTCCCCATTTGGAACATGTCAACTTGCCGAGGTATACTGCGCTCTGCCGGACAGACACATGGGTATTCATCGTCGCCATTCGATTCGCCTGAAGGGATATGACTATTCTGAGCCGGGAGCGTATTTTGTGACGATCTGCACGCAGGATCGCGTGTGTCTGTTAGGCGAGGTGGTGGATGGTGAGGTCAGGTTGTCCGACGCCGGACGGATGGTGCAGGCGGCATGGAACGAGTTATCCGGCCGCTACCCCGGCGTCCAAATCGATGCGTTCGTGGTTATGCCGAACCATATCCACGGCATCATCGTTCTCGTTGAATCGATCCGAGGCGTAGGGGCAGGCCTCCGTGCCTGCCCGGATCCTGATCAAACGGCAAAACGAATTGGGCAACCACAGGGGATTGCCCCTACACGGTTGTCGTTGTCGGACGTGATGCATCGATTCAAGACCATGACCACCAAGCGTTATGCCGACGGTGTGAATGGACGCGGCTGGCCGTCCTTCAACGCGCGATTGTGGCAACGCAACTACTACGAACACGTTATACGCGGTGAACGTGATCTGGAGAGAGTCAGGGAATACATCGCCACCAATCCCCTCAAATGGGCGCTGGACCGCGAGAATCCGCAGAGGACGGGGAGTTCAGACGAAGAAGACGGGCTGTTTGACTTGACGGCGCGGACATAGTATTGGCTGAACCTCCAGAGGCGTCTCGGGATTCGATGCCTTTGTGGTCATGCCGAGCCACATGCAGGCATCATTGTATTGTTTGTCAGCGATGGTGTAGAGGCAGGTTTCAAACCTGCCTCTACTGCATATCACCATTGCGAACCGTCGCCTCCAAGTCCACGAACCCCGCTCCTCCCAGCCCCCGGTACCTCTCCGGATGACAGGTGAGAATGATGATCTGGAGGCTCTGGGCTTCCTCTTCCAGGATGGCCATCACCCGCGCCGTTCGCCCCCACTCCCGCAGCCATTTGGTACATCGCCGCATATCACTCAAGCTGTGCTTGACCCTGATCCTCAGGCAAGTCGAGCGGAAGCGGCTGGTCCAAAGCCAGCAGGGCAGAGGAGTCAGCCTCCGGCAGTTGCTGGACATCCCGGAGCTTGCGCTCCATTGCCCGAGTGCGGACCTCGGTTTGCTCGATGGTGTTGGAGGCCGTGTTCAGTTGCTTCTTGACCTTGGCCAGGACATCGCCGAACTTGCCGAATTCCGTCTTTACGGCTGCCAGCACGGTCCAGACCTCGTGCGATCGCTTCTCCAGGGCCAGTGTCTGGAAACCCATCCGCAGGCTACTCAGGATAGCTGTCAGGGTAGTAGGACCTGCGATGACGACCCGGTACTTCCTCTGCATCTCCTCAACTTGCCCTGACTGGCGCAACACCTCTGCATAGAGTCCTTCTGTCGGCAAAAACATGATAGCGAAGTCGGTGGTCCTGGGCGGAACAATATACTTGTCGCTGATGTCCTTAGCCGATACCTGCACTGCCCGTAACAGGCTGGCTGTTGCTCTCTGGACAGCCTCGGGATCGACGGCTTCCGCGGCATCCAGAAGCCGCAGGTAGTCCTCTTGGGGAAACTTGGAGTCTATGGGTAGCCATACGCAGGAAGCCGGGATGTCATCGGTTCCGGGCAAGCGCACGGCATACTCCACTGTTTCACTGGAACCCTCTCGAACACGTACGTTTTGGTCATACTGATCGGGAGTCAGTATCTGTTCCAGGATGGCTCCCAGTTGCACTTCGGCCCATGTCCCGCGGGCCTTCACGTTACTGAGAACGCGCTTGAGGTCTCCGACCCCCGCTGCCAGGCTCCGCATCTCCCCGAGTCCGCTCTGTACCGCTTCCAAGCGTTCACTTACGAGCTTGAACGACTCGCCGAGCCGCTTTTCCAGCGTGCTTTGGAGCTTCTCGTCCACCGTCTGTCGCATCTGGTCCAACCGCTTCTCATTGCTCTCCTGAAGTTGACGCATCTGGTTTTCGACGGTAGTGCGCACGCTCTCCAGCCGAGTCTCGTTCTTGTCTGTCATCTCCTTGAACTGCTTTCTCACCAGCTCGAGCTGCTCAGCCTGTGACTTGGTCATGTCGTTGACCGTTTTGACAACTGAGTCAGTGGTGCTCTGGAGCTTCACATCCACCGTCTGCCGCATTTGATCCAGTTTCTTCTCGTTGCTATCCTGGAATTGCCTGATCTGACTTTCGACGGTAGTGCGCACGCTCTCCAGCCGAGTCTCGTTCTTGTCTGTCATTTCCTTGAACTGCTTTCTCACCAGCTCGAGCTGCTCAGCCTGTGACTTGGTCATGT
>CAYYWI010000049.1:0-2789 GCA_964475375.1 uncultured Dehalococcoidia bacterium
GCCGTCGCCGGAGTAGTGGGCGGCTTCTTCGAAATGCCCCGGCCCCAGGTGTTTGTCAATCATTGATAAAGTAAGTCGTATGACTTGTAGTTCATATACGTGGCGATACTTGATCCGAGGTTACGACTATACGTAATTGACTAAGTAGTGTCAATTCGCTGTGAAGGGATGCTCCATTATGACGGGCAATGGTACGTGGTTTGGTCAATTCAGGAGTGCTTTTGCCTGAAAGAATTGTAGAAACGCGTGACCAACGCTTCGCTTTGCAGTCCCGGAGGAGAACAGCCATCTGATAGATCAGGTCTTGATCGCAGTTAATCTATAGCTAAGCCTTATCATGTAGGGTGTCAGAAAGGCAGTTATGGCAACTGCCACGCCTATTGTCGGAAACAGCGATGGGCTGATAACATCAAGGCCCTGTCCTACCCTCATTACTATGAAGGCAAATTCGCCGATCTGCCCCATCCCCAATCCTACTTTGAGAGCGGTGGACCAGTCATATCCGAGCAGCCTTGTTCCCAGTCCGCAACCCAGTATTTTGCCAATCATCATCGCGGCGGTAATTATCAAGGCGGGTACCACAAAAACATGAAATTGACTGACATCTATGAAGGCTCCCATGGACACAAAGAATATAGCCGCGAACATATCCTTAATGGGGGATATGAGCGATGACACTCTGTCGGATGACTTGGCACCGGCAACAAGGGTCCCCATCAGAAAGGCTCCAATTGCCACGGATAACCCGACGTGATGGCTCAGCATGGACCAGCCGAAACAGAGTCCCAACGCCAGAAGTATCAGGAGTTCATTGTGTCCCTCCTTGTCACGAGGTGCTGATGAATCCGGGCGAGCCACCCAGTCGATGATTCCAGGGATGACCACCCTGCCAACGATCAGTGTACCAAGCACAAAAAGCAATGCCTGGCCCAGGGTCCATACCAGCTTAGGAGAGACGGTGTGGCTTTCACCCGCGAGTGGGGTAATGATGGCGAGCATGACGACCACTGCAATGTCTTCAACGATGAGCACCCCCATCATAACCAGAGCAGACACATCTTCCAGCTTCCCGAAGTCTTCGAGAACCTTGGCGATGATAACCGAGCTGCTGCTGGCCAGGGCGGCTCCGAGAAAGAGGCAATCCATAAGAGGCCAGCCCAATATCCACCCGATTGCGAAGCTGATGAGGAACATCAGCGTTATCTCGATGACTGAAATGATAATGTAGACTCTGAAACGTATTATTCCGAGTTTGTGAATAGGGAAGTGCAGTCCGATGCCGAAGAGGAGTAGTACTACACCCAAGTCAGCCAATTCTCCAAGAACATCGAGTCTGCTGACAAGGCTGAAGGGCGGACTGTATGGCCCTATCAGTATTCCTGCTATCAGGTATCCCAGGATGAGGGGTTGGTTCAGCCTGTGAAAGATGAAAGTCACTGCGGCGGCGACAGCCATAATAATGGCAAGGTCCCTGACGATGTACGGTGAAAATTCCATGGTGGCTCCGCAAATACAGGATGAACTCAGAATGGTGCGTTGCGCCAGGATTGGGATTTGTGAGTATCATTCTAGCATACGCGACTCATCAGGATGCTGTTGTGTGGATGTGAGACTGCGCAGTCCTGTGCCGCTGGGTTTTGCTGCGCTCTGCCACGGCTCGTGACTTTGATACAAGGTTGTTCGCATCAGGTATACTATGGCTTTGTGGGGGTGCGCAGGCGAGGGAGCCATGTTGTGATGCAAAGGAAACTGGCAGACGACGATAATTGTACTCGTCCTGAGCATCACGAAATCAAGATTGGTACCCTCCAGACCGTCATTCGGCGATCCGGTATACCAAAGGACGAATTTGGATCATGGTGAAGGCTGGCTGAGTTGCGTATAGGCCCGGCCACCCATTTCCTGGCACAAGGACAACATCTCGCCACCTGTGTTGGGCCTGAGAAATGAAGATCAAGCGGTTTGACTACACGCCGATCCTCGGCTGGTCCGCCAGCCGCTATGATGTCTTCAGCGAGTGCAAACGGGAGTACTTCTACGAGTACTACGGCAAGTATGATCCGGTGCACCCCAGACACACGATCGACCGCCTCAAGAACCTGACCTCTGTCCCCCTGGAAACCGGCAACGTCGTCCATGACGTCATCAAGGCGTTGCTTCAGCGGCTCCGGAAGTCTGAGGCTGACATAGATTTGGAGCGCTTCCGGGAGTTCGTGAGGCGTGAAACCGAGAGGCAGTGTCGAACCAAGACTTTCTTCGAAGTCTATTACAGAGAAGCGGACAGCATCGGCAGCCAGGATCTCCTGCCGAAGATTGAACGGTGCATGGACGCTTTCCTGAACAGTCCGAGGTATGAATGGATCAGGAGAGCCGCCATCGCCACCAAAGATGAGTGGCTGGTCGAACCACCGGGATATGGAGAAACCAGGATCGATGGCTTCAAAGTCTACTGCAAGGTGGACTTTCTGTTTCCGGCAGAGAACGGGGTAGTCATCGTTGACTGGAAGACAGGCAAGCCGGATGATGGCAAACACACAAAGCAAATGATGGGCTACAAAGCCTGGGCGGCCTATCACCTTGACTGCTGCGCTGACGATGTCACCTCTATCGTGGCCTACCTTCAGCCGGGCTACCGAGAGGTTGAGATTCCTTCCGTCGATGCCGATCTGGCTGCCTTCAGGGAGCGGATCGAGAAGGAAACTAGGGAAATGCACGTCTTCTGCCGGGATATCGAAGAGAACATCCCCTTGAACAAGGATCTGTTCACGATGACTGAGAACCCCAGAGTA
>CAYYWI010000049.1:2799-17857 GCA_964475375.1 uncultured Dehalococcoidia bacterium
TTGACGTTAGCTGGTGAAAGGCGAGTGGGCGCGCTTTTTCGGACATATCAGGAGCTCGAGTGTATTCGAGCATACGATTCAGCCAAAGCGTCTGGCGACGAGGTACTCTACTTTGAAGAAGCAGTGAAGGAAATTGAGATCGCCGTGATGTCTATCGATGACGATCTCCTGCCCCAAAGGCCCAGCGCTCCGTAAAGGCCTCAACTTCACTGCCACTCCTGTATGCTCTTGTTGCTACTTGCTGCAGTGTTGTGATACGCTCTTAGCCATTCGAAGGAGTTATCAATACCAATGCGAACCTACGACTACTTGATCATCGGCAGCGGTATCGCCGGGCTTTATACGGCGCTGCTGGCACAGCGGCGCGGCGGCAGTGTGCTTATCCTCACCAAGGGCAGCATCGATGACTGTAACACCAAGCATGCTCAGGGAGGCATTGCGGCCGCCATAGGCGAGGGCGATACGCCGGACCTCCACTTCTGGGACACGGTGATGGCCGGAGCTGGCCTGTCCAACAGGGAAACAGTGCGCATCCTGGTGACCGAGGCCACCGACCGCATAGCTGACCTTATTGAGTTCGGCGTGCCTTTTGACACCATAGACGGAGAAGTGGCCCTGGCAAAGGAAGCGGCCCATGCCGTGCCGCGCATACTTCATGCCGGCGGAGACGCCACCGGCGAGCACATCGAAGTCACGCTGAGCCGGAAGGTGCGTCAATCCAGGATCGAGGTCCTCGAGCAGTGCCTGGCCACAGAGATCCTGGTTGAGGATGGCGTTGTCAGGGGCATAGAGGCTCTCGACAGCCGCACGGGCTTGGCGGAGCAGTTCAACTGCAGACAGCTTGTTCTGGCTACCGGCGGCGCCGGGCGTCTTTTTAAGTACACCACCAATTCAGAGGTAGCCACCGGCGACGGTGTGGCTCTGGCTTTCAGGGCGGGAGCGGAGATCATGGACATGGAGTTCTTCCAGTTCCACCCCACCGCCATACGCTTGCCCGGCGTGCACCCGTTCTTGATATCTGAGGCAGTGAGGGGGGAGGGTGGCCTTCTGCGCAATGTCGATGGCTATCGCTTCATGCCGGACTACTCTCCGGAAAAGGAGTTAGCGCCTCGGGACGTGGTGACACGAAGCATTATCTATGAAATGCAAAAGACCCGCAGCGATCGGGTGTTTCTTGACATAACACATCTGTCGCCTCGCGTGATTACCACTCGGTTCCCGCACATCTACCGCTTCTGCATGGAGCACGGGCTGGACATAACCAAGGGCCAGATTCCCGTAGCGCCGGCGGCACACTACATGATGGGCGGCGTCAAGACCAATTCGTGGGGTGAGACGAGCATCAGAGGTCTTTTCGCCGTGGGCGAAACTGCCTGTACCGGTTTGCATGGCGCGAACCGGCTGGCCAGTAATTTTTTTCTCGAGGTGCTGGTGTTCAGCAAGCGGGTGGTGGAGAGGGAGATAGAGAAGACGGGTGAAGATGGTCCGGGCATTGGTGAGCTGGAATACCACTGCCTGCCGAGCCGGGATGGTTCGGGAGCCCAGTTGGCAAGCTCTACAGCGCTTCAGGCGCTGATGTGGAAGAACGTCGGCATAATCCGTTCCGGAGAGACGCTGGAGAAGGCGGCGAACACCATCGCATCCTGGGAGAAGTGCCTGGAGAAACCTGCCGATCGCAGCTCCTATGAACTGAACAACCTGGTGCTTACCGGCAGGCTGGTAGCTGAGGCGGCCCTGATCAGGAAGGAAAGCCGCGGCGCTCACTTCCGCACGGATTATCCGCAGCCGTCGCCCGATTGGGTGAGGCACGTCGTCCTCAAAAAGGGGTAGGGGTTGGAGATAGCGCTCCGCTACATTTCATAGGGTGTGCAGAGGGGTAAGCCCCTCTGCGTTTCTTAACAATCCCCCATGATTGGGGGACAAAGGGGGTTGAAGACCCCAGTCTGTGGGATATGCCTTCTTGGAGCTATTGTTGCATGGAGATTGGCTGGCAGCAGGTGGTCGGAGAGTTGGTCGATCGGGCCTTGGCTGAAGACTGGGCCTGGGGCGATGTCACCACGCAGGCCTTGATCCCCTCTGATGCCGAAGGCAAAGCTTCTATCCTTGCCAAGTCCGCCGGCATATTGGCGGGCGTTGAGGTTGCTCAACTCGTTTTCGCCGAGGTCGATCCATCGCTCAGCTTCAAAGCACTTCTTCATGATGGGGACAAGCTGAAGCGTGGGGTCAAGATCGCTGCGATTGCGGGAAAGGTTTCCAGCATTCTGCGGGGGGAGCGGGTGGCCCTGAATTTCATGCAGCGGCTCAGCGGCATAGCCACAGAGACGAACCGGTACGTTGATGCCGTCCAGGGAACCGGGGCCAGAATAGTGGATACCCGCAAGACGACGCCGGGTTTGCGGATTCTGGAAAAGTATGCTGTGAGGGCAGGCGGCGGACATAACCATCGCGGACACTTGGGTGACGGCATCCTTATCAAGGACAATCACTTGGCTGCGCTTCGAGCGCGCGGGCTTGATCTGAAGGCAATCATTGCCCTGGCCAGGAATAACGCTCCGCACACGCTCAAGATCGAGGTAGAAGTCACCACGGTCGAAGAGGCCCTTGAGGCCGTTGAAGCCGGGGCGGACATTGTCATGCTGGACAACATGAGTGTGGACGAAATGCGCCGTGCCGTGAAGTCGGTGGGCGGCCGGGTTCTCCTGGAGGCTTCCGGCGGTATCACTCTGGACAACGTGAGGCGCGTGGCTGAGACAGGGGTTGACTTGATCTCTGTGGGGGCTCTGACTCACTCAGTGAAGGCCCTGGACATCAGCCTGGAACTGGAAGTCTTGCCCGGCTAAGCCTGACTGGGCTGGGCCAACCCGTGGGCTTCCAGCAGGACGGTGTCAGCCAGAATCTCAGCGGTGCGTCCGTCAGCCACAATCCTTCCCTGATCGAGGACTATCGTGCGCTCACAAAGTGTGGTCAGTATCTCCAGCTCATGTGTGGTGATGATCTGGGTCATGGGGAGGCCCTTGAGCAGCGCCACCAGCGACCACTTGCTTCTCGGGTCGAGATCGCTTGTCGGCTCATCGATCACCAGGACCTCCGGGTTCATGGAGAGGACGGTGGCGATGGCGATACGCTTCTTCTCTCCCCGGCTGAGGTGGTGCGAAGAACGCGACTCATAGCCGGTCATTCCCACCAGGCTGAGCGCCCTCGTCACCCTCTGCCGCACTTCTTCAGCAGGAAGGCCCATATTGATGGGGCCGAAGGCGACGTCATCAAAAACCGTGGGCGAGAAGAGCTGGTCGTCAGGGTCCTGGAAGATCAAACCCACCTTGTTCCTGATGGCCTTGAGGTTCTTGCCCTCGGCGGTCATCCCGAACAGGCGTATTGCGCCGTCGCTTTGCAGGATGCCGTTCAGGTGCAGAAGCAGTGTGGACTTGCCGGCCCCATTGGGCCCGATGATGGCTACCTTCTCGCCGTGACTGATCACGAGGCTGATATCGTGAAGCGCCAGCCGACCATCCGGATACTTGAATGAAAGGTGGTCTATTCTTATCGCGCTCTCTGTCATGGTTCTAACCGGCTGGCGGCCCGGGGCCTTGTGTTCAGCTACTACCATAATACGACGAGAGCGCACATCGATGCCAGGAAGAGTACGGCAATGGCGGCGAAGCCAGCGTCTACCGCTGTGAAGCTCAGAGTGTCGATTCCCCTCACTTGCCCCTCGTATCCCCGCGAAACCATGGCGGCATATACGCGCTCGCCTCTCTCATAGCTGCGAATGAACAGGGTGCCTATCAGGTTGCCGATTGTCTTGACTTGCCATATCCAGCGGCCGCCGAAGTTCCGGCTCTCCCTGGCGCGCCACATTCGCATGGCTTCGTCTATCAGCACGAAGATGTAGCGGTAAGTAAAGGAGAGCGTCATCACAAGGACGTTCGGCATCTTCAGCGTCTGCAGTCCTCTCAGGAGGTTGGTGAAGCTGGTAGTGGAAGACAGCATGATCAGCGCCAGGCTGGAGATGATGGCCTTCGCGGCCACGTTCGCGAACACGAGCAGTCCTTCATGCGTGATGGATAGCTGCCAGCGCCAGATGTGCATGGTGGCCATCGGCTCGCCGGCCCTGAAAATGTTGAAGACCCCTATCAGCAGGACGAAAGGCACGATCAGCAGGACTCGCTTGAAGACGTACAGCGGCGGCAGCCTGGAGATCAGTATCAGCGCACAAACAAAGAGGAGGTAACCGATGAAGGCCGGCCACTCGGTAACCGGAGTGAGGACCACTGCCAGTATGAAGGCTATCGTGGCGATGAGCTTGGTGCGTGGATCGAGCCGGTGCACAAGGCTGTCCAGGTTGCTGTATTGATCGATGAAGCTGTGTTCCACTTTTTTGCTGCCTTCTTCGCAAGGGCTTGCGCTGGCGTCACTGGTGCTTGGTTGCCTGTCTTCGTCTCAGCAGCCAGGCCACGGCATAGACGACCACGAAAATGGCCACCGTGCCGATGATGCCGGCCAGGATAGTTGCCAGGGCCTCATTGTGTATCCCCGGGAAAACGTAGTCGGCGATGATCTTGAAAGGCGGCTCGGATGCCTTTCCGATGAATCCTTCGTCCTCGGCCACTCTCTCCAGGCCGTCCGGTGAGCCGGAAGCCAGAGGCGAAACGACCGCCAGCACCAGCACTATAGCCAGGGCAATATGCCACCACCTAAGCCATTTGAGTTTCATGCGTGTCCTCCTGGACTCTCTGCAACCCCAGCAGGTCTCTGCGGGTGGCCAGCACCAGGCTGAGAGCCGCCGCAGTGATGATTCCTTCACCGATGCCGATGATGGCGTGCCAACCTGCCATTGCCGGGAAGGCAGACCGGATCGGAGATGTGCCCGAGCCCCAGAGCTCCAGGGCACAGGCGCTGGCGGCCAGAAATACTGAGGCCCAGGCAGCAACAAAGCTGCCCGCAAGGATCCCCTTCTTGTTTCTTCCCATTAAGGTACTGATTCCCTTGTATATGAAGTAACCTGCGAAGGGGGCGATGATGCCCATGTTCAGGATGTTGGCTCCCAGAGCGGTCACGCCTCCGTCCTGGAAGATGAAGCACTGCAGAAGCAGCACGCTGGTCATGATGAGGGTGGCGGCCCACGGGCCAAGGAGTATGGCCGCAAACACTGCTCCCAGGAAGTGACCTGAGGTGCCTCCGGCTATCGGGAAGTTGAGCATCTGTGCGGCGAAGATGAAGGCGGCCGTGACGCCCATTACCGGCACCTGTTTCTCGCCCAGCTTCTTGTTGGCCATAACTACGGCGCCGCCTACGCAAGCCGCTGAGACGGCTGATGTGATGGCGATGGTGGGTGCATTCAGAAATCCGTCCGGAATATGCATCTTGCTCCTCTCCCCCGCTGTTCAGTCTGCAACTCCCAGGTGACTGCATGTAGATGTAGTTGCAACTAGTTGCATTATACTGCACAAAAAAAGAGAGAGTCAACCCTGGCACTTGAGGCACTGACCGTGGATGGCCAGGTGCTTCAGGTCGGCGCTGAAGCCATACTTCTTGCGGAGAGTGGCTTCCAGTGAGGCGAAGACATCCTCGTCAATGTCGATGGTCTGTCCGCATTTCTGGCAGATGAGGTGGTGGTGATGCCCCTTGTCGGCTTGGTGGTAGTAGAGCTTGTCCCCGCCCAGTTCAGTCTCAGTGACGAGGTCGAGCTCCTTCAGCAGGTCGAGGGTGCGGTAGATGGTGGATTTGTTGACCCAGGGATACTTGGTCCGAACGCGGTCGCATATGTCGGGTGCCGTGATGTGGCCTTCGGCTTCATGGAGAGCTTCCAGGACCATGATGCGCTGCGGGGTGAGCCGGTATCCTTTTTCCTGAAGACTCTCAAAGCAGCTCATTTTGTGGCAGGTGCCCCCTCCAGGATGATTCTGGAGCTCTCGAAGTCGATCGTTTTGATAGTGGCCTCCAGCTCTTTCTGATCGCCGAAGATGGTGGATAACTTCACCTTTTTATCGCTGATCTCCAACAGGGCTACCGAATCGAGAACGAGTTCGCGCTTGCCGTCTGCTTCAAGATAGGCCTTGCCCAGACACATCTACTTCTCCTTCAGGCTTTCCAAGGCAGCCTGCAGTGATTCGTTGGCTTTCTCCATTTGCTGCACAGCCTTGATCATATGGTTGTGGGTCTTGGCATTGCCGTTGGTCTTGGCCTTCAAAGCCCACTGCGTGAATTCCTCTGAGTGTTCCTTGTTATGCTCGATCCAGTGGTTCAGCAGTATCTTGAGTTTTGCTTCGTCGTCAGTGGCCATTTCATATAACTCCTGGTGCAGCGACTCCGCTCGAATTATAGCACAAGAGTGAGCCTCTATGCGTGGCTATACGGCCATACAGATTGACAATGCTTGGGACAGGCTTATAGACTGGTAACTAACGCTGCTGTGGCAGCGCCTTTACTCTTCTGGAGGCACTATATTGAACCGGGATATGCTGGCTGAGGCTCTCAAGGGGCATGATGCTGATTACATAGAGGTACGCCTTGAAGAACGCCGGGCGACGGGCATCCGCTATCGCGGAAGAGAGCTCGAAGACGTCAGTCAGCCCAACAGCAGCGGCGGCAACGTCAGGGCGCTGGTGAAGGGGGGCTGGGGATTTGTCAGCTTCAATGATGTCAGCGGCTTGCGAGAGAAGGTGAAGCTGGCGGTGAGGCAGGCCAAACTCGTGGGCCATGACACCAGCCGGTTCGCGCCGCTCACGCCGGCGGTCGATACCGTTCAAGAGATGACGGCAAAAGACTCCTCCAAAGTATCCCTGGCCGACAAGATGCGCCTGGTAGAGCAATACAACGACGTCGTTATGGGTGTGCCGAAGGTGGAGTCCTCTGTGGTAGCCTACAGCGACAGACGGCGCAAGGTTACATTCGCCAGTTCCGAGGGAAGCTACATCGAGCAGATGCACAGCGACGTGTCCATGCGCGTTACCGCGATGGCCAGGGACGGCGGCGATGTACAGCAGGCAGGCTTGAGCCTGGGCAGCAGGGGAGACTTTGGTCAGGTAGAAAGGCAGCATCGGGAGGTTGAGGAGATCGCCAGACGGGCGGTCGAGCTGATCTCAGCACCCAAGGTGAAGAGCGGAGAATACACGGTGGTTCTGGACCCCATACTGGCGGGCGTATTCACGCATGAGGCGTTCGGCCATCTCTCCGAGGCGGATTTCACCTACGAGAACGAGCGGATGAAGGAGATCATGGTCCTGGGGCGCAAGTTCGGGGGCCGGCATCTCAACATTGTGGATGGTGCGGCTGTACCCGGTCTGCGCGGCAGCTTCAAGTATGATGACGAGGGTGTCCCCGCTACCAAGACCTATCTCATCAAGGAGGGTGTGCTGGTCGGCAGGCTGCACTCGCGAGAGACGGCGGCCAGGATGGGCGAGCCCATCACCGGCAATGCCCGGGCCATTGACTACCAGCATCCTCCGATCGTACGCATGACGAACACTTACATAGAGCCCCAGAAGGTGACGTTTGAGGAGATGATCAGCGAGATCAAGGATGGGATATACGTGAGGAACTGGTACGGTGGCACCACCAGCATGGAAATGTTCACCTTCTCGGCGGGCGAGGCGTATGCCATCCGAAACGGGCGTGTGGCTGAACTGCTGCGCCCGGTGGTGCTCACGGGCAACGTATTCACCACCCTTCAGAACATAGATGCCATCGGGAATGACCTGGAAATGAACCAGGGGGGTGGTTGTGGCAAGAGCGGGCAGTCGCCGCTGCCCGTGTCCAACGGCAGCCCCCACATCAGAATCCGAAGCTGCCTGGTAGGCGGAGCATAGTCGTGTTGTTTAATGTGAGGTGCAGGAGAAGCCTCATGCCGGAGCTGGAGTGTCAAAGGATGACACCGGTGTCATTGCGAGAAGCGAATCGACGAAGCAATCTCAAGGTGGTGGTGCGAGAGGAAGATGGGATTGCCGCGCCTTCTCCTCGCCGGACTCAGAGAATGGCTCGCAATGACAGGCTGGCATGTGGAGAGCATCTCCGCCAGGGAGTTCGAGGTGCTCCTCGATTACAGAACCCTTTGGCAAAGGGGTTATTGAATGATGGATCAATCGATTAGAGCCAAACTGGAAGATATCCTGTCAAGGGCGAAGAAGAGCTCCGAGCAGGCCGAGGTTTTCTACAGTTCTGTGGATGATACGCCGGTCATTTTTGAGGCGAACCGTCTGAAGCAGTTGCAGACCAACGAGAGCATGATGGTAGCACTTCGGCTGGTGCGGAACGGCCGGATCGGCTTCTCCACCGCCACCAACCTGGACGACGTGGGTTCGCTGGTGAGTCGGGCCGTAGAAGTCGCCCAGTTCGGAGCTGTGGCCAGGTTCGAACTGCCGGATCGGTGTTCATTCCCTGAGGTGGCTATGCATGACCCGGCGGTGGAGAGCTTTGAGATTGAGCGGATGGTTGACTCGGGCCAGTCGCTGATAGCCAGGGTACGGGAGCACACTCCCGATCTGCTGTGTGATGCCAGCGTTGGAAAGGGTTCCGGCACATTATTGCTGATGAACTCCAAGGGTGGACAGGCCGAGTTTAAGAAGACCTTTTTTGTGCTTGGTCTGGAGGGGAACCTGATCAAGGACACCGACATGCTGTTTGTGGGCGACGGCGAGAGTTCCTGCCAGGCTATCACAGACATCGATACGGTGGCCAACTCGGTGGTGAGGCAGTTAGAGCTGGCCAGGAGGCAGGCATCGGTGCCCAGCGGACGGCTGCCGGTGATCTTCACCGCTCATGGGGTGGTCAGTGCGCTGATAGCACCTCTCTCGGTGGCCTTCAACGGGAGAGTGGTTCTGCAGAAGGTGTCTCCGCTGATGGGGAAGATCGGCCAGAAAGTCTTCGGCGAAGCATTTTCTTTGAGAGACGACGCCATCCTTGATTACCGCCCGAGGAGCCGCCCTTGCGATGATGAGGGGGTTCCCAGCCGGAACATGCCTTTGATCGACCACGGCGTGGTCGGAGGTTTCCTGTATGACCTTCAGACGGCTGGAATGTCTGGCGTTCAGAGCACCGGGAGTGGCGACAGGGCCGGCGCCAGCCTGCCCGCTCCTTCGACGAGCAATCTGGTTGTTGAGGTCGGCAAGGTAAGCCTGGCGGACATGGTGCAGGACATCAGGGAGGGTTTGGTGGTGGAGCAGCTTATGGGGGCTTCCCAGACCAATGTCCTCGGCGGCGATTTCAGCGGCAATGTCCTGCTGGGGTACAAGATAGAGAACGGCGAGATTGTGGGAAGGGTCAAGGATACGGTAGTCTCGGGCAATGTTTATGAGGTCCTCAACCGGATTGTGGCGGTGGGCAGCGAGTCCAGGTGGGTGGGATCAATCTCCACCCCGCCCATTCTTTGTGCCGACCTGGCTGTGGGGAGCAAGGGGTGATCCGGGATGATAAAGGGCAAGAAAGTCATCCTTCGCGAGAAGAGGCTGGATGACGCGTGGAAGGACTACCTCTGGAAAAGGGATCCCGAGTTGGCCCGGCTTGACGCTACCATGCCCCTGGACATGCCGTTCTCGATGTACCTGCTTTCATATGCCGAGGAGCTTGACAGGCGTGCGGACGGCAAGGGTCGTGTCCTGGCCGTTGAGACGCTGGAAGGGAAGCACATCGGGAATTGCTGCTACTACAACCTGGACCTGCTGAGACGGGAAGCAGAGGTTGGTATCCTCATCGGTGACCACGGCTACTGGGATTCCGGCTATGGCACAGATGCAGTGACGGCCCTGGTGGATTATGTGTTTCGGCGAGAGCGACTGAAGAAGGTATACCTGCACACTCTGGTGTGGAATGTCAGAGCCCAGAAGAGCTTTCAGAAATGCGGTTTTGTGGCCTGCAAGCGCGAGATCAAGTCCGGTCACGATTTCATTCTGATGGAGATGAAGAGACCGGCTGCGCTGATGGATGATTGTCCGCAGTCGCTTGTCCCTGGCTCAGACGAATAGACCTCCTTTTCTGCAAGCAGGCACCTATGTCCAGGCTGTTTTGTAGTCCATCGCCCCGGATTCAAACGGGGTTGTTCTCATCCTCGTCCCACCGAGCTGGATTGCCCGGAATGTATTGTCGGATGACCCTGTAGAGGCAGGTTTGAAACCTGCCTCTACGCGTGTCGGTGTGTTCGTAGAGAGCGTTGCCAGCCAACGTCGATGATTCCATGAACGTGGTTGGGCATGATGACCATGGCATCCAATTGGTCCGGGATGTCCTCCCAACAACGCCGCGCCATTTCGCCGGCATCGTTCAGATGCATCTCCCCGTTCACCGCGTGGTATGTAGAGGCAACGCATGCGTTGCCTCTACGGGCGTTTTCCGCGACTGTCACGAAATACGCACCAACGGCAATCGTAGAGGCATGGCGCGCCGTGCCCCTACAGAACGCGGATGGGTTGGCGGTCGCTGTAGAAATCCTGGTGATCGCCCGAATCGGACCGACGGGAATTGTCAGGGCGAATACAAGATTCGCCCCTACCGAGGGTGGATGGAACGCCGGTGGTGTTTATCCGGGTCGTATCGCATTCGTTCTCTACGCCACCGCCGTCCGGCGAATCCCCTCCAGCAGCGCCACCAGTTGGTCAACGCGTGCAGACTCGAAGACGCCTTCCGGACCGCGCGGGCTGATATCGGTGAAGGGCGACTCGTAGAGCAGACTCGGGTCCATCACTCCGTTCTGCGTCAGTTGGTCGATAATGAGGCTGACGAACTCGATCTGGTTGGCGGAAACTGACTTGCCGGATGTGAAATGACCCAATGCCTGCTTGGCAGCTTCACGGTCCAGCCCAACCAGAGATCGGATGAACAGGCCCAAGCCGCCGCTCTCGTCCCTGGCCTTGCTGAAGTCCTCTGGTGTGCCGACTCCGGCGTCCAGCATGATCTGTTCGAGATTCTCCAGGTCGTGGGCCGTAAGCTGCATGTTCCACCTGAGCTTGTGAATGGTCACGTCGCTCTCGTGTTCCCGCAGGAACTGCCGCGCCTTGGCCCGGAAGCGGGCGAAGTCCGCACCGGCACCGAATCCGGGCAGATTCACCTCGGTATCAGCGCCAATCTGATCTTCAAAGTCCGAGTACACCGGCTGCCGTCGGGCCTTCTCGATGAACTTCACCAGCGCGCGGAGCCGCTTGCGGGCGTTCTCCAGCATGGGCGCCGTCACATCCTGCCACCATTCATCCGACTGGATGTCTTGAATGAGCGGCATCTGAGCCAGAACCATCGGGATCGCGGACTTCTCCTCCAGCAACCCGGCGATGGCATGCACCTGCTTGCGCAACCGGTCGAAGCCCGGCTCGGAGCGCAGCAGCGCTAACTGCAGCCGCAGCATCAGCAGGTCGAAGCGCTTAGCATCCTCATCTTCGTCCACCAGTTCGCTGGGCAGCCCGGCCACATTGTGAGCCAGCTCGCTCATATCCTCAGGTTTGAGAACGCGCCATGCCTGGGGATCAGCGTATTTCTCCACCAGACGCCGCTTGGGGCGGACGATGAAGTTGTCCAGGTTCATGGCGGCAACCTGCTGGTGCAGGAATTCTGAGACTTCCTCGCGCAGACGCGCCTCTGACGGCGCTTCGCCATAGACCGTTCTCGGCTCCCGAACGGCTTCGGGACTCCTGGGCGCACCGACCATAAGGTCCAACTCGCTGATCAGGTCCAGCCGCGCCAGGAAGAGCCGCTTGCCCAGGGATTCTCCCGCAGCGCCCTCCGTCGGGGGCAGGTCCTGGCTGAAGAAGTCGAGGTTCTGGCAGTAGTCGAAGATGTAGAAGAACTCCTTGTGCTGTCCTGGTCCGAAGAGGTTCGGGCACAAACGGGTGCCGCGGCCCACCATCTGCCAGAACTTGGTCTTTGACCGCACCAGCTTGAAGAAGACCAGGTTCACCACCTCCAGTATGTCGATGCCGGTGTCGAGCATGTCCACCGATATGGCGATGTGCGGCAGCCTGTCCGGGTTGGAGAAGTTGTCGATGAGTGACTGCGCATACTCGACCTGGAAGTCGATGACGCGGGCGAACTCCCCTCTGTAGTGTGGATAGTTGGCGTCGAAGCGTTCCGCGATGAACTGGGCGTGGTCGTGGTTCTTGGCAAAGATGATGGTCTTTCCCAGGCGGTCTCCGCCAGCCACCTTCTGGCCGCTGGTCATCAGGTGCTCCAGCACCTTGTCCACGGTGTCCTTGTTGAAGAGCCACTGGTTGACTGCCTCCGCCCCAACTTGGTCTGGCACGGCGCCGTCCTCCGACCAGTCCAGCGCGTCCCATTCTTCTTTCTCCTCCTCCGAGAGGTCGTCATACCGGATGCCCTCGCGCTGGAACTTGACCGGAACGGAGACAGCCTTGGCCGGCACCAGGAAGCCGTCGTTCACCGCCTCGTCCAGGCCGTAAGCATCGGTGGGCACGCCGGTCTCCAGTTCAAACAGGCTGTACGTGTTCCGGTCGATTTCGTCTTTGGGCGTGGCCGTCAGGCCGACCAGGAACGAATCAAAGTACTCGAAGATGGCGCGGTACTTCTGGTAGACGGAGCGGTGCGCCTCGTCGATGACGACGAGGTCAAAGTGGCCGACCCCGAACTTCCTCTGGCCGTTGCTGGACTCGTCGATCAGCCGCATCATCGTGGGGTAGGTGGAGACGTAGACCCGGCCATCGGTGTCCTTCTCCGTCACTAGGTTCACCGGAGAAGAGGCGGGCAGATGCCTCTTGAATGCGCCCACCGCCTGGTTCACCAGCGCCACGCGGTCGGCGAGGAACAGCACCCGCTTGACCCAGTTGCACCGCATAAGCAGGTCACATAGCGCGATCACCGTCCGGGTCTTGCCGGCGCCCGTGGCCATCACGAGGAGCGCTTTGCGGTCGTGGTCCTTCTCGAACGCCTCACCGATACGCCGGATGGCCCTCGTCTGGTAATAGCGTTCCACAATGGCGCTGTCGATCGGTGCGGTGGCAAGCGGGAGCCGCGTGGTGCGCCGCTGGACGAGAAGCTCCAGTTCCGCCTTCTTGAGGAAGCCCTGCACCGGGTGGGGTGGGTAGCCGGCATCATCCCATATCCAGTGTTCATAGCCGTTGGAGTAGAAGATTACCGGACGCTGCCCGAACTTCTTCTCCAGGCAGTCGGCGTACAGCTTGGCCTGCTGCTGGCCGACGCGGGAGTCGCGCCGGGTGCGCTTGGCTTCCACCAGCCCCAGCGGCTTGCCGTCGTCGCCCCAAAGCACGTAGTCCACGAAGCCCACGCCCTGGGCGTTGGGCATGCCCTCGACCTGGTACTCGGTGTCCCGCCCCTCCTGGAGCAGCGACCATCCGGCCTCCTTCAACAGGAGATCGATGAAGTAATCGCGAGTCTCGGCTTCGGAGTAGTTGTGGGTATCCGGCCTAACCGCGTTGGCGGCTTTGGCCTTGGCCACCTCCTCCCGCAACCGCCGCAACTCCTCATCCAGGGCGGCCTTGTCGGAGAGCAGCGTCGAAAGCTTGACGTCCTTCTCCGCCAGTCTCGCCTCCAGGTCTTGCAACTGGGCCTGGGTCTGAGCCAGGATGGCCGCGCCTTTGGGAAGCAGGGTATCATCGAAGGCCAGATTGTCGGCGGGCTTCGCGCCGCGGCCGTAGGTGTGCACCAACCAGAAACAAAGGTGAAACAGCTCGCGCACCGCTGTGAGCGCATCTGCCTGGCGGACCGGCCGGGTGCTGTGCACCGCCATATTGCCCAGGTCCTTCAGCAGCCTCGCCTTGGTGAAGACTGCCGGGCCGACGGCATCGCGGAAGGTCGGCTCGTGGATGAGCGCGGCCAGGTGGTCCTGGTAGGGCAGCCTCAGCGCGCGGTCGCTGCGGTAGAGCCAGGATACCGCCACCTCCAGGCTGCGCCGTGCGTAGAAGCAACTGGTTCGCGGGTCGGGATAGGCTAAGGCTTCGGCCTTGGCGGCTGCCTCGTGGATATCGGGCCATTCAGCCTTCAGGAAATCAAAGTTGCTCACGCCTTGGATTTCCTCCGCGTGGGCTGCTGCTTTAGCTTGGGAAAGTGCTCTGCAAAGGCAGCGCGGATTCTGTTCCAACGCCTTGAATCGCGGTGTGGTGTTTCACGACGGCTCACGGTATTGAGCAGCTCGTAGCCCGAATCCATCAACGCGCTGATCAGTGCCTTCTCCAGGCCACCAATGGTGTCTCGGCGCGCTATGTGCTCCTCTCTTGTGGCGGCCTCTTCCAGGACCGGCCCATATGCCAGCAGATGAAAGGCACACTTCTCAGGGGCAACGCCATTGTCCTCCAGCAGGCGGCGGAGCCGATTGCTCCTGTTGTTGAAACCAAGATGCTGGCCCATGCGGTTGAATGGCGATTGGGCGTTTGTCGAAGAACTGTCCCCTGTCCGTCCCACATAGTAAAGCATCTTGCCGCGGGGCGCTGTGATCTCCCAGACATAGAGCCAGAAACCTCGCTGGAGAAAGGCGCCGTTGAAGCTGACTTCATGGATGGCGGCGGTCACGCTACAGTTCCCCTCTGAAGGCCCGGTATTGGAGCGAGGCAAAAAGCGCGTCCATCTCCGCCAGAGAGGTGTGGTGGGTGGCCTTGAGCTTCTCCACAGCCGCGACGCGGCGTGCGAATTCGCGCTGGATGGTCATCGGCGGAACGGCAACAGGCAGCTCCCGCAGTCGCGCGAGGGTGATTTCACGGAATGTTGCCCCCTTTATCTGACGGCTGATCCAGTGCTGGGTCCCTGACGTTCGTAGATGATTCAGGAGATACAAACCCTGAACTCTATCACCCGGAGCTATTCTGGCAGTGCCTTGCGTGAGATTGGCGCCGTCCAACTCCGGCGGGACAACGGCAGTAGTTCCAACTGTCGCACGAATGCTCATGACGATCTCACCGGCTGAAACACGAGACCGAGCGAATCTCGCGGCGATTTCGGGGTCTGTGTGGCGAATACCTTCGCCTGCAATCTCACCGTCAACGATGTCGCCCGTGCGGATATACGGTACTCCGCCGGCGAATTCGTCTCCGGCTTGAACGATACCGTAAGTGACAATGGTTCCGTTCTTCACCACGTCCTGAAGCTGGTAAACTGGCCACCCCTTCGGGTT
>CAYYWI010000050.1:0-17441 GCA_964475375.1 uncultured Dehalococcoidia bacterium
TATATGGTTATCCCGGCATGATCATGGTGAACCGCGATGGGAAACGCTGCTGCGATGAGTGCTTCTATCCGGACATGGGCCGTGCCTTACTGGAGTACGACAGACAGAAGGGTGGTTTCAAGAACTGGCCTGTCTTCTTTATCTGTGACCAGTCTTTCCGTGACATGTTCCCCTTTGCCGGTCTCAAGCGCGGCACGACCGATGTAAACGAGTTGGTTAAGAAGGGCGAAACTCTGAAGGCTCTGGCAGAAGCCATCGGCATATCCGGCGACAACCTTGTGGAAACAGTCGAGCGGTTCAATCGCTTTGCCAGGGAAGGCAAAGACCCCGATTTCCGCCGGGGCGAAAGCCCGTACGATCTGCGCTGGGCGGAGGCCATTTTCCCGAACCGTGGCTCGAAGGCTGTCCTGGGTCCCCTGGAGAAACCGCCGTTCTATGCGGTGGAACTGGCGCTGACCACGGCCGGCAACCTGGGAGGCCTGGTGACCAATACTGATGCTCAGGTGATCGATGTACGCGGCGAGGTTATTCCGGGGCTTTACGGCACAAGCAACACGACCGCCATGCTGCCGCTTGGCCATCACTACGACAGCGGTGCGGCGCAAGGCAAGAGCATGGTGTTCGGGTACGTGGCGGCCAATCACATTGCCGGAGCAGGGCAGAAGACGCATAAATGACGGCTGGTGGGGATGTCTCCAGGCTGCGTCGGAGTGTCATTGCGAGGAGCGGAGCGACGCGGCAATCTCTAGGTGTGGAGAAGATTGCTTCGCCTTCTCCTTGCCGGGCTCGGAGAATGGCTCGCAATGACATGTTGGAAAGAATTTGGTGCCAAGAAGGGTTAAAAAGACAGCATGAGGAAAGGGATAACATGGCAAGCATAGAAGAACTTGAAGCTGAGATAAAGCGCTTGCGGCGCGAAGTCGAAGTGCTGAAAGATACAGAGGCTATCAAGCAGCTCAAGGCCAGGTACTTCCGATCCATTGACTGCAAGTTGTGGGATGATCTGGCTGACTGCTTTACTGAAGATGCCGTTACCGATTACTCCAATGGGCGCGAGCACTATGAGGGCCGGGATGCCATTATGAAGTACCTCAAGAGCACTCTGGACATGCCTGTCCTCACCATGCACCAGGGACATCATCCCGAAATCACGATCACCAGCGAGAATACCGCAGTCGGAATGTGGTATCTGGAAGACTACATCATAACCCTGAAGAATAGAGGCATGCAGTGTGCCGCCCTCTATCACGACCAGTACGTTAAGGTTGATGGCCGGTGGAAGATCAAGCGAACAGGCTATGACCTTGTCTACCGGGAGATATGGGATCGGAATGAGATCAAGAGCCTGAAGATCATCGACAGGATGCACCAGCCGTCGTCCTGGGAAGGAGGCCAACGTGGCTGACCTGAAGGATCTGGAAGCCAGAATCAAGGCCCTGGAGCGCAAAGCGGCGATCACCGAGGACATCGAAGCTATCAAGAGGCTCAAGCACAAGTACTTCCGGTGCCTGGACGCCAAGCTGTGGGATGAGATGGCTGAGTGCTTCACGGCGGACGCCACCACGAGCTACACCGATGGCAAGTACAGCTTCAAGGGGATAGAGGCCATCATGGGGTTCCTCAAGAAGAGCTTGGGCCCCGACACCGTGCTGAGCATGCATCAGGGACATCAGCCTGAAATTGACATAACGAGCGAAACGACGGCCAAGGGCATCTGGACATCCGAGGCCGGCCTCATCATCATGGACCGCAACGTGTCCACCAGGGAAGTCAACTTCTACCACGATGAGTATGTGAAGGTCAACGGTGAATGGAAGATAAAACACACTGGCTACACTCGTCTCTTCGAAGAGATGTGGAACAGGGGAGAGACGAAGATTATGGCGAACATGTTTGCGCCGCGGAAGGGATAGAGCGGCTGAAAACGTACAGTTAAAAAAGGGGAGGACACTAGGTAATGGCTACGCACGAAGCTTACGTGAAACTGGCGGAATCCACAGGGCATAAGGATTCAGAACTTCTGCATCGGATACTGGAGAAAGCCATGAAGCCGGAGGAGGCGCTCTTCCTTTTGGCGCTGCCGGCCTCGAACGCTGATCTGGCGGCCAAGTTCAAGATGACCGAGAAAGAGGTGGAGGACAAGATCCATCAGTTTGCCCGGCGTGGTCTGGTGGTGACGTCACGCAAGGGCACGCGCTTCCCGCGGGACTTGGGAACGCTGCACGACAATATCCTGGCCAGCGTGCCGGAGCTGATTCCGGAGGGGATCGCCCAGCTCTGGATGGACTTGTACGATGCCGGCTGGTGGAAGGAGATCGTCAGTGGTCTGACCCAGTTGCCCATCCCGGCCCTGAGGGTGATCATGCCCATGAAGGCCATGCCGGCGGGTTTCAAGCCGCTGCCGTACGAGAGCGCGGAAGAGATCATCATGGCACACAAAGACCTGATCAGCATCCGGCGCTGTTGCTGCCGCGTAGGTATGCAGGCGAGCAGGCAGGGGATGTGCAAGCACCCCATCTTCACCTGCACTCAGTTCGGCCGCCGGGCGGAGTACGACCTGTACCGGGGCAGCGGCAAGAAGGTCTCAGCTGACGAGGCCATCACTATCCACCATCAGGCCACCGCCGCCGGCCTTACCCCCACGGTGACCAACATCTCGGTCATGCAGGGCCTGGAGTTCATCTGCTACTGCTGCGCCGACGCCTGCCTGGTACTCCATCCCATTCTCCGCGGAGACAAGGTAATGGCGGCGCTTCGGCCCAGCCGCTTCCTGCCCAAGGTGGACCAGAAGCTCTGCAAGGCGGGCTGCAAGGACTGCCTTGAGGTTTGCGGCTTTGGCGCCATCGAGATAAAGAGCGTTCCCGGCAGCAAGTCGCCGGTAGCTGTAATCAACAAGGAGAAGTGCGTGGGCTGCGGGTTGTGCGCCATCAAGTGCGGGCCGAAGGCCATCGTCATGGAGTTGGTGCAACCCCCGGAATTCATTCCGGAAACCCTGGTCGGCCCTTCATCCATCGTGCATTAGTACAGGGATGCCATCGACATTTTGTAGAGGCATGGCATGCCATGCCTCTACTTTGGCCCCTGTTCATATCTTGCCTCCTGATGCAACTGCGACGTCCCCCACTCTTGGGGATAGGAAAAAGACACAGAGGGGCGAAGCCCCTTGCACGCCCCGTAGACATGGGTGTCAGGTTTGCCACCTGACGCGTCCTGCATTCCCATACTCTCGTGTCATTCCCGCGCAGGTGGGAATCCAGAACGGCAACCCGAAGCTGGGCCTCAGAAAGGATCGATCATTTTCAACGTCGCTGGATCCAATCCGTCGTGAGGACGTACGGTGATTATCTCCTCTCCTTGATAGGAGAGGTACGGGTGAGGGTGAAACGCACTGCCTGGGATTGCGTGTCTCGGGAGCACAGCATGCTGTGCCCTACGTTGGTTCCTGTGTGTCGCGCCTACAGCCGAGGACGATATCCAGGAGTCTGGCTGACGCGGCGGCAGCGTCGATTTCATCCGCCTCCAGCGAAGCGATGACCTCGGCTACCTGAGCTTCGATGTCGAGAGAAGTGAGCCAACTCTTGTCTCCGATCCTGATCGGCGGCTCGATGAAGATGCCGAGTCCCCATCCCCGCCTCAGCGCCTCGGAGAGCTCCACCGCCGGCTTGTTCAGAATCTCCCGTTCTGTTTCGCTGAGTGCCTCGTTCTCCAGAATCTTCTCGCAGAAGTAGAGCCGGCATTTGGCCGGCCGGTAGGCGAAGATGGGACAGAATGCAAAGCGGCTGGAGTAGAGTTCGCACTTGATGCGGCGGCAGCATTCGCCGCCGCAGTCCCGGCAGATGTTTCCGGCGTACCTGCTCAGCATCTTGATCGCATCGGCGGCCTGAGCGCCGAACGCTGCCTCGAACTCGGCATCGGTGAAGAAGACCCGCGTCCTGTGACTCTCTGAATCCATTGGTTGGAGACATGAAATATAGCAGGGGACTTGATCCTGGATCAAGTCCCCTGACATCTATCCAAAGCCGTTTCGGCTGCCAGCTATGACACCTGACAGGTGCGAAAGCTATATCTTTATGGCGATCTTGGCGCCATCTTCGATGGCTCCCAGGATCAGGCGCACGTTGGCGGAGTCGCCGGCATGGTATACATTCGGCAGCTTGCCCTCCAGTGCCTGGAACAATCCAGGATTGTTCTTGATGCCCTCGGCTATGACCACCGTGTCCGCCTCGATCGTCTGCGTCTTCTTGTCTTTGCCGGAGATCACCATACCCTTGTCGGTGAACTCCTCGTACTTCGCCTTGTTGATCATGGTGACTCCGTGCGCACGCAGGTTGCCCAGGACCCTCCATCTCCGGGCAATGGACATCTCCGGTGCCATTGACCTTTCTGTCGAGACGACGGTCACCTTTCTGCCCCTGTCCACCAGGAACTCGGCCAGCTCGATAGCCACCAAGTCGCCGCCGATAACGACGACATTCTTCCCCACAGGCATCCAGCGACGCGTGAACGCTGCCGCAGCGGATGGTTTCATGCGCTGCAGGAGCGGTTTGACCAGAGGCAGGCCCATTCTCATCCACCAGGCGAGCTTGCCGGAGACATCCCGCCCGTTCATCATCTCGCGCAGGTCCTTGCCGCTGATGACATTGCGCCGGTTGCCGCCGGGGATCTGAGGAGGAGCGATGTTGGGCCCGACAGCCACGATAGTGACGTCAGGCTTGGCGGCTATGATGGATTCCGCGTTGACCTCAACACCCGTTTTGATGTCGATGGGCAGCTTCTTCATCTGCCCTGTCATCCAGTCCAGCAGGCCTTCATTGTCGGCGCTGACCACTGAGGCGAAGACCAGCGAACCACCGAGCCGCTGATTCTTCTCGTACAGGGTCACGTGGTGGCCTCGCTGAGCGGCTATTCTGGCGGCTTCCATGCCGGCCGGACCGCTGCCGATGATGGCCACGTTCTTGGGCTTATCCGCCGGCTTGATCCTGAACTCAGCCTCTCTGCCAGTGGCCACGTTTACTGAGCAGATTGTGGGCATATCCTCTACATGCTGGCTGGCGCACTCGTAGCAGCGGATGCAGGGTCTGACATCATCCCGCCGCCCCTCGCGCAGCTTATTGGGCAGGTCCGGGTCAGCCAGAAGGGCCCGACCCATGGCGATGAAGTCGGCCTTACTCTGGCGCAAGACATCTTCGCCGAGCTCCGGATCGATCCTGCCCACCGCTATCACCGGAATCTTGACGGCCTTCTTGATGTTCTCAGCATCGGGCACCAGGTGCCCGGGCGGGTAGCAGATCGGGGCATCGATGAAAGTGCCGGGGACAGCGCCGTAGCCGCTGACATGGATAGCATCAACCCCGGCGTCCTGCAGCATGACCGCCAGCGCGCGGCTGTCTTCAGGAGTGATGCCATTCTCTACTCCAAACTCCCTCCCGTCGATCCGGCACCAAACGGGATAGTCCTTGCCCACTTTCTCACGGACAGCCTGAATGATCTCCAGGAGGAATCGGGCTCTGTTCTTCAGATCACCGCCGTATTGATCCGTGCGGAAGTTCGAGGCTGGAGAGAGGAAAGAGGCCACGAGATAGCCGTGGGCAGCGTGAATTTCCACTGCATCAAACCGACTCTTCTTGGCTCGCTCTGCCGCTTCAGCGAAACGTGCCACCATCGCCGGGATTTCCTCGAGAGATATAGCTCTTGTCATGAAGTTTGGAGGCATCTTGCTGAAGCGCGTCGCCATCCGCATTATTTCCTCGAGATTCAAGTCCGCTGCGGCGTTCGCGTTGGCGGCGGGTACCTCCGAGGCAGTCACCGGCCTGATGCCTTCTACTACGTCCACCGTGGCTATCTTGCCTCCGTGCTGCAGTTGAGCCGCAATCCTGGCGCCGTGCTTATGCACAACATCCGCCAGTTCACTCAGCCCCGAAATGTATTTGTCCTCCGAGATGGCTACCTGTTCTGTCTCACAGCGACCTCTAGGGGCATCGATAGATAAGACGCCCGGGATTATCAGTGCAGCTCCACCCTTGGCACGCTCTTCGTAGTAATCCTTCAGGCGGTCGGTGACAAAGCCTTCCTTGGTGGCATATCCCGTTCCCATGGGTGCCATAATGATGCGGTTCCTGAGTTCCATTCGCCCAATGCGGCCGGGCTCCATCAGTTTGCTGAATCTTGAATCGGTGGCCAATGTCGGTCTCCTTTCGGCGCGATCCAACGCTAGTCAATACTATTGCACGGCGACAGCCGCTAAACACCATTGTTGCGGAGCCGGGATGGTGAGACATCCGGCAACCCCAAAATCATATCTGCCTTCCTGCATCATAACCGGAGGCGATGGCGGTCATTATGGTGCCCTGCTCCTCGCCGCTGATGCCGGCAGCATCCCCAACGATCTTGACCTCAATCTTCTTTCGCTCCGCTACCTCTGCGAGGAATACGTTGGGCCGTCTCTGACTGGCCAGCACAATGCTGTCAATGACCGGCAGCTTCGTCCTCTTGCCGCCACTCACTATCCAGACCTCTTCTTCCGGCAGTATCTCCACCTTCTCAACGTTCTTGTACTGTCTGACACCTTTCGCCGCCAGCCTCGAAATCAAATAGCGTCTGTCGTTGGTGGCCAGCTTCTTGGCGAAGTGGGGGCCTGCCTCGGCAACATGTACGGTCTTCCCTTGCTCAGACAGATAGTCGGCAATCTCGATACCAACCTGGTCGCCGCCCACCACCAGCACCGTGTCGCCGGTCGGCTTCCGCTCTTCCAGCAACTCATCCGCCATCAACATCTCCATGTGCTCAATGTTGCCCATGCCTTCTACAAAGCCAAGCGATGCTTCCGGCAGGCTGCCTGTGGCCAATACCAGGACATCGGGCTTCAACTCGTCCAGCAAATCCGCGGTGACGGCCGTGTTGAGGCGTATCTCCACACCCAGCTTGTTGAGCTGCCGCTCGTACCAGGGAAGGATGTCCGCAATCTCTTGCCTCATAGGTATCATGGCGGCCAGCCGCACCTGTCCTCCCAGGAAGGCTCTGCTTTCACACAGCGTCACCTTGTGGCCTGAGAATGCCGCTCTTCTGGCTGCCTCAAGGCCGGCCACCCCTGCCCCTGCCACCAGCACCCGCCTGGCCGCCGAACTTTTCTCGTCCCGGATCTCTCTGATCGCGTGCTCGCGTCCCACCCTGGGGTTGACGGCGCAACTGGCTGTGGCGTGCCGGAATATGCCTTCGATGCAGCCCAGGCATTCGGCCAGACAAGGCCGGATGTCCGCAATATCACCATTCCTGGCCTTCTCCACCAGTTCCGGGTCCGCCAGTTGTGCCCGGGCCATGCAGACAAAGTCAGCTTTCCCTTCTTTGACCAGCCGGTCGGCCATGATGGGGTCCTTGATCCGTCCGACCGTCCCGACGGGTATGGAGACGTGTTTCTTGACCTCAGCGGCGAAACGAACGAAGGCCCCCTGAGGTTCGTACATCGGGGCGATGTTGATCTGGATCGTGCCGTAAGAGAAACCGCCCTGGGTCACATTGATATAGTCAACACCTTCCTTCTCCAGGATAGGCGACAGCCGGCAAAGCTCAGGCAATTGCCACCCACCCTCGCCAATGAAATCGTCCCCGCTCAGACGCACACCCACCGGCGTCTCAGGACCGACCCTTCTTCTGACTTCACTCACCACCTCCAGCAGGAACCTTATTCTGTTTTCGAACGATCCTCCGTACTCATCGGTGCGCCGGTTGTAATGAGGAGTGAGGAACTCATTGATGAGGTAGGCATGAGCGCCGTGAATCTCGATGAAATCGAAGCCGATGGCTGTGCATCTCTCTGCGGCCAGCCCAAAGGAGCGGACAAACTCCTTGATCTCCTCCTGGGCGGCTGCTCTCGTGGGCCCGATGGCGCTCTTTTCCAGCATCTCGGAAGGACAGATAGCCAGTGCAGGCAGATGGCCCAGCCCGCAGTGCGTAAGCTGCGCGCCGAACTTGATGTCATACCGATGTACTGCCTTGACCAGGCCCTCCAGGCTGGGCAACACGCTGTCGTCCCACACAGGTACCATGTGAACTGTAGTGGGGTCAGCCAGCCCCGTAGGGTGGACTGCCATAGCGCCGGAGATCATCATGCCCGGCCCGCTTCGGGCCCTCTCAAGCAGAAATGCGGTCAGTTGCTCTGTCACCTTGCCTTCATCATCTATGCCGAAGCTGGGGTCCATGCCCGGCATGACGATGCGGTTCTTCACTTCCATGGAACCGATCTTGAGTGGCTGGAAGAGGTGCCTCAGTTTCTCCAAAGCCGATCCCTTACTCGTGTTCCACCACGTAGTTCTTCAGGGTGCCGATCTTCTCTATCTTGATCTCGATGACGTCACCGGGCTTCATCTTGCCGATTCCTGAGGGGGTTCCGGTAGCGATGACATCGCCCGGCAGCAGCGTCATGATGCCGGAGATGAAGCTGATGATCTCGGCCACGCCGAAGATGAGGTCGCTGGTGCGGGAGGACTGGCGCACTTCGCCATTGAGATAAGACTCCACCTTCAGATCGTCCGGGTCTACCTCAGTCTCTATCCAAGGGCCGATCGGTGCAAAGGTATCGTAACCCTTGCACCTCGTCCACTGGCCGTCTGACTTCTGGGCGTAGCGCTCGGATACGTCGTTGAAGCAGGTATAGCCCAAGACGCATTCCCTGGCCTGTTCCCGTGCTATTTCCTTGGTACGTCTGCCGATGACAACTCCCAGCTCTGCTTCATAGTCCACTCTGCGCTTTTCTATGGCCGGAAGCACGATCTTGTCCTCCGGGCCGATGACCGCTGTGGGCGGCTTGAGGAAGATCAGGGGAACGGCAGGTATGGCCAGTCCCGTTTCGATGGCATGGCTGCGGTAGTTGACCCCGAGACAGATAATCTTTGATGGAGTACAGGGCGGGAGGAGCCTTATTTCGCTGATTCTGTGCTCATGACCCTCGAATTCCGGGCGATAGTGCATGCCACTGCATGTGTCGAAGGGGCTGATCTGCAGGCTGCGAACTGAATTGCCGTCCAAAACACCGTACTTGGTTCTATCACCAGCCGTGAAGCGAACAATCCGCAAGCTCACCTCCTTCAATCATGATTATGGTCTCACTCTGATCTAACAGAATACTACAGACCCTCGCTCTCCGCTCCTCGGAGCCGTCTTTCTAAATGTATAACATGTCCGGGGCACTCCGCAAGTATGAATTGACCCGGAAGTAATAATGTGACAAAATACATGATCTAGATGTAAAGAGTTCAGTAGTTTGCTGTGACCCAATGGCAACAAGCGTCGTATGGATAAAAAATCGTCTGTAGAAAAAACCCTTGATCTGGATGACCTGGATCTGAGGCTGATAAAGCTGCTCGAGTCTGATCCCCGAAGTACTCAGGCGGGATTGGCTGCGAACCTGGGCATCAGCAGGCCCACGATCGGCAGCATGCTGCAGAAACTGATTGATTCCCACGTAATAAGGACTGTCTGTCTGGCTGATCATGTGGCTCTGGGGTACACCGACAGCGTGGTTTTTGGGATCAACACTATGCCAGGCAGCATACTCACTGTGGCAGATGAACTGTCATCGCTGGCCCAGATTCACTACGTCGCTGTCTGTACCGGGCCTTTCGATATCATGGCCTGGGGTCTCTTTGAAGGGCCGAGCGCGATCCTGGAGTTCATTGCTGAAGGACTGGGCAAGATACAGGGCCTGTCCCGGTTCGAAACAGTAACGTGCCAGGAGGTCAAGATCTCACCCGCGCTGCTTTCGGAGAATGAGGGCTATCGCCCCAGGGAGAAGCCGGTCTCTCTGGACGAACTGGATATGGCTTTGATCGGGACCCTGCAGCGAGACAGCAGACAGACTGCGGCTGACCTGGCGCAGAGCCTGGGCACGAGCAAGCCCACTGTTCTCAGGAGGATGAAGAGGCTTCACGATGAGGGCGTCATAAGGTTTGTGACCATGGTTGATCCCATGGCGCTTGGATACAAGCTGGTCGTATCCACGGGGTTGAAGGTGTACCCGGAGAAGATAAAGGACGTGGCAGAGGCCGTGGGCAGTCACAGAACCGTACACAGCGTGGCGCTCTGCACCGGGCGCTATGACGTACTGGCCTGGATGACCTTTCGGGATCGCAGAGAGATGATGGAAATGCTGCTGGGACAACTGGGCAAGATACCCGGCATCAGGAGCATGGAAACAGTGACCAGTCTGAAAACCTTGAAAGCCTCGTTCATATACGTTAATTGGAAAGGTGAACTCTGGAGGAGTCTTAAGAAGGAGTGATCGAGAACATGGATTACCAACGTCTATTCCAGCCTGGTAAGATTGGCAGCCTGACTTTGAAGAACCGGCTGATTATGCCGGCCATGGGCGTGGCGCTGGCCGATGCCAAGGGCGGCGTGACCGACAGGCTGATTGGTTACTATGCGGCCAGAGCCAGAGGGGGCGCGGCCCTTATTACGCCGCACTATGCCTCGGTAAGTGCCGATTCCTCACTGCCGTATACCATGTCCATCAGCGATGATGGCCAGACCAGGAACTGGAAGGCGCTGGCGGATGCCGTGCATGCTGCCGGATCGAAACTATCCATACAGTTGATGCATATCGGCCTGATCTACCTTTATGCTGGGTATGTTCCTGAGGACGTTACCATCAAGGTGCCGAGCATAACGACATGGCTGAAGAATACCTATCGCTACCAGGAGCTTACCGAAGAAGACATTGAAAGGTACATAGAGGACTTCGGCCAGAGCGCTCGCAGGGCAAAGGAAGCCGGTGCAGATGTTGTCGAACTGCATGCCTGTCACGGCTGCCTGGTCAGCACTTTCATGTCGCCGGTGACGAACAGACGCAAGGACCAGTATGGAGGGAGCGTCGAGAACAGAGCCCGTTTCGCCCGCCGGGTTGTTGAAAGAATGAGAGCGGCAGTAGGAAAGGACTTCCCAGTCACGGTCAGAATGAATGCCAGTGATGATATAGAGGGCGGCGTAACTATTGAAGAGGCCATGGAACAGGCTGCCATTCTGGAGAGGGCCGGCGCAGATGCCATAAACGTATCCACCGGAATGGAGTTCTGGACGACGATGGGCATTCCGTCCTTCCTGTTCCCTGAAGGTCCCATGATCCCGCTGGCGGAGAAGATCAAGAAGGCGGTCAAGGTGCCTGTCATAAGTGCGGGCAAGATTACCCCTGAGCTGGCTGAGAAGGTCCTGGAGGAAGGCAAGGTTGATTTCGTAGCCATGGGGCGGCCTTTGCTGGCAGATCCGGACCTGCCGAACAAGCTGCGCGAGGGTCGCCGGGATGATGTGAGGAACTGCCTCTACTGCAATAACTGTCTGAGGACCGAAGCAGGCTCGATGTCATGCACTGTGAATCCGTTCCTGACCAAGGAATCCAAGTATCCTCTGGCACCGGCCGCGAAGCGGAAAAAGATCATGGTGGTGGGTGGTGGCTTGGCCGGCATGGAGACGGCGATCTATCTGGCTGAGCGGGGACACCAGGTAACCATTCATGAAAAGACTGGTGAGCTGGGAGGACAGTGGAACATAGCCTGCGCATCGCCCGGGAAGGAGAGCTACAAGCACCTTCCGAAGCATCTGAAGAAGTCGATAGACAGGCTTAAGATACCGGTGAAGCTGAACCATGAAGTTACCTGCGATGATGTTATCAAGGCGGCGCCGGACACGGTTGTCGTAGCGACGGGAGCGGTACCGATCGGCTTGAGGGTTCCCGGTGCCGACAAGAAGCATGTGGTGCAGGGGCATGATGTGCTGGCCGGGATAGTCGGGGTGAAAGGCAGGTCTGCCGTGGTGGGTGGCCGCTTCATCGGGATGGAAGCAGCCATTATGCTGGCGGAACAGGGAAAAGAAGTCTGCATCATCACCCGTGGTGGTCTGGGGGAAGATGGGGTGAAACTGGAGAAGTTCACCTTCCAGACTCTGGCGAACAGACTGGTTGAGCTGCAGGTGCCCCTCTACCTGAATGCGACGGTGGTGGAGATTGCGGATAAGTCGGTAGTCATACTGATGAATGGGGAGATCTACGCGGTGCCTGCCGACACGGTCATATTCTCGGTCGGCATGCGATCCGTGAACGATCTGGCTGCCCAACTGCAGGGAACGGGCATTGAGATCCATCTGGTGGGAGACTGCACCAAACCCAGAGATGCCTGCGAAGTGCACTCTCAGGCGGCCAAAATCGCTGCCGCCATCTAGGCACCCGCGGCCCTGCGGCACGCTTCAGATGCGCCGCGAGTCACATCAGCCTGACGGCTTCTGGCCCAGTGTGGTCTCCACGGTCAAGGTTGCCCCGCCACGCTTCACGGTCAGTTCCACCTTGTCGCCCGGGCTGTGGCTCTGCATGGCCGAGCCCATATCTTGATTACTGGTAATGTTCGCGTCACCAAACTTGATGATGACATCGTAAGGTCTCAAGTCGGCAGCGGCTGCGGGGCTTCCGGGGAGCACTGAGGTGATCATGGCCCCGGAGTCGACTGAAAGCCCATACTCTGTCTTAACGGCGCTGGTGACAGTGATGGTTTCCACGCCGAGCCAGGCAGGGGTCTTGGTGCCTTCGGTCACCAGGGAATACACCGTAGGAATGGCCGTGTTGGTGCTGATAGCGAAGCCGATATTTTCAGCTCCGGATGCAATGGCCGTGTTGATGCCCACAATCTGTCCGGCCATGTTTACGAGCGGCCCTCCGCTGTTTCCTGAATTGATGGCGGCGTCGGTCTGGATGAGGCTGTCGAGCATGGCTCCGTTAGTCTCTTCTATGGAGCGGCCCAGGTAGCTGATGACGCCGGAAGTCCAGGTTGGCCCGCCGGGCAAGGCCAGCGCGTTGCCGACTGCTACCACTTCTTCAAGCAGGCCAAGCTTGTCCAAGGAATTGTTCAGGAAATGGGCGTAAGGGAGGCTGTTATCGGTCTGGATTTGCACCACAGCCAGGTCGGTTACCTCATCTCCTGCCCATTTCACGGCCTCGAAGCTGCGGCCATCACTCAGCGTCACAGTCAGGCTGTTGGCTCCATCGACGACATGATTGTTAGTCACGATGTAGCCTTCAGGATCGATGATTACCCCACTTGCGGCTCCATTCTCAGGGACCGGCCTGTAGAACATGTCATAGCCTATTCCCTGAGTGGCGATGGAAACCACGGCTGGAGCAAGCTTCGTCACCAAATCGGATTTTGCCAAGGGAGGCTGTATCTCCTCGTCCACATAGCTGGGAGTCCAGCCCGGGTCCATGGGTGAATTGGCGGCTCTGGTATCGTCGCTCGGCTTGGTGAGCAGTACAGCGGCCAGGGCACTACCCGCGATCATCCCCACAATCAACAACACCACCAGAATGCACTTCGTCCTCTTCATCTCTCCACCTCCCACCGCATTCTTTCATATCTGGAACCACGCCACGTTCGGATTCTGCTTCGTCCGCGGCCATGCTTCTACGTACCGGGCTTATACGACACGATAAGATCATATCATGGTAATAGCCGTTTGACTACCCTGGAAATAGTGAGCGGTACCTGTCGAATCACCCGGGCTACAATCCCCAGGCCGAAGCCCTGGTTTTACTGGAGGGTGTGCAGTGCGATTACAAGGGACCGCCATTCAGGATCAGGCCCGACTGGGGAGTGAGATCTAAGGTGCCTTGTCGCTGACAGTTGCATGTCTCAGGCCAAGCCCTTCTTCTCGTAATACATCGAGTACCCGGTCACGAACATCTCCGAGCCCTCCGGTTCGAACAGCAGGCCAAACCGACGCCTGACGTCAGCGGCGAAACGCCGCGCGATATCGGCATAAGAATCGCCGTTTCTGATGCCATCAAGGACCATCTTGCCATAGATGTGGGTGTTCTCCGTCGCTCTTGAAAAAGCAGTCCGGGGTTCATTGTCCATTCCTCCGTGGGAAAAGAAGAGCATGTGTGGATCGAGCTTGCGAAGATCCTCAATCGTGTGCAGATAGGCTTCCTGATCAAAGCTGTATGGGGCCACGCTGGGCAGCAGGTGAGGAGGCAAGCCCAGGGCTTCGCCGCAGAAGAGGCCATTCTGGCTCTTGTCCAGGATCACGAAGTGATGTGATGCGTGCCCTGGGGCGTAAATAATCTGAAGTTGCCTGTCGCCGAGCACGATGATCTCTCCATGCTCAACAACTTGGAGCTGGGACTTCGGAACCGGAAGAACCGTTCCTGAACGCGTCTCGAAGTCACTGCCGTAGATGCGTTCCGTGATCTCAACAAGGTGGGCCGGGTCAGCCAAGTGTCTGGCCCCGCGCGGATGCACGAGTACCTTCGCTCTTGGGTGAAGCGCCGCCAGAGCTCCTGCCCCGCCGGCGTGGTCAACGTGAATGTGAGTGGGGATGATGTAAGCCAATTCCGTCAACCCCAAATGTTCCATGGCCGACTGGAGGGCGGAGACGGCTGTTCCCGGGCCCGGCTCTATAAGAGCGCCAACCCCTTCTTTGATGAGATATGCCACTGTAGGCACGTATTCGCCGGCAATTGGCACTTCAAGCCTGTAGATCTTGTCGGCGATCTCTTTAATGCCTTCCGCTGCCATCACTCTTCATCATACCGTCTCCAGCGGAAGCTTGTACACCGATGGTGATGAGTATGTGGGTCTGCCATGGGGAGACAGAGCTGAGCAGCATGGTCGGCCGTGCTGAACAGAAATGACCATAGGTTTCATAGCATTGTCTCGACTTGCTTTCTTGCAGCATGAGACATTAGTCACATACATGAAGGAGTTCAATCCCGGAGAATCTCCATCATAAATAGTAATCGTTACTATTTAACACGGTCATTTGAAGTTTCCCAACGCAAAAGGAGGAGGCGAGACATGACCAAATCGATCAAGGGCACCAGAACAGAGAAGAACCTGCTGAAAGCATTTGCCGGGGAGTCGCAAGCCAGAAACAGATACACCTATTTTGCCAGCACCGCTCGCAAGGAGGGATTCGAGCAGATCGCCAACATCTTCACCGAAACGGCTGAAAACGAGAAGGAGCATGCCAAGGTCTTCTTCAAGTATCTCGAAGGAGGCGATGTGGAGATCGTAGCTTCCTATCCCGCGGGTGAGGTCAAGGACACGATGTCCAACCTGGAGGCAGCGGCGGACGGGGAGAAACTGGAATGGAGCACTATCTACGCGGATTTCGGGGCGACAGCCAAAGAAGAAGGCTTTCCTGATATCGCCCGCTCCTTTGAGCAGATCGCCAAGGTGGAGAGGTTCCATGAATCGAGGTACCGGAAGCTGGCGGCCAATGTCGCCAACGGCGAGGTCTTCAAGAAGAAGTCCCCAGTGAAGTGGCACTGCGCCAACTGCGGCTACGTCTTTGAGGGAACAGAAGCTCCCAAGGAGTGCCCTGCCTGCAGGCATCCGCAGGCGTTCTACGAGGTGCTGGCCGAGAACTTCTAGGCCATAGACATGTGTCTGATACAATCCGAAGTATCGATCACACGGTCGGCCTCCAAGCCGAAATTGGATGAGACTGACGGGAACAAGTGCCCGGTGGGGGGCGCGGGAAAACAAGAACCGTTGTCTTCAAGGGCTTCTCGCGGGCGGCAAACACAGGTCAGCCAACAACCGGTTCCAGCGGCTGGCGCTCTGCAGTTTGTCGGATGCAAGGACCCTCCGCTGGACTTGGACTTAAACGGCGTTCAACTAGTAAGCGGGGTTATGACAGTGGCAGGGAGGGCGTACTGGAATGGGAAACATCGAGAGGCAGATAACGGAAGAAGAACTCAAGAAGTGTGATGGACAGGATGGCCGGCCGGCCTGGGTTGCCTTCCGTGGCATAGTCTATGACGTATCCGCCAGTCAGCGCTGGCTTGGGGCCGTACACATGAAGCGTCACCAGGCAGGCAGAGACCTCACTAATGAATTTGCCGCTGCGCCTCATGACGAAAGCGTCCTGCAGCGTATGCCTGTGGTCGGCACGCTGGTGGCTGCGGAGCAGCAGAGGCCCAATCCGCTTCTGGAGGCTTATCTCGATCTCCACCCGCACCCGGTTTCCGTCCACTTCCCCATCGCCTTGACCTTGGCTTCGGCGGCATTCTTGATTCTCTATCTGGTGACGGGCATCGAGAGCCTGGTGGATGCGGCGTACTATGCACTGCTGGCTGGGCTTGTGGTCGCACCGGTCACCATGCTCACCGGGGCGATCAGTTGGTGGTATAACTACGGGCACAAGCTGACAGGTACGTTCAAAGGCAAAGCCGGTCTGTCGGTAGTCATGTTCGTAACTGGAGTGGTCACCGTAGTTCTGTGGGCGCTGAACCGTAACGCACTTCTGGAACGCGAGGTGGTGGGTTGGGTATGCTTCGCGCTGGTGATGGTGATGTCGGTGCTGGTGTTGTCACTGGGCAAGCTGGGCGGAGCGCTGGTTTTCCCTCCGAGAAAGAAATAGCTGGAGACAGCCCGCCATGCGGATTGCTGAGTTCGGCAGCCACGACTGAGCGTGGCCCTCCGAGGACCAGCGTGGGTTCTGCTGCGGATGTGACTCTGATGCTGCCGGGCAAAAGAGAAGTCCCCAAGATCGGAAAGGAGAACGTCGAAATGGAGCTGCCGGAGTACGTAACCAAAGATGAAGTCAAGAAGGTGTGCAAGGAGCTCGGGTTGAAGGACTGGTCCATCCGCAAGGACAATAAGGTGACCTCAGAGGAGGCGGCTGTCATCCTGAAGGAGGCCAACACTGGCGGGATGCAGGTCCCTGTGGAAGAGTTCCGAATGGGCCTTGAAGTGGAACTGGAACATGGCACGATGTACGAGGATATGAATGTTACCAACAACCACCCTGTGCTGACGGGCAAGATCGTGCTGGCGCACCTCAAGGAAACAATGGACTACTACGAGCGCCTGGATGTCACTGAGATCGAGGGGGATCTGCTCAGGGCGATCAAGGCGCAGGACCCCAAGAAGATTGAGCAAAAGTACAAGAAGCTCATCGCTGCGCAAGGCGTTCTGTCTGCTGCAGTAGCCAAGGAACTAAAGTAAGGGCAGAAGAGCGCTGAGGACTGTTTGCTCTTCCGCGTGGATGCACCTCCCCAGCAGAGCCAACAGCTAGATCACGGTCTCAGCGCGGAGCGTTTGCTCACCGCGCAGAAACACAATGGTGACCCGGCTGCCGAATGACAATCCCGACAATGCCTTGGCCAGATCGTCGGCGTTGTTGATGGGGCGCAGGTTGATCTCAGTGACCACGTCGCCCTGCCGCAGGCCGGCCTTCTCTGCCGGCGAACCGGGCCTCACGCCGCCGACAAATGCTCCGAACACAGGCACTGCTCCAGCCTTCCGGGCGATCTTGCTGGCATCGGCTATCTGAAGGCCGAAGGATGGTCTCTGCTCTGCCTGCACACCGCCCTTGCCGGACAGCAACTGTTCCAGGCGGGCGCGGTCGAATCCAATAACCCGAAGGGCAGGGTTCCACGGGCTTGCCCGTGGGTGAATGTAGCG
>CAYYWI010000051.1:0-17280 GCA_964475375.1 uncultured Dehalococcoidia bacterium
TCAAGCGAAGCTTGAACTGCCGTGAAGTGCCACGGGCTTGCCCGTGGGTATCTACAATGCCAGCGGGAGAGTCAGGCCGGTGTCATCTTCTCGATGGTGATCCCGTCGCCCGATCTCACGGACTTCAGAACCTTCGGGTCACCGAGTATCCTTCCCACAACGGTGACGGCGCTGGCTGGGCGAATCTCGTCGCCGCGGCTGGCGGGAGTGGTCCCGAAGAACAGGCACAGACAGGGCCCATCAGGCCAGTAGGCAACATCGCCCATCTGGACCACCTCTCTCCCGTTCTCGATCTCCATGCTGAGTGGTACGTCAAAGTAGATTTCGTTGCCCCAGGTGTTGGCTCGGGCGCGTAGCGGAAGAATCTTCATCAGAGCTTCGGCGGTTCTGGTATTGTTGAGTTCCGCCTTTACCTCAATAGGGCCCGCCTTGATCCTGACTATGCCGGGCATGTGTTCACCTCAATGCAAGGGAAGCAGATTGACGCGTCAGCTTCTGAAACATTTCCAGTAGCCCTTCAGGTTTACTTTGACCTCTTCAACGACCCGTCTGGTCTCTTCGAGCTGGAAGTCCGTCCTCAAGGAGACGAAAAATGGTTCCTGCAAATCGAGATCGATTCCGGCTGATCCTGCTACAAGGGCGAGCCAGGCGATTGGCAGGACCGTCTGGTTGTAGCCGCTGCCCAGAAGGTCGACTCTTCGTCCGCCGCAGACCTCTTCGGCGACCTGTTTGACCTTTGCCCCGATCATCCTGAATCCATTCATTGTCAGACCCAGGTCGGTCAGCTCGTCGGCAAAGTGAGGGTCTGATCCCCCGTTTCGGATAATGATCTGGGGCTGGAATTCTCGAGCCAGTGGTGCAAATATCTGATCCAGCGCGTATTCATAGGCCGCATCGGAGGCCCCGGGCGGCATCGGAACGTTGACTGTGAAGCCCTTGCCTTTGCCCTCCCCGATGTCGCGGGCGAAACCGGTTCCGGGGTAGAGAGTCCGGGGGTCCTGGTGCAGGTCGATTACTAAGACACGCGGTTCCTCGTAGAATATCTGGCAGGTTCCGTCTCCAGCATGGGCGTCGGTATCCAGCACCAGTATTCTCTCAAGGCCATGGTTATAGATGAGGTTGCGGCAGCAGATGGCCACGTCGTTGTAGATGCAGAATCCGGCTCCGTAGTTTCTCTTGGCGTGGTGCAGGCCGCCCCCTACGCCTACCGCGTGAGTCGCCTCGCCCTTCC
This sequence comes from uncultured Dehalococcoidia bacterium, assembly GCA_964475375.1. Classification (GTDB taxonomy): domain Bacteria; phylum Chloroflexota; class Dehalococcoidia; order UBA2247; family RBG-13-53-26; genus JAFGCL01. Next base: position 1,232 of record CAYYWI010000051.1, read on the forward strand.
AAGCCAGTTCTGTCGCTGTCATCGAACCGCCGACAATGAATCGTCCAGCCTTCTCCATGCCGGGCTGAAGCGGTGTATCAGGGCTGAGGTGATTGTAGGCGGCCATCCATGCGCCTTTGGACTCAGCCACCAGGGAGTCGATGTAGCTCCTGTCATGAACAAGCATCAACTCCTCATCAGAGGCGAACCTTGGTTCGACTTCACAGAATCCCTCGACACTCGTCCTGAGCAAGTTCATGAAGTTGATGTATCGGTCGCTCCTGAAGGGGTGACCGGGACCGAAATCGTATCCCTGGATTTCCTCGCTGTAAACGATGGTCAGTGGCATGTGTTTGACACCTTTATTATTTCTATCCGCATCCTATACAATTACAATAATACCAGTCATCTCACCGGGATTTCATCTTGAAGATCGATCTGCACGTTCATACCAATCCGCTGTCACCCGATAGCTTCATGAGCGCCGAGCAAGCCATTGAGACCGCCAAAGAGATTGGATTGGATGGTATCTGCTTTACTGAGCATGACCGTGCGTGGAAACTCTCTGAGATTCAGTTCCTGAGAGAGAAGCACGGATTCCCCATTTTCAGGGGTGTGGAGGTCATGCTGCGGGGTGGGATCGAAATGCTTGTTTTTGGCTTGAATATCGACTTCACCAGCCTGCTTCAGCTCAGTGATCTGAGGAAGATGGTAACCGTAGCGAAGGGATTCATGGTTTACGCACACCCTTTTCGAGGGCTGTCGGAGACGGCAATCACTGATTCAGCGACTGCGTTGGAGATCGTGCTTGGCAAAGTCGACATCACCAGCATTGATGCCGTGGAAGGTCGCAATGGCCGCCAAAGAGATATCTACAACCAGCCGGCCCTGGAAATGGCTGCTGGATACGGCCTGAAAACCACAGGCGGAAGTGATGCCCATGCTGTCGATGAGATTGGTACGAGCGTCACGGTACTTGAAAGCAACATCACTACGGATGCAGAGCTGTTGAACGAGTTGAAAGCCGGCAGATTTACCAGCGCTCCTTTCAGAGTCAAGGAGAGATGGTCATGGGTGAAAGGACCGGGAACATAGGTACCGACGAAAGCACGGCAGCCGCGATCAGGCAGGCCATCAAGATCATCACCGGCAGCGGAATCGCGCGGACGTGTCGATGGCGCTTCACCGAGGCTCCCGGCGGGATCCTTTGGCTGCCCACCGGTGTTCCGGCAACCATGAAATACACGATATCGGTGTGCCAGGCCAGTTCCCGGTTTGCCTTGCCCAGAAGGTCACGATAAAGCCGCCCCTGACCTGTTGTCTGGCACCAAGCTCCTGCACTTCGGACGCTATACAGTATCAGCCACCACTTGCTTCGTCATTTGACTCCGCGCCTCTCGAGTCCTGCTATCTCGTATACGAGGTCCATGTTCAAGCTGCTTCGCACCAGCGCCGCCAGCTTGTCGTACTCGGCATCCTTGTTGATTGAAGGTGCTTCTGGCAACAGCGGCTTGTTTCTGGCTGCGGCGATGTTCTTCAGCATCGTCTGCCTCAGACTCATGCTGTTAAACAGGCCGTGAATGTACGTGCCCAGCACACGTCCCTCCAAATCCATAGCGCCCTCGGAATCGCCCTGCAATCCGTCTTTCTGTATGCTGAACGGAACCAGATCGGGCCGCCCGTGTGAGATGCCCATGTGGATCTCATAGCCCTCCAGAGTAGCTCCTCTGGCATTCGCCAGGAGACCAGCGCCATTAGCCACTTTGCCTTTGACCTGGGTTGTCCTCTTAGTCTCAAGGAAAGTGGTCGATATCGGCAGCAGGCCCAATCCCCTCTCTTCAGGGACAGGCGATTCCACTCCGTTGGGATCGAGAATGGTTTCCCCCAGCATTTGATAGCCGCCGCAGATGCCTATCACAAATGCGCCGCGCTTGTGCTGTTCAAGGATGGCGGTATCGATTCTCTGACATCTCAGCCAGGCGAGATCAGACATGGTGGTCTTGCTTCCCGGCAGTATGATGAGGTCGGCTCCATCAAGTTCTTCGGCAGAAGAAACGTATTTGAACGAGACTCTCGCCTCTTTGCTCAGGGGATCGAAATCATCGAAGTTCGACAGGTGAGGCAGTTGTATCACTACCACTCTCACTCCATCCCCCTCAGAGCATAAGCGGTTTGGCGGCAGCCCCAAGGCATCCTCCTCGGCGATATAGATGTCATCAAACCATAGGATGATGCCGGCAACCGGCACGCCGGTGCGTTTCTCCAACATGCGAAGCCCCGGCTCGAGGATGGATGCGTCGCCGCGGAACTTGTTGATGACGAAGGCTCTGACCAGTGACCGCTCCTCAGGTTCGAGGAGTGCCATAGTACCAACCAGCGAAGCAAACACACCGCCGCGCTCGATGTCGCCCACCAGCAGCACCGGCGCGTTGGCATAACGGGCCACACGCATGTTGACAATCTCACTCTGTGACAGGTTGACCTCAGCCGGACTGCCAGCACCCTCGATTACCACCACGTCATATGCCTTGCTCAGCCGGTCCAAAGTAGATGTGACATAGGGCCAAAGCTCAGCCTTCAGGTCATAGTACTCAACTGCCGAGATGGTAGCGTGAGGTTTGCCCATCAGCACTACCTGTGATCGGCTATCCGCTTCGGGCTTGAGAAGGATAGGGTTCATGTCAACGCTGGGCGGTATTCCAGCGGCCTCGGCCTGCACTGCCTGCGCCCGACCTATCTCGCCTCCTTCCGGCGTCACGAAGGAATTCAGCGACATGTTCTGCGACTTGAACGGCGCAACGTGGTAACCATCCTGCCGGAAGATGCGGCATAGCGCGGCGACAAGGATGCTTTTGCCGGCATGGGATGCCGTGCCCTGTACCATTACAACCTTGCCAGCCACTTGTCAGCATCCCTCCGCTTCATCACTACAGTCTTCAGTCATGACTCTTTGCTCTTAGGCTTCAGCACACATTCCGCTATGTCGAGGAACCAGTGCCCATCTCTCAGTACGCTGTTCGCCTTGATGATTTCCAGTCTCTCTTTGAAAAGAGGACCATCGATAACCAGGGTATGATATTCGCCGGCTTCACCGCACGGTGTGACGTTCTTCAATTTGCTGAGGTCAGATATGAAACTGCGATCCAGCTTTCGCCCCAGCCACTTGTCATCCAGTATGTCAGCCTTGGTAGCAACCACTATCGTCTCAAATCCAAGGTCAATAAAGTCATTCAGTATCTTGTTCTGATCAATTCCCCACAGTGGCAAATGGGGTGTTATGCCGCTCTCGGCACATACCCTGTCTATCCATTCCCGGTGCGGGACGAAGTCGATATCGCCGAATATTCCGGCGGTTATCCCTTCGCGTTTGAAATCGGCCAGAGCCTCCTTGAAGGTGGCCTCATAATCAGCGCTCGTCGTCCGCTGCTGAATCAGCGGGATACCGATGGCCTCGGACTGCAGCCTGAGCCACTCGGTTGCCATGCCATGGCTCCGCGACCGTTGACCATCATCGCTCACCATATTCAGCAAGTGGCGGACATTCAGTCCGCTGGCAGTTGCCAGGTAACATGCCAGGCAGCAGTCCTTTCCACCGCTCCAGGAACAAATGGCTTCGATCATGCTATTCGCCGCGTCGAGTGGCGCTCCACTGCTACCTCGTATGCCCTAGTCCCACTTTCGCCTCATCCTTCGGCCCGTATTTCTTTCAACGCGCTGATCAACTTCAGATTCCTCTTCATTCTCTGGGGAGCAACCCGAATGTAGTTGGGCAGTCCGAAAGAAGTGCAATCACGAACGATAATGCCTTTGTTCAGAAGACGCTTCCTGAACTCCGGCGCGTTTTCCACTTCCACCAGGAAGAAATTGGCAGCAGATGGCAGGCAATGAAACCCGAGCCGTGTCAGTTCTTCCGTCAGATACTGCTTGCCGGCAAGAGCCAATCTCCGACCCTCTCTGAGATGTCTTTCTTGGGACAAGGCAACCATGCCGGCCTGCTGCGCCACGACGTTCACATTCCAAGGCGGGCAAACGCGGCGCAATACCCTGATGATTTCCTGGCAAGCAACGGCGTAGCCCAGACGCAGGCCGGCTAGACCATAATCCTTGGTCATTGAACGGATGATCAGCAGGTTGCCGCAGCCGATCAAATCCAGAGAAGACCAGCCATTCTCCACAAAGGAAATATAGGCCTCATCAAGAATAACGAGTGAGTCCACTGCAGCCGCCAGGATTTCTTGAAACTGGCATCGGCTAAGGTAATGACCGGTGGGGTTGTTCGGATTGCAGATGAAGACGGCCTTCGGCTTATTGCGCTTCATTGACTTGATGGTGCTATCGACATCCGGCTTGAAGCTGGTCTCTTCCGACAAAACCTGGGTGATCACTTGTGCTCCGGCAATCGCGCAGGCAGTGCGATACTCTCCATAGGTTGGTTCTATGATTAAAGCTCTGTCTCTTGCATCAATATAAGCAGAGACAGCCAATCGAATCAGTTCGGTCGATCCGTTGCCTGCCAGTATGTTGTCAGTCGAAATGCCTATCTTGTGTGCAATGACCCGCTTGAAAGCGAGAGACTGCGAATCCGGATAGTGTGCTAGTCTGACGCTCTTAACCAGGGGCCGGATTCTACGAGGAAAACCATTGGGGCTGGTGTTAACGCTGAAATCAATCACTTCATCAGGAGAAACCCCCAACTTCTCCAGTTCTGCATAATTGACCCCTCCGTGTTCGGCAACATTAAGATCAACAACGGCTTCTCTAGGCCGCACAGGCATAGACCACCCCCGTGATACCAGTACAGATCCCAACCCAAATGCAGGACGACAAAACCACCAGTTTCAATCCACTCGCTATGGAGGATGAAGAAAGCGTGTTGACGGCATCACCTAACCTGTAGTGACCAATCTTCTCAAGCTGAACGCCGAGCGCTCCTGCGACAGCGGACATTGGCCAACCAGCATTGGGGCTTTCCGTCTTAGAGTGGTCACGAACCATGATATTCCAGGCTCCTTGTCCATTGCTGCTCAAGTGTGCTGATACAACCAGAAACAGCCCTGAAAGACGTGATGGTATGTAGTTAAGAGCGTCATCGAGACGCGCCGCAGGTTTTCCCAGATATTCGTGGACCCCATGGTAACCGATCCTGGAGTCGAAGGTGTTGATGACACGGTACGCGACTGCTCCGGGGATGCCCAGAAGCAACCACCAGAACAGCGGAGCTACCACGCTATCAGTAACACTTTCTGCGCTCATCTCAACGACGGCCGAGATGACGTGCTGCTCGCCAAGCTGTCGAGTATCCCGACTCACCAGGTAGCCCGTTTCTCTTCTCGCTTCTGTCAGCGAGCCTTTGGCAATAAGCCGATTTACCTTCAAGGCAGCCTGACATAGTGCCCTGATTGAGAAGCACGATTTAAGAAGGAACGCTGCTGCCAGTACATAGGCCGCCAGCGAAATCCCTCTGAGGTACCAGAGTAAGAAATATGCGGAGGCGGAGAACAGCGCTGTTGTCAGGATCACCATGAATAGCCCATGTAGAAACTGGACAGTGGCGTTCTTGCGTGGCGCCAGCCTCAATCCCCATGAGATGACCTGGCCTATCCAGACTACCGGGTGCACTACAGAAGGATATTCCCCGACAACGAGGTCAATAACCAGCGCCAATGGGAGAATGAACAGGTCTTCCATAATCCCGACATAGCCTAGCGTTCTATTCCAGCTCTGGCCAAAACACCCTTCCGATAGTAGTGCTTCACTTCCACCATCTCTGTTACCAGATCAGCCGCGGCAACTATCTCTGGGGGCGCATAGCGGCCAGTCAGAATCAACTCCACGCCATCAGGCTTCCTGGCCAGCAGAGCCAGAATATCATCTGTGGAAACGAGTCCGAAGTGTCGCGCCGTAAGGATTTCATCGAACACTACGATACTGTAGTTGCCGGAGATCATCTGTGTGGCCACCTTATGCAGACCGCTCCGGGCTCGATCGACATCCTCAGGGTTCGGCGGCGCCTTCATCCGGATGCATTCCTCTCTGCCAAATTGTTCGATGGTAATGTAGGGGCTGACCATTCGGGCGGCATCCAGCTCTCCATACTTCTGGCCTTTCATGAACTGGCCGATATATGTTCTCAAACCATGCCCCATGGCGCGAAACGCCAATCCGAGGGCAGCTGTGGTCTTTCCCTTGCAATTCCCGGTATAAACCTGAACATATCCTTTGCCGATCAACGCCGATTGCTCTGATGACATTTGCTTCCTCCGTCTGGTGTTTTCGGGTTTGAACCACATCGGGTGCCGCCAGCCGTGATAAGAGTGACTGGCAGATGGTTAATGGGATGGACAGAAACGCAGACATCGGCTCTGTACGCCTCTTTGATGTTTTCTGCCGTAATTACCTCCGAAGGACAGCCCTCGGCATGTATCCCCCCGTTGCTGAGCATGATGACCCGATTACAATACTGAGCGGCAAGATTGAGATCGTGCATGGCGGCCAGCACTATCAGCCCTTCTTCCTTGCACAGATTGGATATCAGTTCCAGAGTCTCGATCTGGTAGTTGATGTCGAGGTGAGAAGTGGGTTCATCAAGCACTATTACGGCTGGTTGTTGGGTGAGCGCACGAGCGATGGTAAGTCGCTGCCTTTCACCGCCGGAAAGCTCGCCGACTCTGCGTTCTGAAAGGTGCCGCGTCCCGGTTCTTTCCATCGCTCTGACTGCTATGTTGATATCATCCTGTCCTTCAAACTCGAGGAAGCCAAGATGAGGCGTGCGTCCCATCAGCACCACCTCGAAGGAAGTGAAGGCCTCCGGCAAGGTGTGGTCCTGGGGGACAACAGCAATGAGTCGGGCCAACTGTCTCTGGGATATGGTCCGGATGTCTTTGTCATCAATACAAATGTGGCCGCTTCTCAGGGCCATCACTTTGGTGAGACCCTTGATCAAAGTAGACTTGCCGCAGCCATTCGGACCTACCATTCCCAGCAGTTCTCCCGCCCGCACTTCAAAGCTGATGCTATTGAGCACCACCTGATCGCCATAGGCCAGAGTTACGTTGCGCAAGTTCAGCTTACCCAAGATATGCTCCGAATTCAGAAAACGGCCTTGGTCTTTCTCTTGAGCAGATAGAGAAAGAACGGAGCCCCAAAGAATGCAGTTACTATTCCCAGAGGGATTTCTGTTGGTGACAACACAGTCCTGGCCAGAAGGTCAGCCAGTATGAGGAAGATGCTGCCGCATATCACAGACAAAGGCAGCAAAAAACGGAAATCCGGCCCCCAAATCAGGCGGACTGTGTGCGGAATGATGATGCCTACAAATCCGATAATCCCGCCAAAGCTGACGCCGGCTGCAGTAATCAGTGTGGCCACTATCAACAGGACTCGCTTGGTTTTCTCCACATCAATGCCCAGTTGGCGGGCCTGCTCTTCGTTGAACTGCATTACGTTAAGCTGACGTCCATAGAGACAAATGAATAGCACACCCACGGTAATGAAAGGCAAGGCCACTTTCACCTGTATCCACTTTGGTGACGAGAAGCCCCCGAGTAACCAGGATGATATCCCATGTAGTGAATCACCGCTGGTTATCATGAGGTAGGAAGTGATAGCGGAGAGGAATGCTCCCAAGGCAACACCAGCCAGAATGAGAGTGGTCATGGGCAGTGTCCGGCCGGCTCTCCCCAGTGAATAGACAAGAAAGACAGCGCCGATACCACCGAAAAAAGCAAGGACAGGCACGATATTGAGGCTCCAACCTGAGTGGTTCAAAGGCAGTAGAAAACCAATAACGGCACCCAGTGCTGATCCCTGGGATACGCCGATCAGATACGGATCCGCCAATGGGTTACGAAAAAGCCCCTGATAGGTTGCCCCGGCTACGGCCAGCGCCGCCCCAGTGATTCCTGCCAGAATGACTCGGGGCATTCGAATGTCAAGAATGGCCGTCTCGATAGGGCCATCCCAGGTCGGTATGATGGAGATGAAAGGCAGTTTGGAAAGCAGAATGCTGAACGTCGTCGCGAAGGGTATACGCGTGCTACCCAGGCTGACTGCCAGTACCACTACCGCCACAAGCAGCGCCAGTAAGCAGATTATGCTGATAACCCGGCTCCTCCACCTGTAAGGTATTCCGAGTCGCTTTTCCGGGCCAGATGCTTTCTCAGGCAGTAACGGGATTTTGGTCATAGGCACGTTCTCGAGTTCTCCTCGGTTATCTGCAGACAACGCGGAGGAAGAGGCTCTTTTTCTTCCGCGTATGAAATCTCAAACAGGGAGGCGCATAGAGCAAGCGCCGTTTCCTAAGGGAATATCTCTGGATGCAGGAATTTGGCGAATAGCTCCAGGGCTTCAACTATCCGCGGGCCCGGGCGTGTGGCTATGTCAGCGTTGATCATGAATACTCTGTCATCCTTGAAGGCATCCGTCTCTTTGAACGGGGAATCCACAGCCACGATGTAGTCGTAGGAATAGGTCATAGCGCTGCCGTGGCCGGTTACTACCGTGATCACTTGGGGATTCCTGGTGACAGCCTGCTCGACATCTACTTGCGCATTCTCTGCGACATTCGAGAAAATGTTTGTTCCACCGGCCATTCCTATTACAGCATTCAGAAAACTGCCCTGTCCCACAGTCCACAGCGGATCATGCCAGGTAACATGAAGGACCCTTGGTTTTTGGCCTTCACTCAGAACAGCTGTCCTGTCTGTTATGTATTTAACCCTGGCTTGAAGCCCCGCTACTTTCTGCTTCGTTTGATCTTCGTTGCCGGTCAGCTTGCCCACCAGCAGGATGTTGTTCAAGATATCCTCAAGAGACTCAGGGTCCAGGACTACTACGGTCAACCCGTGGTCTTCGAGCCAGTCAACATCGCCGTTCGATACGTGCATGTGGGTAGCCAGCACCACATCGGGGTTGAGGATCACCACTCTCTCTTTGTCTGCACCTGAGTAACCGCCTATGCTTTCGATAGAGCTGACTTCCGCAGGGAAATTGCAGTAATCGGTCCTGCCGATGAGTTTGTCACCGGCCCCAACGAAGAACACAATTTCCGTATTGCTCGGAGCCAGAGAAATAATAGAATCGACAGGCTCATCGAAGCTCAGGGTGACTCCCCTGTCATCTGTGACGCTGAAAGCACTCGCGGTCTCTTTCGATGAATTGGAACACCCCGGCGCAAATAGGACGGGAAGAAGCAGCATCGCAATGAGAGCTACAAACGATACGATTTTTGAAATCCGCCTCATTAGTTACTCCTTTCGTAGCCAGTGGTAGAGTACCGATTGGAGGTTTTCAAGGTTGTAGGTCATACACTCGCAGGCGGGCACCTCCTTTATTTACTAAACTTCACTTGATTATTATCTAGTATGGTTTAGTATATGAGGCAAAGCACGTCCTGTCAATGGTATGTGTTGGCTGGTAGACGGGCTGAGGGCGATGGATAAGGGCTATGGGCTTTCTGCGTCGATCAGGAGGTAGCGAATCTTCTGTTTCTCCAGTTTGGTTATCAGTTCGAAAGTCTCGTTTTCAACGCAGACAACGAGGGAATTAAGACCACTCTGAGCTGCCTCAATAGCTGTCCCCATAGCTCCGTATCGGCAGAATTCGATGCCGATATTGCGCAGCGTGGCGAATGATTCCAGCCCCAAGGAAGCAACAAAGGGACAGCCCTTCAAGTGTTCTCTCAATATGCTGTAGTTGACCTTCCTGGATCCCCCTCTCTCAATGCTGGGAATCTTGAGTATGGTTACCCTCCCGGGCTCAAGAGGCACAATGCCACTTATGCTGGAGACCCCTACATCTTCACCTTGTCTGGCATTGGAAGTGGCAATGCCGGTTGCCCCAGAGCCTGTGTCATTTGAAGCAAAAAGCAATCCATCCTTCATTTTGAGGTTGATCTTCTGACCCCTCTTCAAATCACTCTCGGCAATCGCGGCGCAAACCGAAATGTTATTGACAGCCCTCTGAATGAAAAGGATGTAGTTGTTCAGGTCCTTCAGGGTCTCAATGATCCAGTTTACCCCTTCCTTGGTGACACTGTGATGGGAACGTCCTTCCGAGACAAGCATCCCATCTTTGATGAGTTGGGTTATATAGTCCGATACTGCCTGGGGGGTAATCTCAAGTCTCCTGGCAATGTCTTTCTGTTGGACATTGGGACCCTTGTCGGCAATCTCGACAAGAATTTGAAATCTAGTAGTCAGATTCTTGTTGCGCAGTACTTCTGTCATGGCTTTACTTGGTCCGACCGAAGGTCAAATGTAGCTAGCGCCTAGCATTATAGCATTTCCAACGGGGTCTCCATCCTGTCCCGTAGGACGACTCCTACCACATCCGCAAGAGCCAAGTTGCGCGGGCCGGCAGATTTACCAGCGCTCCTTTCATGGTCAAGGAGAGATGGTCATGGCTGAAAGGACAAGAAACATAGGTGCCGACGAAAGGATGATAGCCAGTGCTTTCTTGGAGTACATGTCAACCGATTCCGACAAAGAGACACCGGCGCAAGTTGAAGGGACTTGCTATTTGCTGTCGGAACATCGGGCGATGGGATTCTGTTTGACAACCTGCATCGCGATCGCATAGCATTTGGTCGGAGGCTTGTTCATGGGGGTACCGTTTCTCTTAGAGGGGGGCAAACCCGTTCAGCTATGCCGTCGCGACAACCTGATGCCCTGTCTTGATCCCCCAGCCTAAAGCATTCTGGATGTCCTACTAAAATAATGGAAATAGGAGGTATGGAGCAAAAGTGGCAAAAAGACTGGAAGGCAAAGTAGCAGTAGTCACCGGTGCCGGTCGCGGAATCGGTGCCGCGCATGCCATGGCGTTGGCCATGCACGGAGCCAAAGTAGTGGTCAATGATCCCGGCGTTAATCGCGACGGGACCGGTTCCTCCAACGTGGCTGACGATACCGTAGCGGCCATCAAGAAGGCCGGCGGAGTAGCGGTAGCCAACTACGACAGCGTAGCTACTACTGAAGGCGGCGAGGCCATCATCAAGACCGCCGTGGAGAAACTGGGCGGGATCCACATTCTGGTCAACAACGCCGGCTTCCTGCGCGATAAGACGTGCTGGACCATAACTCCGGAGGAGTTCGATGCCGTGGTCAAAGTGCATCTCTACGGCACCTTCAACACCATCAAGGCGGCAGCACCGATCATGAGGCAGCAGAGATGGGGAAGGATAATCAACACCTCCTCTGAGGCGGGCGCCATCGGCAATTTCGGGCAGATCAACTACTCGGCGGCCAAGGAGGGCATCGTTGGCCTGACCAGGGTAGTCGGCAGAGAGCTGGGCAAGTACGGCGTGACCTGCAATGCGATCCGGCCGTCGGCGGCAACACGCATGACCATGAACGATGACGTGCTGAACAACATCGCCAAGATGATGGGGCTCAAGGACGCGAAAGAGGCCGAGAAGGCTTTCATCGCCATGCAGGCACCTGAGCACATCTCTCCCATCCTGATATTCCTGTGCTCCGAGGAAGCGGCCAACGTCAATGCCCGCGTATTCAATGTCGGCGGCGGCAAGTTCGGACTCTACTGCGAGCCGGAGGTGATTGCCTACGTCGAGAAGGCCGGCAAGGTCTGGGATACCGAAGAGCTGATCAAAGAGATGGTCGCCAAGGTAACCGGCAAGCTGGTCAACGTATCCCCCGTTCAGCCGCCGAAATAGGGCGAAGCGCCATATTGAGCAGACAAAGCCGCTGCAAGCGTTAACTTGCAGCGGCTTTCGTTCTCATGGGCAGACCGGAGGAAACGATACGGGACAGGCCGCGGGATCAGTTACTTCGTCTTGATCTTTATCAGGATGTCCCCTGGGTGTCGGTCGGTGACCTGGCAAGCTCCGGTCAGTTTCAGGACGTTACCTGACTTCACTCCGGTGGGTACCTTTATCTCCAACCTCTTGCCCTTCCGGGTGAGCAGCTTTCTCGTGCCCTTCTTGGCCTCGGCCTTAGTGATGGTCAGTTCGTAGCGGACGTCCCTTCCATCTGGACCTCTTGTCTGATGGAAGAAGTATGCCGGATCGACGCCTCCTCCGGGAAAGTTTTCGAATCTGATTGTCTGCCCGCCGGGACCGTAGGTCCTGAAAGTAAAGTGGCCGCCCGATCCCCTGAGTGCATCACCGAAAATGCTCTGCAGGAAATCATAGCCGAGCCCGGCCTGCCCGAATTCCCGCATGAGGTCTTCAAAAGTAGTCCTGGTGCCTGCATTGCTGAAGATGTCACCCACGTTGCCCACGGTGCCGAACCGGTCATACTGCTGGCGCTTTTCCACGTTCCCCAAGACACCATAGGCCTCATTGATCTCCTTGAACTTCTCATTGGCCCATGCTTCCTTGCCGGGGTTTCGATCCGGGTGGTATTGCATAGCCATCTTCCTGTAAGCTTTCTTGATGTCCTCTTCACTCGAGCCTCTCGGCACTCCCAAAATCTGATAGTAGTCCTTGGCCATTATTCTCCGATATCCTTATTACTCTACCGCCTCAAGTTGCAGTCTGTGAATGAACGCTATGTTCGGATCTATGGACACAAGTATAACATCAATGGTGGTTCCTCTCTAATCGTGGAATAGCACGCTGAACCTTGCTAACACCACTCTCGACTATGAGCCATGAGTTGACAACTCATAGCTCGTAGCGCGGCTTTGCCCCTGCACGCCCTGATGCACGGGCGGGATGTGGAGAGAAATGGCTCACAGGGGAGTTGCTCAAAAAACAAAGACGCCAGCCTGAAGGATCGCAGAATCCGAGGCTGGCGTCTGGTGATAGCTATTCGGTTGTACTACTGTTGCTCTAGCCGATGTTCATCACGCGGCCGTTGGCGGCGGCCACCACTTCACCCTTCTGGTTGGTATAAGTGGACCTCATGGAGAACATAAGCATCTTGCGCTTCTCGTTGGACTTGTCGTCAACGCCGGTGAACTCGTTGACAATGGTGAGCTTGTCTCCGATGTGGATGGGCTTGAAGAACTCCCAGTCTCCTCCGCCATCGACTATACCCGGGAGCGTAAACGGGGGCATGGCCGCGGCTTCGCCCATCAACTGGGCGGAGGTCAACAGCCCTGGGTGCACTTCCTTGTGCCATTTGGGATTCGAATCGCCAATGGCTTCGCAGAAGCGCTTGTTCATGGTTCCGTCGATTTCCCAGGTCGAAGGCTTGCCCTTGCCGCCGACGAACTTCTTCATTTCAGCAATGTCCATGATGTCCTTCTCCTTTCGTAGACTCCTGCAATTGAGACTCTACCCAGATGTCTATTCTATAGCTGCTACCAAGCCTTGGTCAAAATGCAGGCCGCGTTGTTGCCGGCGTAGCCGTAGGTCTGCGCCAGACCGTTGATGAGCTTGGTCTTCTTGACCTGGCCCTTGCCGCACTCACCGCGCATCTGGCGGACGAGTTGGCAGACTTGGGAAAGGCCCTGAGCCACCACAGCCTCGCCTTGAGCGGCCACTCCGCCGCCGGAGCAGACCGGGAGGTCGCCGTCGATCGGGTGAACCTTGCCGGACATGAGCATCTTGTCGGCTTCGCCCTGTTTGAGGCCGAGGATGCACTCCAGATATACCAGGTAATGCCAGGAGGAGTTGTCGGGCAGCTCGATGATGTCGATGTCACCGGGCTGGAGGCCGGAGTTCTTGTAGAGAACCTTGATGGCGTTGCGGGACTCGGACAGATCGGGCACGCCCGGCCGTGGGAAGGACGAGCAGAAGGTCAGGCGGATGGTCGGGTCGCCGAACGTTGGCGTGCCAACCGTGATGGCTTTGACCAGGAGCGGCTTCTTGTTGAACTTCTTGGCGTTCTCAAGAGTGGTGACGATGATTGCGCCGGCCCCGTCAGAAGTGGCGCAGATCTCGAACAGGCGCAGAGGCTCCGCTACATACTTGGAGGCCTTGATCTCGTCCATGGTGAAGACCTTCTGGTAGCGGGCGTATGGATTATTTACAGCGCCCACGGATGTGATGTGCTTGGCGTAGGCCAGCACTTCATCGGTGGTGCCGACATCGTACATGCGGCGCTGGAGCTCCATGGCCCAGTAGGCCGGGTTAGTTTCGCCGGTCATGCAGAAGCGGATGTAATCGGTATCGTTGAAGCCGCCCTTATCGAACTTGGCCGGGGCAGCCTCGCGGAGCTGAGGTCTGAAGAATCCGCCGGCGGACTTGTCGGCGGCGATGGCAATAGCAGTGTCAGCGTGTCCGGAAGCGACGGCCAGGACGGCCTCGCGCAGGATGGCCTGTCCGGAGGCACAGGCGTTGACGCAGTTGACCATCGGGATGCCGGTTTCGCCCATCAAGCGGGCAACGGAGGTGCCCATGAGCAGGGCGGGAATGCCGCCGCGGTCGGCGATCCACATGTAGCCACCGAAAGCCGCGCTCTGAATGTCGCGCCAGGTCATGTTGGCGTCTTTGAGAGCGGCAACTATGGCCTCAACGCCCATTTCCTGCATGGATTTCTCGGGGAACTGACCCCACGGATGCTGGCCGATACCAACGATTGCAACTTCTCGCATCGGTTTCATCGTCATAATCTCCTATTTCACCGGCTTCCACATCCAGGTGATGTATTCGTTCTCGGCATCTTCGTAGAGCTTGCCCACCGTCATCTCCAACTTCTGGCCGATCTTGAGGCCTTCAGTGGTGGTGGTCATGCCCAGGACGCGCATGCCCTCAGCCACGTCAACCATAGCCACGCCGTAAGGCTTGAATGGGTCCATCTTGAAGGGTGCGGCTGGTTGCGCTGTGTGAATAGTGAAAGAGTACAACTTGCCGGTATTGCTCAGAGGGACAACTTCCATATTGGCCTTATCCTTTGGGCAATCGGGATTCCCGCAGAACGGGACTGTCGGGAAGAAGTACGAACCGCACTTCTTGCACTTGCTCGCCAGGAGTTGGGGCTTCTGAGAGGGCCAGCTGAATAAGCCCTCGATTATCGGGACTTGCTTCTTTGCCATTATTTGCTCTCCTTTCTGAGTTCGTAACCACTGTTCCACAAACTGTGGAAACAATCAACCGGAGTGCTGTATCTACAGGCCGATCTCCTTCGCTACCAGACGGCGCTGGAATTGAGCGTCGCCAAAAGCGAACTCGGATGCCTTGGACTTCTTGGAGTACAAGGGCAGGTCATGGTCCTCGCAAAAGCCGATAGCGCCGTGACATTGATGGGCCAGGTCGCAGACTCGTCTATATGCATCGCTGCACCAGGATTTTGCCACAGCAACCTCTTTGGCGAACGGCTGGTTCTCTGCAACCTTCCAGGCCGCCAGGTAGGTGACATATTTCATGCCTTCGACGTCGACCGCCATATTGGCGGCGTGGGTCTGCAGTGCCCCCAAGGTGCCGATGGGCTTCTCAAACTGGACCCGCTCTTTCATAAAAGCAACAGTCATATCCAGGACTGCCTGGGCTCCGCCGATCATTTCGGCGCACTTGAGCACCGTGGCTTTTTCAAGCAGTGCCTTGATGTGATCTTTCCCCTGGTGCGCCTCTCCCAGCCTCCGGCTCTCCGGAACCTTCAACCCTTGCACAGTCATCTTGGAGTGCTTCTCTCCGGATATGGATTCAAGCGTGGAGATGGCTACATTGGGACTCTTGGCGTCCACCAGGAAGATGTCAATACCTTCCTGCTTGGTGCCGTGTCTGGTCTTGGCAACAACCAGCACCAGGTTGGCAACATGGGCATTCTCCACAAAGAGCTTTGTGCCATCGATGACCCAGTCGGTGCCCTCGGCAGTGGCTTGGGACTGGATGGCGTCCAATTCGAAGCCCACACCCGGCTCGCTGACGGCCATGGTCAGGATCAGCTCGCCTGAGGCGATCTTTGGCAGCAAGTCTGCTTTCTGTTGATCGCTTCCCATTTCGAGGATGGACAGCGTGCCGATCAGCGATGGGAAGAGAGGTCCGAAGAAGGAAGCTCTGCCCATCTCTTCCACAAGGGCGACGATATCCATGAAGCTGCCACCGATGCCACCGTACTGTTCCGGAATGATCAGGCCCGGCCAGCCGAGATCGGTCATCTTGCTCCACAACTCAGGAGTAAATCCCTTCTCGTCCTTTATCAGCTTTCTGACAGTGTCCTTGGGGCATT
>CAYYWI010000052.1:0-16904 GCA_964475375.1 uncultured Dehalococcoidia bacterium
GGTGTCAGGTCTCCTGACCTGACCCGGCGCCGGGTCGGCGACCCGACAGCCACGAGAGCAGAATGTGCCGGGGTCTGGGGTATCCCCCACATGCCAAGAGTCACTTGAACATCTTAGCCGAAAGGAAGGCCAGTATGGCAAATGATGTGATGATTGAGACCAGAGGATTGACCAAGAAATACGGCAAGCTGGTGGCCGTGAACAGCCTCGACGTGAAGGTGCAAAAAGGAGTCATCCACGGCTTCGTGGGGCCTAATGGCGCCGGCAAGTCCACGACCATCAAGCTGCTGGTGGGGGCGATAAGACGAACCAGCGGCGAAGGATTCATCAAAGGCCATCCCATCGGTTCCGTGGATGCCCGCCGGGCTATCGGCTACTCCCCGGAGCGCCCCTCCTTTTACAAGGACTGGACCGCCTTTGACTATCTGGTCCACATGGCCGCCCTGAGCGGGGTCAAGACAAACGAGGCAGAGGCACGGAGCAAGGAGCTTCTGGAATGGCTGGAGCTCAGCGACTTCGCCAAAGCCAGAGTGGGTGGATTCAGCGCCGGCATGAAACAGCGGCTGAGCATCGCCCAAGCCATGTCCCACAAGCCGGAGTTGCTCGTTCTGGATGAGCCCACTGCCAACCTGGACCCTGATGGCCGGATGTCGCTTCTGGAAAAGCTGAAGAAGCTTCCCAATGAACAGGGGGTGACTGTCTTCATCAGCAGCCATATCCTGTCCGAACTGGAGTACCTCATCGATTCTGTCACCCTGATCAACAAGGGCCGCACGGTGGCCGAGGACAGCGTCAAGGTGATGAAGGAAGAGATAGCTCTCAACCGGTATGTCCTGAACACCTCAAACAACGAGGCGGTTATGAAGTCCCTGCAGGGGCACGCATCAATACAGGAAATCAGCCTGGGCAATGACGGCGTGATTCACATCAGCAGCCCGGATATGGGCAAGCTCCAGTCAGCGGTCATGGAGGCGGTAACCAGGACCGGCAGCCTGATGAAGTACTTCGGCGAGGAACAGGTGAAGCTGGAGGATATCTACCGCAATACGATGGAACAGGGAAAGGACAAGTAGATGGGATTTCGAGCCGTAGTCCGCAAGACGCTCATAGACCTGACGGGATGGAAGAGGACCCTGACGCTGCTCATTCTTGGTCTGTTTCTTCCAGTGCTCCTCTGTATCTTCTGGCGCTTCGAGTTGCAGAAGTCGGGCTTGTCCCCTGACATGGAGACCTTCTTCCTGCTGAAGCGGTTCATCGGGATAGCCTTCGTCTGGACCGCGGGTTTCTTCCTGTCCTTCACTGTGGTCACCAGCGCAGCAGGGGCCATCTCCAAGGAATCAAATGACGGCACGCTCCTCACCCTGGTGAGCAAGCCGATTGCGCGGCGACAGATCGTGCTGGGCAAGTTCGTTGGCATTGTTTTGCACGCCCTGCTGATGGTAACAGTCATACTCCTCATCGAGGCGATCGTGTTCTGGTTCGTGCTGCCGGTGGAGGCTCCCACCTACTGGGCACTCCTCAAGGCAATTCCCTGGGTCATTCTTTACTCGTTGCTGGTGATCCTGGTTTTTGCCTCCATCTCACTGGCTCTGTCCTCCCTTATCGACAATCAGGTAGTAACCACTGTCCTGGCCTGCGGCGTGATCCTATTCGTATTCCTGTTCGGCCCAATCAGCGGCATGATGTTCAGAATGAAATCGATATCCTACGAGAACAACCACATGTACATGATCGATGGCTGCTACCAGTTGGGGAACGCCTTCGCGCCCGCGCTGGAGCAGGCTCTAGGCGGAAAGATGCTGCCGGCACAGGAACTAGGTGAGATCGCTTATTTCAGCGGCATATTCAAGGGTGGACGGCTGGGGGAATCATATGGCGGTGAGTACCAGTACCCGGGAGAACTGGCCAACTACGTCACTCCGGCAGTATCGGCCATCCTCTTGATGGTACTGACTGCAGGAGCCTTGACTGTGGCCGTGGTGACAACAGAGCGGAAGGACGTTGGCTAGGGACCTGTCCCTTGGCCTCTCGCGCCACAGCGCAGCCATAACGAAAAACAGCAGAGGGGTGAAGCTCATGTGCAAGCTGACTGCTTTGCTTGCGGTAATTTTCGCCGGCATTCTGGTGCTGGGAATGACAGCCCCGCTGGCGTCAACAGAGAGGCCGCCGGACCCGTCCGGCATCGATCCGGATTCCAGCCCATCCGTCACTTGTATCCCGTTTGGGCTCTACGGAGATATCACCACTCCACCACTTGTGGACAGACTGAGCGACAGCAGCGACAACCTGACGTTTGTTGGCACCACCAATGGCCTGTACGTCGTAGGTTCGGGCGGCAAGCTGCATCACTTCCTCTATTCGCCCTTCGGAATACGCTTCGTCAATCTCATCGACGACATCACCGGAGACGGCATCCGTGAAGTCGTAGTGGTGCTGAATGACACGCAGGTGCCCGCTTTGCGTTGCTATGACGGAGCCACCTGGGAGAAGCGGTGGCAGTTCGCGCCCGCCGTCAAAGTCTGGGACAGGCGCTGGGTCAAACTTCAGCTCGCTATCTCAGATATAGAGATTCTCAATGGCACTGGTTCCCAGAACGTCGTCATCACCGCCGGACGGTGCGTCTTCTCCGTCGATGCCCGCGATGGCCAGATGAAATGGGAATACCAAGCACAGCATGCACTACGCAAGATAGCAGAGGTAGCCGACCTTAACGGCGACGAGGTGAACGAGTTGTTCATAGGATCTGAGGAAGGCGATCTCTATCTCCTTAATGGCAAGAATGGAGACTTGCGCTGGCAGACGAGACTGCCGGAGTGTGAGGACAGGTACGGAAACCTCATGAGGCCCGTGGTGAATGACATTCTTGTTACTGACGGACAAGCAGACAGAGCCGTGGTGGCCTCGAAGGATGGCATGGCTAGGCTGTTCGACCTCAGCAGTCGGAGCCTGGAATGGGAGAGCGCCGTTTTCGGGGTTCAGAGCTTCAACGGGAACTTGCGAATGGCTCTGGTGCCCGATGCCGGCGAGAGTGGGCCGGCAAGAGTAATCGTGATGGAAGGCTCGGACTTGGCTGGATACGCCACGTCGGGTTGCAGCGTGGCACTGCTCGATTCCGACGGCACTTCCGTGTGGAAGAAGGGCCTGCCAATGTGGGGCCATCTCGCACCGTTGATTGGTTCCTTTGGCGGCAAACCGGTGATTCTGACATCTACCGAGCAGCAGATCCGGATGATCGACTTGGCTGATGGAGAATCCGCAGTGAAGACCATCCCCGTAGAGAACCTGGACAAGAAAGCCGCTATCGTGACCCAATTGGACGAGAACCGGTATCTCCTGGTCTCGTCACTTGGCGACATGACCATGGTGTCTGCCGCTGGAGAGCAGCTATGGTGCTATCCCAGAATCGATCACATTACAGCGCTGAATGGGGGCTTCGTAGGAGACAGCACAACCGACACTTTATTCTGCTGCGAGTGGGACAGCAGCGTCCGGGCCACAACGTACAGCAACCCCGCCGAGGGTGGAATAGGTATGTCCTCAAGGGGGACCCAAGGCCGTGAAGCGCTCCAAATGAGATCGCTCCAGATGATGGATGGAGCCACCAGAACCATTGCCTGGTCCTATGAGATCCCGCCTTCTGAACTGATCACCGTAAGCGGTGTGAAGGGCATACGCTTGGCCCCGGATTTGGTTGGCAGCGACAATGTCCCTGATATCATCGGGTACCGGGGAGAGACAGTCTTCATCTTCGGCGGCGTAGATGGGAAGCCTCACAGTTTTGAGGTGGGGCAAACGATAACGTCAATAGACATCCTCCGGAATGGAGCTTCAGGCTGGGCATTTGCGGTCGGCGTGGCCGACCGCAGCGAGACTACCTACCTCCGTGAGTATGGCTTTCTGACCGTCGATTGCGCAGGCACGACGCTTTGGGCCACCACATACACAGACTGGATAGGAGATGATGCCTATAGCTACAGCTTGGGCTTCACCGTTCTCGACGACATCAACTCGGACAGCGTGAGCGATCTGGCTGTCTCATACCCCAGCAGGATAGTTGTACTGACAAGCATCGGCGGCACAGCAACGTACGAGCTCTCCAAGATTCTCCCAGCCGACAACGGTTGGAAGATTAGCTCGGTCGAAGTCGTGCCTGACAGCGACAATGATGGCATCAGGGAACTGGCTTACCTTCAGAAAGGCAATATCCCGTGGGCTGAACCCGGCCAGCCTCAAACGCCTCCCCCATGCCCGCTGCTCTGCGTGCAGTCGCTGGATGACGGGCAACCCCTGTTCAAGGTGGCGCTACAGGGAGGGGTACAGGAATGCAGTCTGGCCTGCGGCGATTTCGATGGGGATGGGTATGCCGATTCCGTCTTCCTCATACGCATAAATGGCTGTGGGACATCAACCTATCAGAGCACAACCGAACATTACCTGCAGGTTATCTCCGGCAGAGACGGCAGGCTGCTGTGGAACCATGCATGTCGAATAGGCAGCCGTTCCTGGAGCGGCATCGGGAGCAATCCTCTGCCGGCAGTTAGTGTAGGTAATGTTGGCGAGGATGGCACAGACGATCTGGCTCGGATCGTGGATTCTCCCGAAATGAACTATTCTGGGTATTCCCGCATTCAGAGCGGGTTAGAGGTCTGGGGCGTGAAGGGAGACAGTCTTCTACACGATATAGCGGCATCCCCATCACTGCTCCAGAGCCAGATACGCTACAACCAGGAGCGTGATGACACCGTGCTGCCGGTCGATATTGACCACGATGGCAACCAGGGAGTCATTTTCTCCGTCATTGAACCGAAGGTGCTCTACCGGCCACAGTCAACCAACCCTTTCGAAGAAATGAAGGGGCAACAAAGACAGGTTCTGGCCATAATTGACCCGGCCGGCGGTCGGCATCTGGCCTCCTTCACGGGGTTCATTCCATCCACAGTCTCGGTATTCGACACCAATCAAACGGATTGCCTGGGGTTAGCCGCTTGCGGCGCAGTCAACTTCCTGAATCTTAGTACTCATCTCCAGGTCACGTCGCCGGAGGATGGAGCTAAGATCGGCCCCAGCATCGACCTCAGATGGGAAGGCACAACCGGCGGCGAATTTGTCCAGGTGTTTGTGGATGGCGTCTGCAACTATGCAGGCAATGACTCAGAGGTTGGGCTGTACCTGGGTCGCGGAGAGCATGAGATTGTAATCAGGTCCGTCGATGACTACGGGCGGATATCCTACGGTCCGTCAGACTTGGGTGAGCCATTGACCGTCAAAGTAACTCCATCCCCCTGGAAGCCCGTCCTTCTGATGCTCAGCCTGTTCGTCCTGTTGGCCGTCATACTGCTTCTCTTCACACCTCGGCTCCATCGCATGTGGAGAGCACGGCAGAGGTCTGCCAAAGCATAGAGGCAGGTTTCAAACCTGCCTCTACAAGAGTCCAGAGAAGAAGGTCTGAGAACCGATCACCACACCCCTTCCGCCAACGGCACGGAAGAGCGCTCGGCGAGCGCTATGGCATCCTTGGTACAAAGAGAGCGGCAGATCCCGCAGCCGTAACACCGCCGGGGATCTATCACCACCTTCTCGTGGGCTACGCTGTAGCCTATCGCCCCGAACTGGCAGACACGCATGCACTGGCGGCAACCGTTGCACAACTCCGGATTCACTCCAGCCACATATTCCGCCCGGAACATGACCGGGAAGTTGTAGTTAACCGTGGCCTGCATCGCCCCGCAGTCCGACCGGTCACAGTTGCAGATGCCGCCGATAAACGGCGTAACGAAGGTCCACACGGTGTGGCACAGGCCCTTCTTCTCCAGGTCCCTGAGGCTGACCAGGGCCTCCTCCTTGGAGAGCACCTCCAGACCACCGGTATCCGGGCCGGTAAGCCAGCTCGTGTCTACCTCGCGCAAAATCCGAGTAAGTCCCGACTGCTCCTGGGGAACCGTGCTGACCCCGTAGCAGTACCTCTGCTCAGTGCCCACCATCGCCTGGCGGCAAATGCAGGGAAGTCTCACGACGGAGTTGACGAAGCCGAAGATGCGCTCCACCTCCTCGATGGGCACCACCTGGCCGTAGTGAATCTTCTTCTGCCGGTTGACGGCAAACGGCGTGATGACCGATCGGACAAACGATGGGGCCCGCCTGAGCCTCTCCAACCCCTCCATGCCCTTGTTGATGTGCTCCGGGTCCCGTACAAAATCCTCAATGAACCGATGCCGCCGCAGGTCGCTCAGCAGGTCTTCAGAGTAGTTGCTGGCCTGCAGGTACCACTTCTTGCCTTCACCGTGCTTGTGACAGAACTCGCACATTCTCCCCTCCTACACCCTTACTCAGGCAAAGACAGCCAAACACATCATACACATAAGATAGCATATCCATTGCTGAGACTTGCCGTTTTACTTCTTGCTCGGGGATAAGCGCTTGCGGCGCTTTGGCGAGAAGACGAAGCAGAGGAAGAAGATTGCCGCTGCGGTCAGCACGATAGTAGCGCCTGATGGCAGGTCCCACCAGTAGGAGAGTAACAGTCCCACCACTCCCGACACCACCCCGATGAGCACCGACAGCCCCATCATCCGCACGAAGCTGCGCGTCAATTGAAAGGCCGCCGCAGCCGGAATGACCAGCAGGGCCTCCACCAGGATGATACCCACGATCTTGATGGAGATGATCACCGTCAGCGCCATGAGTCCCAGCAGCAGGAAGTACAGCGCCCGCACCGGCAGGCCGCTGACCGCCGCCATTTCCTCGTCAAAGCTTACGAACAGCAGCTCTTTGAAAACGAGGGCAACGACCACGATCACGCCCAACCCCAGGCCCAGGATCAACCAGATATCGGACAATGAAACAGAGAGAATAGAGCCGAACAGGTAACCGAAGAGGTCAACGTTGTAGCCCTCTTTAAGGCCGATGAAGAGGGCGCCCAGCGCCATGGTGCCGGCGAAGAAGATCCCTATGGCCGTATCTTCAGAAACACGGCCCTTCTTGCTGACCCACCCGATGGCCATGGCCGTGGCCAGGCAGAACGGGATAGCCACGCCTATCGGACTCAAACCCAACAGGTAGCCCAGCGCCACGCCGCCAAATGCCGAGTGGGAAATGCCCGCACCGATGAAGGCCAGCTTCTTCAGAACGACGTAGGTGCCGATGACCGAACAGACCACTCCCACCAGTACCGCCGCCACCAGCGCCCGCTGCATAAAAGCGTAGCTAAGGATGTCGGTCACTATGCTCCTCAACCACGCGATGGGGAATCCGGCCATGGGCCAGCAGCTCAATCTCGCAGCCGTAGACCTTCTGCAGCGTGCCCGCCGTGATCACCTCTGTCGGAGAGGCATGTGTATACAGAGTCTGATTGAGACAGGCCAGCTTTTCCACATGGGCCGAGACCACTGCAATGTCGTGCGTAACAACCACAATAGTCAAACCCTGCTGTTCCTTCAACCCCTTCAGCAGTTCGTAGAACCTTTCCTCTCCATAGGCGTCCACGCCGGCTGCCGGTTCATCCAGAAGGAGAAGCTTCGGCTCCGTGGCCAGTGCCCGTGCGATCAGGACTCTCTGCTGCTGGCCACCGGAAAGCTCCGCCAACTGCCGCCGGGCTAAGTCTTGCATCTGAACATCCTCCAGCGCCTTCATGGCCATACCCCGGTCAGCCGCGGTGGGTGGTTTGAAAAGGCCGATCCGCCCATACCGCCCCATCAGCACCACATCCAAGACGGACACGGGGAACGTCCAATCGCCCTGGCTTCGCTGTGGAACGTAGCCGACCAGATGGTGCTTGGCACCCAGTCTGTCCGGAGGCACGCCGAAGACCTCCACCTTGCCGCGGTCCGGTTTCACCAGCCCCAGGATAACCTTGATCAGCGTGGTCTTGCCGCTGCCGTTCGGGCCGATCAGCCCCAGAAACTCGCCGTCCTCGATCTCCATGTTGACGGCCTTCAGGGCCAGCGTCTCATGGTAGGAGACCCAGACGTCCTCCAGCTTAACTACGCTCGGTCTCGTCATCCCATCGCCTCTGCCATCTGCGCCACGTTGTACTTCATCAGCGCAATATAGCTGTCCCTGCCTTCAAAACCAGTGCCGCCGATAGGGTCCAGAAGGAGCACCTTTGCTCCACTGTCGGCGGCAATGGCGTCCGCCGCCTTGGTGCTGAACTGCGGCTCGGCAAAGATGGCTTTCACCTTCAGCGCTTTGGCTATGTCAACAACTTCCTTTATGTATGCCGCTGAAGGCTCCTTGCCCGGTGCTTCCTCGATCACTGCCGCCTCGACCAGTTCATACCTCTCGGCAAAATAGGCCCAGGCCGGGTGAAAGGTAATGAACTCACGAGAGGAGAACGACTGCGTTGTGTTCCTGATTTCCTCGTCCAGAGACTTCAACTGAGCAATGTAGTTCGCAGCATTCTCCAAGTAGAAATCCTTGTTGTCCGGGTCCACCATTGCCAGTCCGGCGGCAATGGTCTCTACCTGCTTCTGCGCCAGCACCGAGTCCAGCCAGAAGTGGGGATTCACTCCGCCTTCATCATGCTCATCGCCGGAGATGAAACTGCCCTCCAGAGCGCTTGAAGTATCAACTACCACCATATCAGAACCGGCCACGTTCTTGACCGCATCCACTATCCAGAAGTCCAGTCCGGCTCCATTGGCCACCAGGAGTCTGGCACCGGAAACCTTCTTCATGACCTTCGGAGAGAGCTCCTGGGTGTGAGGGCTGGCCCCCGGAGGCAGCAGTGTGATTATCTCCACCTTGTCTCCGGCCACGTTCTTTACGAAATCAGCCAGCGGGAAGATAGTGGCCGCCACCTTCAACTTACCCGTGGATTCCTGCCGGCTGCACCCAATAACACCCAGCAGCATAACCACAACCAGCAGTACACAAATCGTGATTGTCAGTCCTCTACCCGGTTTCAACATGCACACCCTCTCACAACACTAATCCGAACGGCAATCCTTACACAGCCCGGAGGACTCGGTCACATGGTGCTCCGCCTGGAAGCCCAGTTTCCGGGCGACTTGATCCTCCTGCCGGCAAAGCGCCTCGTCGGCGAACTCCTGGAGGCTCCCGCACCCCCGGCATATCAGAAACCGATGGCAGCCTTCCTCTTCCAGCAGGTCACACCTGATGAAGCCATTGCGCGAGAACACCTTGTGCACCAGGTTCAGGGAACACAACAGATTGATCACGCGGTAGATGGTGACCTGGTCCAGGTGCTTGCCCTCCCCCTCCATCATCTTGCCGATGTCGTAGGGTGACATCGGCCCCTCAGCCCTTTCTATAGCCTCCAGCACCTGCTTCCGGGGCTTGGTTACCTTGTAGCCCTTCTCGCGCAGGGTCTTTACAGCGTACTCGGTGAACGACATCTTACGACTCCGATATGGAACAGCCCAAATATAGCATGGCCTAAGCTCAAATGCAATAGTGTTGCATTACTGCCTAGCCCCGATTTCAAAGCGCCTTCATTGCCTCACAATAAGGAGACGTTTCACCAGAGCTTAACGCTTGCGTTACTGCTGCAACAGGTTATGATAGCCATGACGTCGAGATAACTGACTACCACTAGGAGGCAACATGCCTGAGAAGAAGTTGTTACCTGTTCATCCCGGCGAGGTTCTATTGGAAGAGTTTTTGAAGCCAATGGGCATAAGCCAGTACCGGCTGGCCAGGGACATCAGCGTGCCTCCGCGCCGCATCAACGAGATAGTCCATGGTACCAGAGCCATCACCGCAGACACTGCCCTCAGGCTCTCACGTTACTTCGGCACTTCTGAGCGTTTCTGGCTGAACCTGCAAACCCACTACGATATCGAAGTGGAGAAGGACCGTTTGGGGAACAGGCTGGAAAAGGAAATCCTCTCAGTAGCAACTATGAAGTAATCCGCAGCACCGTTACCCCTGCAGCTTCTTCACCACCGACTCCACCTTGCCGCTCATGGTCAGGGGCCTGTCGCGGCGGTCATCGATTTCAATCGTGGTCACCACCCTCTGAACGCCACTCTCCAGAACCGCCTCGTGCATCTTCCTGGCCGCCTTGAGTACATCGTCCAGCTCCCCCTCCAGGATCGTCCCCATCGAGGAAAGCTCGTACATCACCTTCTTATCTTTGCGCAGAACCTTGACCGCCTCAGCTACGTGCTTGCCGACCGAAGTGTCGCTCGTGCCCACGGGTATGATGCTTATCTCTGCAACCACCATCACCAACCTCCTTCCAAGTCGATAAGGCTATTCTAGCAACCGGAGGCAATAGAGGAAACCCACCGTGGATTCCGTGCCAAGCACGGAATGACGTTGCGGTTACCAGACTAGCGTTTGAGCGAGGCTGAGATCTTGATGGCCTCCGATCCGCAGGCTTCGATGCACCTTCCGCAGCGGACGCAGTCCGTACAGTTCTCGATTTCTTCCGGACTCTGGATCTTGGCCGGGCAATCGCTCAGACACGCCTCACAATGGCTGCACTTGTCAGGGTCCACCCTCACCTTCAGGATGCTCACCGGATTGAACAAGCCCAGCACGGCCCCCATGGGACAGAGGAAGCGACACCAGAACCGCCCCACCAGAACGAAGGAAACGATGGCTACGGCCAGCGTCGCCACATGGACATAGAAGAACGTGCCGAAGGAGAACTCGGCTGAGACGAAGCGATGCGGGATCGCAGCGAAGAGGCTGCCCGACGGGCAAATCTTGCAGAAGAGCGTGTCTGCCGCAACAAAAGCCAGAAGCAACACGAGGAAGAGAACGGCGAACTTGGTCCAGGCAACGCGGGGCAACCTGACGATGTCTCTGGACCTGCGGCGTCTCACCAGGGAGACCAGATCCTGCACCAGACCGAAGGGACAGCCCCAGCCACACCAGAACCGCCCCACTGACAGACCGAACAGGCCCAGCATGCCCAGGGCGTAGAACGGTATCTGCTGCACAACAGCATAGTTCTGAAGAACGCCGATAGGGCAGGCAAAGGCCGCTGCCGGGCAGCCGTAGCAGTAGAAGAAAGGACAAGGGACCCCGGTCTTCAGAATCCCAATGATACCCAGGTTGACCACGATAAGCGCGATCAACTGGATGGCCCATCTGAGTTTGCTCATGAGTTTCCCCTCCCATCAACCAACACCAACACAGGAGAGACAGACGACCGTGACAAGGGTGCGCACGAACTCGTACTGACTCACCACAAAGCCGGCGATAAAACCTGTGAAAACCACCAGGAGGACGATCCGGATGATCAACATACTATTGCTTTTCATGCTTTTCATGTTTCACCATTGAGGCGGGGGCGCCGCCTTTCCATCAGGTCAAGTGACCCGCCAGTATCGATTCCATATCCGCATAGAACTGCGCCGGTGGCTTGTAGCCCACAATTCGCCCGATCTCGGTTCCTGAGGCATCTGTGAAGACGGTCTGGGGAATGGGGAATTGTGTCGCCCCGGGTTGCAGGTAACTGCGGTAAAGCGTGCTCGTCCTTGTATTGCTCTTTATGGAAACTAGATTCTGGTTTATGAACGCGCTCACCTGCTCGTCTGAGAACGTATCGGCATCCAGCCGACTGCATGCATTTCAGGGTTTGCCGTAGAAGTTGATCATGATAGGCTTGCCCGCGCTCGTCGCCTGTTCCTTCGCTGAGTCCCACACCTGCACCCATTCCACCTTCGTGATGCTCGCCGTACTGTTTCCCCCACAACCAGCTATAGCAACCAGAAGAATGGGCACAATGGCCACGAGAATTGCAAGCCTCCACAACTTCACTAATTTCTGCATCTACCAACCTCCACACATAGTTTTGCTCAAAAAATGACCTGAGCGCCGCATTGAATGGAAGAAATCGCCGCTGGTCCCAGGTCAGTCGCAATACGAACCGCTGACACTCGCAGCTTTTCGAACGCTTATCAGACTAGCTTACGTTCACGCATCCCCACCCCTCTTTGGCCACCAGCGATCCGACCGGGCAAACCCGAACGCACTCCAGACAGGAGTCGCAATTGGCATCCGCCAGCGGCATGTTATTGAAGGTGCTGATCCTGGTCTCCAGGCCCCTGCAGGCAAAGTCTATAGCGCCCACACCGCGCTTCTGGCAGACCCAGACACACTTGCCGCAGACAACACACTTGTTGGGATCATAACTGAACAGCGGGTGACTGGAATCGATCGGCATATCCCGCGGTATGCGACGCAGCCTCTGCAGCTTCAGCTTGAATCCCTCACGGGCAGCTATCTTCTGCAGCTCGCACGTCCTGTTCCTGGGGCAGCGAGCGCAGTCGAGATGATGATGTGAAAGAAGCAATTCAAAGGCCGTCCGCCGCAGCCGCTTGACCTGCGGAGTATTGGTGTGCACCACCATTCCATCCTCCACGGGTTGGGTGCAGGCGGTGACCGGTCCCCGCCTGCCCTCGATTTCTACAAAGCAGAGACGGCAGCCGCCGTACGGCAAGTCAGCTTCCCGAATGGCGCAGAGATTGGGTATGTAAATGCCATGATCCAGAGCCGCCCATAGAAGCCGCTCACCTTCACGGACCTTAACTTCCCGGCCGTCTATGGTCAGAACAACTTCTCTGGTTACGATCATCTTCGAATGGGACACCTCCGGTTCATGTTGTGAGACTCTACTATGCGCTATATAATTACTAGGGCCTTAAGGGCCAAATTCCTAAGTAGCTCTTAGGTATTTTACCACCGCATCCTCCGGTTTGGGAAAGCAATTTTTGTCAGTTAAGGATGCAGGAGGAGGGGAGATGGTGATCGATATCAAAGATCAGGATTTCGACCAGCAGGTGCTGAAATCCACTCTTCCTGTAGTGGTTGATTTCTGGGCGCCGTGGTGCGTCCCGTGTCGACAGATGTCTCCGATCGTGGACAAGTTGTCCGTTGAGTTCAAAGATAAACTGAGATTCTGCAAGATCAACGTGGATGAGAACCACGATACCGCCGCCAAGTACCACGTCATGAGCATACCCACTTTGATCTTCTTCAAGAAGGGCCAGTTGGTGGAGCAGACCGTGGGCGGTATCCAGGAGAAGACGCTTCGTTCGAAGATCCGGGAGCTTCTCTGACTACCTGTCCGAAGTGAAGGGCTCGATCTGGCGGTACATCCTCTTCCAGGGCTCACGTTTCAAAGCCAGGTAGTCAATCAGCGCCTGCTTCAAGGCACTCACTGCCAGCATCGCGCAGTGGGTCTCAGAATCCGGTAGACCATCTAGGCTTGCCGACACCTCGTCCTCATCCATCGCCATGGCTTCGCTGATGGTTTTCCCTTTGACCAGTTCGGTCAAGGCGCTGCCACAGGCGATCACCGGCCCGCAGCCATCGGTCATGAAGCTGACATCGAGAATCCTGTCATTTCTCACCTTGAGGCAGATCTGCATCGCGTCGCCGCAGGGTATGGATGCCCGACCAATGCCGTCGGCAACCTGGAACTCGCCCATGTTCCTCGGGTTCAGGATGTGTTCGATCACCTTTCCAGAGAAGGTTTTCCGCAGTTCATCGATGGAGACCATCAGCGGCTGTTGGCGGGACGTGAAATCGGAAGGTATATGATACTCCGGGGCCTATCTGCCGACGGCGACCCTGACGCCGCCATCCTCGACGATTTTGCGGCAATGCTCGACGTGCTCATTCGAAGGCAGTGGAACGTCATCCATCGTGTACCGCCGTCCCAGCTTCTCGAACTTGGACTTTCCCCAGACATGGTAGGGAAGCAGGGAGACTCGGCCGGCACCGATCTCCCGGGCAAATCCAGCCGTAGCCTGCAGGTTCTCCTCGGAGTCGTTGTAGCCCGGAATCAACGGCACCCTTACCCAGAGTCTTCTCTTTGCGGCCGCTTTACGCGCATTCTCCAGAATGAGCTCATTGGTCTTCCCGGTTCCTTCACGGTGTTTTGCCGGGTCCATGTGCTTGATGTCGTACAGAACCAGGTCAGTGTACTGCAGCACCTGTTCCAAGACCGCCCAGTCGGCATAGCCGGAGGTTTCAATAGCCGTGTGGAAACCCCGCTCCTTGCAGTCCTTCAGGAGATCAAGCGCAAACTCCCACTGGAGCAGCGGTTCGCCGCCGGATAGCGTCACTCCACCACCGGAGTTCTGATAGAACAGGTCATCGGCGGCAACCTCCTGCATCACGTCATCGATCGTCATCCATCTGCCCGTGACCGCCAGCGCTCCGGTGGGGCAGACATCAGCACACTTCAGACACAGGTTGCAGATCGCCCGATCGAGCTTTCTGGCTGTCTGATCCACAACGATGGCGTTCACCGGGCAAACCTGCTGACAGCGTCCGCACCTGGTACAGCGCAAGTCGCTGGCCACAATCTCTGGATGCTCGTTCCAGGACTCCGGATTGGAGCACCAGCGGCAGCGCAGCGGACACCCCTTAAAAAAGACTACGGTCCTGATGCCAGGACCATCATGGATGCTGAACCGCTGAATGTTGAAGATCAAGCCCAGCCTTGAAGCCCCGTTCCCTTTCGGCAAAGATACTATGTCCGGCCTCCTTATGTTGGGTAGCCAGTATTAGGATAGCCCAAGGGGAAGCCTTGTTCAAATCTTTTGACTCCGAGCACTTATGGGCCATTTCCATCGGCGAGAGGAGTTCAGCCCCCAGAAAGCCCGGCGGGGTGGGCAATGCCCACCCCGCGGAGGATTGGTCTCATGACAGGCAAAAGCTTGTCAAAGGCTAGAGGTTGCCTGGCAGTTTCGGTTTCCGGACTGCATACACTATCACGCCTGCCGCCAATAGCACCATACCTGTGCCGAGCAGCAAGGTCCCGGCAGGCTCGATGGCCTTGAAGGTATTCGGATCCTTGTCACCATTCAATGCCTTGTCCATATACTTTATCGCATTGTCATAGTGAGTCTTAGCTTCGTCCAGATTGCCGGCGGCGTACTGCTGGTCTCCCAGTTCCTCTTCCATGTCAGCCTTGGTCACCAGTTCCCTTGAGCCGGCGGTGTTGACCGGCGGAGTGCCGATGGCCTCCAATTGCTGCTTCACCGCCATCGCGCTGTCCTGCTCAGTGGAGTAGACGGCGAAGTTCTCGCCGGTCTGGGTCCACCTTGCCACATACTGATAGTTAGCGATGATGGATTTGCCGGCTGCAGGTGGTGTGCTGAACTTGATCTTTCCGGTATCGCTGTCGAGGGTGTACGAGTTAGACACTGCACAGTCTACATAGATTTTCTGGGTTCCGGATATGACGGGGGTGTAATGCAGGCTGAAGGTTGTCTCGGTGCCATTGCCATAACTCACCAACTCCACGTACTGATAATCAGCGGAGATCGATGTACCGCTGCCAGGTGCTGTATTGAACGTGATCTTCCCATCATCACAGTCTAGTTTGTAGTCGGCCGTGAGCGTACCATTCAGATAGACCTGCAAAGTGGCCGGGTCAATGTAGTTGTAGTCAAGATAGAATTCCGTTCTGGAAGAGTTACCGGTTCCCACATTCTCCCTGTTTACTTGAGTTCCGGCCTTGTATCCACCCTCCTTCTCATAGTCCACGGACACAGTATAGCTGTGTTTGAACTGGTTGGAAGCCACTGAGGTTTCGGGGACTGTGAAGCTGATGGTGGCAATACCGCTCGCGCCATCTGCCAATGAAGCCGGATAGTCCGCAGCGTTCGCCACGTACTCTCCACCAGTCCAGTCGAACTTCACCTTAGCGCCTTTGATATTGATGGTCTCTCCAGTCGTGTTCTGTATCGCGATCTTCAGGACGGCCGTAGAGCCTGCTTTGTAGGCCTGAACATAGTCGTAGTAGCTGTTGCTGAGCAACGGGTCATACCCCTTGTATGCTGTGTCAAGCCAGACGAAAGAGCTTATCTGGGCTTTCGCCGGGGCAGGCGCCAGAGCAGCCGGCAGGACCAGAGCCGCCAGCATCGCAATGGTCAGCAATAGGAACAGTCCAAATCTTTTCACTATCTGTATCAACTCCTTTTCCGATTTTTGTCATCTATCATGGCGGCCAGGTCTACCTGGGAGGCGAGCGGGCTGCACCACTCTTCACTTGTTCACCTCCTGTTTCGACAACGTTCGGCGATCTATCGATCCATGCTTGCGAACTGCTTATGATCGATCAGGCTTGAGACAAAGCACGCAAAGGCCAGAGACGAGAAAGCTGAAGTTAAGAGAAGTGCCGCGGTTGAGTCGGCGTCGGGAAGCGGTGGCAACGGGTATTTCACTTGTCAGTGAACGCCCCCTGTCCAGAGGATTCGGCCGGGCTTACCGTATGCATATCCTTCCAGATATTGTCTAGATATATATCCTGGCTACTATGAATCCGTCAAGTCATTTCTATTATGTCAATCTGTGCCAACGAGTCTGCCAGAGGAATTCTTCGGATCAACGGAGGTGCCCAAGGTCAAGCCTGGCCAAGCCCTCGACCCATAAGATACCATCTCTTGCACGACGAGCTGTCATTGCGAGGCATTCTCCGAGCGCAGCGAGGGAAGGCGAAACAATCTCTTCCCCCCGCTTCTGGAGCGCGAAGATCATCCTCTCCCTGACCCTCTCCCGTCCGGCGGGAGGGGAGATTACCCTTCCCGTTTCCACGGGAATGGTCTGGGGCGTGCAGAGGAGGACCCACTAGAGGGACTGGTGAATTTTTGCGGTGGATCCGCTTCGCTTGATCCACCCTACCCATACGCTAAACCCCACAGCCACTATGATCGAAATCCGAAAAGAGGTACAGGAGAAGCCTCCTGCCGGGGGTGTGGGGGCGTCCCCCAATTCCTTTTCTTCCCCCCCAAGACTATGGGGGTAGGGGGTTGAAATGGAACAAATGAAGTCGCCAAGGCGTTTGTGGTAACGGTTACGCGGCCACGACAGAGCGTGGGCCTCCGAGATTGTAGGGTGGATCAAGCGAAGCGGATCCACCATGGAGTAGATACCCACGGGCAAGCCCGTGGCACTTCACGGCAGTTCAAGCTTCGCTT
>CAYYWI010000053.1:0-12000 GCA_964475375.1 uncultured Dehalococcoidia bacterium
TGACCGAGCAGGTCACCCTGCCCGATTTCTTCCACAACACCCATGCCATCTACCACATGATGGTGGAGTATGCGCCAATATACCAGGACCTGAACTTCGACGAGTACCTGGTCAAGCACATCAGGCCCGAGTTGCAGTGGGCCTTGCCCCTGAAGGATGGGAAGTGCCTTTGCATCTACACCGACGTGGAGAAAACATGCGCCTCCATAGCCAAGTTCTCGAAGAAGGACGCCGACAGCTATCGCAAGATGAGTAAGCTGTTCGACGACTTGATGAAGAACATGGTTGGCCCACTGACATTCACTCCGGCAAAATCCTTGATAGAGCTATCTGTGAAAGCGGAGGAGACTGATCTGGGTAGAACCATAGCGGAGTTGGCCGTTCAACCGCCGGAGCAGGTAGTCTGTGAGCTCTTCGAGAATGACGTGGTCCGGACCCTTATGCTGTACGCCTGCTGCCACTGGGGCCTGGACTATGCCCAGGCAGGCGTCGGGTATTTGATAAGCCTATACCTGAACCGGCTGAGCAACTACCAACTCGTGGCGGGTGGCTCCCACCGCATCTCCAATGCCATCCTCAAGAGGTACTTCGAGAACAAGGGGCAGGTCCGCACCAGCGCCCAGATCAAGCGGATCATCGTCGAGAACGGGACAGCCAAGGGCGTGGAGCTGGAAGATGGCACCCAATATCTGGCGGACAAGGCCGTCATCAGCACCATCGATACCCACCAGACCTTCCTCAAGTACGTGGGAGAGAAGAATCTAGATTCGGAACTGGTGGAGATGACCAAGGCTTGGCAGTGGGAGAAGTGGAGCCTCTTTGATGTCCACCTGGCCCTGGCGGAGCCGCCGCAGTTCAAGGCTGCGGCCTCCGATCCCGAGATCAACAAGGCGTTCATATACTTACTTGGCTACGAGAACATGGCCGGTCTGAAGCGGCACTGGGACGAGATGCAGCAGAACAAGATACCGGCTGATGCTGGATTCAACGCCTCCTTCCCCAGCGTCCACGATCCCTACCAGGCGCCGCCCGGCCGGTGCGCCGGACTCATCTCCCAGATGGCTCCCTACGAACTGGAAGGCAATCATGAGAAGTGGCTCAACCGCAAGTTCAGACAGGAATATACGTGGAAGCAGATCGAGAAGCTGCAGCAGTACGCCCCCAACCTCACCAAGGACAAGGTGCTGCAGACCTACGTTACTACCCCGGCCGACATCCAGAACAAGTTCGCCAACATGGTCAAGGGCGGCTACAAGCAGGGGATGTATCACCCGCTGCAGATGGCAGAGAACAGGCCGAACTACCTTTGCTCGCATCATAGTACGCCGGTAAAGAACCTCTACGTGGGTGGTTCCTGCGTCTACCCCGGTGGGTGTGTTATCTGGGGACCGGGATACAACTGCGCCAATAAGGTGGCCGAGGACTACGGGTTGAAGAAGTGGTGGTCGGAACCCAAGATGGTTACCGAAGCGCGCAAGAACAACTACATCATATAGCAACTCGCTGAAGGGAGATACATAGCAATGTTGATGCGATCAACGGGACTGGGAAAGACCGAACTCAAGGGAAAGATCTCCGGGCTGATACGCCAGGGAGACTATCTGATTCTTCAGGTAGAGACCATTGAGCCGGTGAAATGGAAGCTGCGTGTGGGGATCTGCCGGCCTGACATCTGGCAGGTCATCAAAGGCATCCTGAAGTGGAAGAACTTCAAGCTGATGCTGAACACCCATTGGAACACCGTTCCCCCGCACCCCGGCGAGTTCTAGTCATCCTCGACCTCGAACAGAAAAGGAGAAGGGTGGAGAGGGCTCATCAACCTTCCCACCCTTTGACTTGTCTCATCCACTCTACCCAAGAGGTAGCAGGGGAATTATTTGTTATCCTTCGGCCACCAACCCCACCAGTTCTCCTTGTCACAGTGCGTGCACTTGATCTTCAGTGCCACAGCGCCGTCGGCACCGCAGCAGTCACACTTGAAATTCTTCTTCATGTCATAAGCCAAGGTATTCCTCAGCCCCTGGGTTATAGTCTTAAGCTGGGTATTGATCGCTTGTGACTGTGCCAGTTGCATTTGGCGGTTGGCCATCAAGGACGTTTCAAGGGCTTTTCGATACTGCTCAGATCTGTCCATATTAGCTTCCAGTTCAGCGATACGCTCGTTCAGGCCAGTCAGTTCACCCGGCGCCGACTGATGGCAAAGACCGTCCACAACAGTTTTCATTTCGCTCGCCAGCCGAGACTGTTCCTCATGCATCGCGCGATCTGCCGACAGTGAGGCCAGGATATCAGCCGTCTGCTTTTCAAAGCCGCTCAGATACTTCTCAGCCCTCTCCAGACGCTCATTCAACTCGTTTAACCTGTCTCGAAGAGCATCAACCTGACTCCCCCCGGCGACAGCGTTCATCTTACTCTCGAACCCACCGAATACCCCCTCCGCCTTCCCCAGACGCTCGTTCAACTCGGACACCTTGGTAACCTGTTTATCACGTGCCTGGCGCTCAGCTACAAGCGAAGTCTCAACAGTATTGAGCTGCTTTTCAAACCCGTTGAATGCCCCCTCGGCCTTCCCAAGGCGCTCGCTCAGCTCGGAAACCTTGGCCTGAAGAGAATCCACCTGGCTATCCTCAGCAATCGCCTTTATCTGACCGATCGCCCTGGCCTGTTCATCACGTGCCTGGCGCTCAGCCACAAGTGAGGTCTCGAGGGCATTAATCTGCTTCTCAAACCCGCCGAAAGCTCTCTCGGTCTTAGCCAAGCGTTCGTCCAGACGGATCACTGTGGCCTGGATAGATGCCAGGGTCTCATCAAGTGCAGCCGTCAGCGGACGCATCGGAGCAGGCGGTTCTGGAGAAGCGCCGACAGCCTTCGGTGGTTTAGGTAATGTCACCGTTGCCGCTCGCGGTGCCGCCTTGGATACAGTCTCCTGCACCAAGCTGTCAATCTCAGCCTGCGAAAGTCTTTTCCTTTTTACCTTATCCACTGCTCACCCTCACCTGTTCATTCGAACTGCAACGTGTATATGAGGTGCAGCCATCGCCGAATGAACTCAATACTCCACAGCAGAAGTCACGAGCTTGTTTGCATGCTCGTCTTCTGCAAGGTCTAACTCGCACGGATTCTTCAACTGCTGGCCGCTCTTGTCGTAGCATATGCGCACCTTGGGCCGCCCTACCAGGCCAAGGTTGGAATCAACAACTATGCCCACCTCGCCGGTATTAATCTTGACCATAACACCTGTGGGGAATGTGGGCACATTCTCCAGGAACAGCTGCACCAGATCCGGGTCATACAGCACGCGGCTGCAGGCAACCACCAACTCGGTGGCCTCATACGGCTGGAAAGGTTGCCTGTACGGCTTCTTGGATGCAGTCGTGCAGATTGCATCACACATGCCCAATATCCTCGCAGAGAACGATATCTCTTCGCCTTTCAGACCATATGGATAGCCGCTGCCATTCCAACGTTCGTGATGCTGCATGATTATCGATTTCACATTGTCGGTGACGCCGTTGCATTGCCTCAGTATCTCAACTCCGTACAGCGGATGCTTCCAGACAACCTGGAGCTCACCTTCAGTAAGCGGTTCTACTCTCACTGGAGATGCCCCGCTATTGTCGGTCCTCCAGGCATTAGCAAATGACATCTCTTCCCAGAGCGCCCCCGGCTTCTCCACAAGCTCAGGTGGCCTTATCATGGCATAGCCGACATTCTGCAGCAGTGCCGCCATGCCCAGATCTGCCAGCTCAGGCTCGCCCATACCAGCCTCTTTGCCCAGAAGCAGAGCGAGACCGGCTATCTTGACCGGGAGGACGCAAGCCGCATCCTTCCAAGAGTGCCATCCGGAAATCGTTGGGTCCCCCTTCCGCTCCCTGAGCAACTGCTGAACCAATTGGTGTGCCAACTGGCGCAAACGGGAGAAGTCCAGTGCTTCGCTGGATGCCTTCTGGCTCTGGGCGACAGCAGCACCTGCTCTGCCTTCTCGACCAGGAACCGAGCATACCACAACACTGTCAGCCACGGCAGTCTGGACCTTGGTCAAAGCCTCCCGGAGGCCCTCGGTGACTGCGCCCTCCAGTTCCGGCGGGACCATTGAAGCCACCACTATGTCTTGGAAACGCTCGTCCAAAATCACCAATTCTGAGGCACCTGCATACGCCAGAGCCTGCACCCACCTCTCCGTCAACTGGGTCCCTTTACTGATAAGCACGTGCCCGCTTCCATCGTGCAAGTCTTTGGCCAGCACCATACCCGGTTTTGCGTATTTAACTAGTATCCGCCGCATTTCTACCGCCTCACCTTCATGGCTTTGAGAGCAAACTCTTCGTCAATTGCCGGAGCTCTGGGCACCTGCACTGGCTGTCTTCGATAGAAGCAATGGCCCAGTGTGGTGAGCCCAAGCTCTCTGGCCCGTGCGATGGCCTCAGTGCCACCGACAAAGAGCACACCTCCCAAGCTCAGCGATTGGCAAAATTGCTGGTTAAGCCGCCACTTGGCCTCCTCTGTGAAGTAGATGGCCACATTGCGGCAAACAATCAGATCAAAGCCTGTTTCAAAGAAATCGCGCAGCAAGTCATGCTTCCTGAACTCCACCTTTCGCCTGATCTTGTCATTGACCTGGTAGCAATCCCCGCAGATATCGAAATACTCCCGCAGAAGCGATGTTGGCACGTTCCTAAGCTCATTTGGACGATAGGGTCCGCCGGCCTTCGCTCTAGCCAGGCTGACGTCATCGATATCCGTCGCCAGTATCCTGTGTTTGGCATAAGGTGTGATCTTGTCCAGAAGTATGGCTATGGAATAGGGCTCTCCACCCACCGAACAGCCCGTGCTCCAGATGTTCAGGCGCGTCCTGTCCATGAGCAACTGCGGCAGGATCTCGGCCCTGAGCTGTTCAAAAGGTAACGGATCCCGGAAGAACTCGCTGACCTTGATAGTCAGGAAACTGCGCAGATCTTCAAGCATGGTCTCGTTGGCCTCGAGCATACGGCAATACGCAGTAACGCTGGGCGCGGTCGTACGGGATATAAATGAAGTCAGCCGACGCCTCATCTGTCTCTCCCGGTAGTTATCCAGATCTATACCAATGAGATGCTTTATTCTTGACTTGAGATATGAATATTCTAGGTCCAGCATGCGTTCAGCTCCCGCCCGGGACCAGTGGCCCTGGCTTTGCATATATCAACGATTTCCTCTGCGATGTGTGGCAGAGGCAATATCCTGTCCGCGTATCCGCCGTCCACGACACTGCGCGGCATCCCGTAGATCACACTGGTAGGTTCATCCTGAACAATCACTTTGCCGCCGGATTTCTTGATGGCCGCCGAACCTTTTCTGCCATCGCTGCCCATCCCTGTCAGTATCACGCCTATGCAGTGATATCCGGGGTTGGCCGCCACCGATTCCATGGTTGCATCGATGGATGGGCGAACGCCGTTGCGAGCCGGATCCTGGTTGAGGCCCACCTCATCTGTCCCGCTGACAACCAGATGCTGGTTGCCGGGAGCTACCAAGGCCTGCCCCATCCTGAGCTTGTCGCCGGCCCTCGCCTCTCTAACCTCCACCCTTGAAAGCAGGGCCAGTCTCTTTGCCAGCGAGGTCGTAAACCCGATGGGCATATGCTGAACGATCAGTATCGAGGCCGGAATATCGCGCGGCAGACTGGGAATAAGCTCGCAGAGGGCCTTCGGCCCGCCTGTTGAACTGCCAATGACTATAATGTTCTTCTGAGGACGGCTGGATCTGGCGGGGGAGAATGACAAAGCCTCCCGGTTCCGACAAGGTGGAATGCCGGATCGCTGAGCCCTGGTCAGCCGCGAGATGTCGACCTTCGCCGCCATCTTTATCTTGTCCGCCAGGCCGGCAATCGACTTTGACAGTCCTCCCTCTTTGTCCAACATCGATGGCTTGAGGAAGAAATCGACCGCCCCAGCCTCCAATGCCTTGATGGTCACATCAGCATCCGATTCGGTCAGCCTGCTGAACATGACGACGCGAGTGGGGCATTCGGACATGATGTGGTTGAGGGCGGTTAACCCATCCATTCTCGGCATTTCCACATCAAGGGTAACAACATCAGGCCTCAGGGTTTTCACCTTCTCAAGTGCATCAACACCATCGATGGCTACCCCGGCCACTTCTATACCAGGGTCAAGACTGACCCGCCTGGAGATCACCATTCTCGCCAGGGCGGAATCATCTACAATCAGCACCCTAGTACGGTCACTCATCTCGCCAAACCCTCTTCGACCTAACCGACCTCAGTTCCTACGACAGCAGTCTCTGGACCGCCTGCAGGACTCTCGTTGCATCAAACGGCTTCACCACGAAGTCCTTCGCACCCACCTCCAATGCCTCCACTACCATGGACTTCTGGCCCATCGCTGACACCATGGCTACCTTGGCTTCAGGGTCATGCGTAATGATCTCCTTGAGCGCGGCCAAACCATCCATGTCGGGCATGGTTATGTCCAGAAGCACCGCATCGGGTTTGTACTGCTTGTATTTCGCCAAGGCCTCAGCACCGTTGGCCGCCTCCTCAACCTCATACCCATTGTCCGTCAGCAACCTGGCACACCTCATGCGGGCAAAGACAGCGTCATCAACTACAAGTACTTTTGCCATATTCACACCTCTTTTTCGCGCCTCTGTTTGGTACTGCTCCTGGTAAGGATGTCCTTCAGGGCCCCAGACAGACTCGTTCCTGGAAGTATTCTATTTTTCGACCCATCGTACAGTAAGACTCAGATGGCTAGTTTTAACGAGCCACAAGGCCATATCTGCCATTATGGAAACACAGTCGTACCAGACGATGTGCGTACCGTCATCACACCCGTTTCCACCGAAAGCCATACCGATCGCCCCCGATTGCCGCCCGTATCAGATGCCACGATAGGAATGCCTTCCTTCTCAAGGGCGGTTCTCACCGCCACCACGTTCTTCTGCCCCATATCAAGCAGGTTGTCAAACATAACCGAGTGTATTACGCTGGCACCACCGGCGATCTTCACCTGAATTCGCGTCCTCAGCGCTCCGTGATTCTCCAGTCCTCTAATCAGCAACGGCATGCCGATGTCAGCATACTTTCCTGGAAATCTCAGCGCAGAATCCTTGTTGTTGCAGTAGGGTAGCACCACGTGCATCATCCCGCCTACTCCAGCTGACAGATCGTAAGCACAGACAGCAACACATGACCCCAGCCCGAACGAGACCAGAACCACGCTCGGGTCCCGTGCTATGCCTGTTTCACCCAGACCGACTGCCACCAGCGAGTTCGCCTTGGCAACACCGGTGATATCCGTCAATGGCATTTGGTCCAGTTTGCTGCCGATCATCTCCTCACCCCCGCATGGTCTAGAATAACTCTGAGGAAGTTGAGGGAAGGGATGACCAGGAACGTCCCTCTAGCTTGTCGGTCCGCCGTCCCAAAGGTGCTCTCAGCCACAATGATGTCATCAGACTGCTGCAGGATCTCGGCAAAAGCCACATCCAGAATGGCGCCGGCCATGTCGAGTATGACCTCGGGTGGTGTGGGCCGAAGACTCATCTCAAGGGAGTCCGCTATGGCATTAAGAAAGGCCGATCCAATGATATTGCCCATTTCGCCCAACGCAGACTGCTCCATCTCATTCAAGTCCTGGGTGGTCCCGGGCTCGTTACCCAGGAGCATGTCTATGATGGCAAGGGCGATCTCAGGTTGGTGAACAAGCATGATGTGACCGGTAGCATCGCCCTCAAAGGCCAGGTATATCCCTATCACCATCTTGTCCGCTCCGCCGACCAAGTTGGAGGCCTCGCTGGCCGGCACCTGCTTGAGGCTGAGAGAGCTCATTCTTATCTCTCTGTTCACCATGCTGGCCAGTCCGCACATGGCATTATCGATACCCTTGAGCGCCAGGTTGCCCCATACCCTCATCTCATCCTTGTTCAGAGCAATATCAACAACTCTGCTATCCATACTTCACCTCTTTCGTACTCACTGGGAAGAAGTCACACATACTCATGCCGTCTGACCTCCCTCAGGGCGTTGCCATCTTGATCAGAGCCGGTACATCCAGAATCAAAGCAACCTGGCCGTCACCCAGGATCGTTGCTCCAGCTATGCCCTTGATGTCGCACAGGAATTTACCCAGCGGTTTCACCACGAACTCCTGCTGCTCCATCAGTTCCTCTACTATGACACCGATCGACTTGTCGCCATCCTTGGCTACAACAATGAAGCACCTGTCATCACGAGCGGGTCGATCCTTCACAAGGCCATGCAGATCATTCAGGCTTACCAGCGGGATTATGCTGTCCCTCAGCCTGATGACATCTTTGCCTCTGATAGTGTGTATATCCCGCCTGTCTATGAGCAGTGTCTCTGTGACCGTCACCAGGGGCATGACATAGACCGTTCCCTGCACGGCGACCAGGAGCCCCTGTATCACCGCCAGGGTCAGAGGCAGGACTATCATGAACTTGGTGCCTTCACCCGGCCGGCTTTCGGTCACCACCGAACCGCTCAGTTTCTCGATGTTGGTCTTGACCACATCCAGCCCGACGCCTCTGCCGGATACGTCGGTGGCTTTCTCGAGCGTGGAGAAACCGGGCATGAATATCAGATTGACCGCATCCGTCATTGAAAGCCGCGTGGTTTCTTCAACAGAGACCAGCCCCTTGTTTGCTGCCGATCTTTTCACTGCACCAACATCAATGCCTTTTCCATCATCTTCAATCGAGATCACGATGTGGCCGCCTTCCTGGAATGCCGATAGCCTTATCAAGGCCACAGGGGGCTTGCCGGCATCAAGGCGTCTCTCCGGAGGTTCAATGCCGTGGTCGACCGCGTTTCTCAGGAGATGAATCAAGGGATCGCGTATCTGCTCGATTATGCTGCGATCAAGCTCGGTCTCCAGTCCTTCCATGGTGAACTCGACCTTCTTGCCTTGCTTCTGCGCCAGATCTCTTACCAGACGCGGGAAACTGTTGAAGAGAGTGCCTATCGGCACCATCCTTACCTGCATGATATCTTGCTGCAGCTCGTTTATTACCTTGATCACGTGGCCGGAAGTCTGACCGAGATCGCGAATAAGCTGGTCCCCGGCATACTTGGTCTCCAGCACACGGTTGATCTGGCTGATTCTGGAACGGTCGATGACCAACTCCTCGACCATGTTCATCAGGCTATCGAGGGTTTTGACATCAACCCTGACCGTCTGTGGAAAATGCTGCGCCCATCTGTCAGGGGCATTGCTGACTTGCTGCGCATCCTGCTCAGCACCAGCGTCGCCACGATGCATATCGCCATGATCCCCGGCGGAATGCTGTGCAGCCTGGGTGCCGGCTTCCGGACCAGCATCATGTACACCGGAACCCCGGCCCATCTCCGCTACGCTCTCCAGCCTGGCTATAGCCGGCCTTATGTCCGCGGGGCCATTCTTGGGAGAAACCAGTGCATCCCTCAAGGACTTGAGGATGTCCAGCCCGTAGAGTAAGGAGTCAACCATCTCAGGGCTCACCGAAAGCTTGCCGCTCCTGAGGC
Source organism: uncultured Dehalococcoidia bacterium (assembly GCA_964475375.1). Classification (GTDB taxonomy): domain Bacteria; phylum Chloroflexota; class Dehalococcoidia; order UBA2247; family RBG-13-53-26; genus JAFGCL01. The sequence continues at coordinate 9,524 of CAYYWI010000053.1, forward strand.
TGTCAAGAAGGCTCTCCATGGCATGGGCCAGCTCTGACATCTGCTGGTAGCCCAGCATAGCAGATGAGCCCTTCATGGTATGGGTGACCCGGAATATCTCCTGAATCAGCTCAGGATCGTCACCCTCTGTCTCCAGCCTGACCAGGTCTCTATCCAGAAGCGCGATTTGCTCATCGGCTTCCTCAATGAAGACCTTGAGCTCATCGGCTGATACGTCAACATTGAGAGCTGCAAGCATGCCCTCTTCCTTCCTCTTTAAGTCGGCGGTACTCACTTCGACATTCCAGTCCGTACAGAAGTTCTATGAAACAGGCACTGCGGCAGACGGCTGGCCTGCAGCCTTGTCCATACTCAGAGACATCCTTTTCTCTCCTCCAACCAGCAGCCTGCTGATGTCGAGCAGTATGACCAGCTTCGCTTCAAGCTTGGCCACTCCCAGTATGTAGTCCGCCTCCTCCGCAGCCACTATACTTGACGTTGGCTCGATCACTGATACCGGTATTCGCAGCACCTCGCTGACGCCATCCACTATCAACCCAACATCCTGGCCCTCCACCTCCACCACCACTATGCGTGTTTCTTTGCTCTCCTCCGTCACCGCCAGGCCGAGTCTCTTTCTGAGATCAAGCACCGGTGTCACCTTCCCCCTGAGATTGATCACACCTTCCACCGACATCGGCGCACCAGGTATCTTGGTTATGGACTGCATTCGAATTATCTCGCGCACATTCATGCTATCTATCGCGTAATGCTCAGATGCCAGATCGAACAATACCAGTTGCTGCTCCGCCATCCGCTTAGCTTCTTTCGCCATGCCTTCACCTCTCTCTGCACCGTTTCCTTGTTCGGAAAGCACTATCAACCGAGATTCGCCACAAGGAGCACACGCCGAATCCAATGCATGATTCCTCTGGTTCGTAGTCTAATGCCACTATCTCACGCCTGCGTCTCAGGGATTTTGGGTGACTTAACAAATAAGTCTCAGACCTCCGCGTTCCCAGCGGTTTTGAATACAGCAACCGACCTTTCCATTTCCTCAGACATATCTGTGAGCGCCTGTGCTGCCGCCAAGGTCTCTTCCACCTGCGCCGACATCTCTTCTACAGACGCTGAAACTTCCTCGGACGCCGCACTGTTCTCCTCAGCCACGCTCGCCGTCGTCTCTACCGACCTGGATACCACGCCCGAACTCGCCGTCATCTCTTGCGTCGTCGCCGCATTCTGCTCCACTATCCGGCTTATCTGCTCTATCGCTTCCACCATGCTTACACTGAGGCTCTGCAGCTCCTGTGCCGCACCGGATATCTGCTCTATCTGCCTCCCTACGCGCTGCGACCTGCCCAGTATGTCATTCAAGGTTCCACCGGCATCCGCCGCCAGCTTGTACCCCACCTCTACCTCCTTGCTCCCCTGCTGCATCGCACTCACTGCTTCCCTTACTCCCACCTGTATCCCACCCACCAGCCCGGCTATCTCTTTCGTGGCCAGAGAAGATCTCTCCGCCAGCTTCCTCACTTCGTCCGCCACCACCGCGAAGCCTCTCCCCTGTTCCCCGGCCCTGGCCGCCTCTATCGCCGCATTGAGCGCCAGCAGATTCGTCTGAGCCGCTATGTCATCTATGGTCGCCACTATCTTGCCTATCTCCTCGGACCTCTCTCCCAGGTCCATAACTTTCAGTGACACCTGATCCATGGCATTCTTCACCCGGTTCATGCCTTCCACCGTCTCATGCGTCTTCTTCGCCCCCTCCGCCGCAGACAAGGCCGTGCTCTGCCATTCCTTCGCGCCCGCCTGGGCATTGCTCGATACGCCGGCAATTGAATCCGAGACCTTTTTCACTATGCACGTCGCCTCATCCACGCCCTTGGCCTGTTCCTGCGCGCCGCCGGCTATCTGATCAATGGCCGAAGACAGCTGCCCGGCGCTGGTGACTGTCTGGCGCAACGAATCGGACTGATCAGTAGCACCCCTCGACACCTGCTGTATTGTGCCGGCTATCTGTTGCGTTGCCTGAGCCGTCTGTTCCGCCGCTTTCATCAACTGCTTGCTCGCTTCAGAAACATTGGTCGCTGAGGACTTGACCTTGCCTATGAGCTCACGCTGCTGAATCATTAACTGCGAGAAAGCGTTTCCGAGGATATCTTTCTCCGATCTTGGCGTTACCTGTGCAGTCAGATCACCCTTCGCCATCCTCTTGCTGACTTCCGCCATCTCCTTCATATAGTCCACAACTTTGGAATAGGCATCCGCCAGAGTGCCGATCTCGTCGTTCGACCTGAAAGTGATCTCCTGCTCTACGTCGCCAATCGCCAAAGCCTCAGAGGTCTTCACCAGCGACCCCAATGGCCGGCTCATGATCCAACGCGTAGCGATCCACAGCATGACGATCGCGACCACACCTACAATTCCAAACAGGATGCCGACCTGATTCCTCATCGATATGTAGGGAGCCAGGGCCTGTTGAAAGGATATACTCG
>CAYYWI010000053.1:12010-16697 GCA_964475375.1 uncultured Dehalococcoidia bacterium
CGTACCCAGCGTCCATCCCCATGGTTCAAAAGAGGTCACGTAAGCCTTCATGTCCTCCCCACCATCCTGGAATTCAAAGAACCCGTCTCCTTCGCTCCTGGCAATATTGACAGCTTCACTGAAGATGAGGTTATCCTTCTCATCTCTGACGTCGCCGACATATGTGTTGACCAGGCCGGGCTGGCTTGAGTCAGCCAGAAGCACGGGCTGGTAGTCGGTAATCCAGATGGCCATCTCGGCCTCTTTTTCGTCATATGCCAAGCCCTGCACGGCGGTAATGGCATAGGCTTGCGCCTCAGCTCTTGTAGCGGCTCCGGAGGTCTCAAGAGCATAGTAGGAGTTGAGCATCCCCAACGCCACTTGAGTTCTTGCCTGTGCCCTGATTTCCTGACTGTGGACGGTCATTGACTGGAATCTGGGCAAAGCATAGTAAATGAAATACAAGTCGTACACCCCTGTTATAAGGAGAGCAACAAACACCATCTTCCACAAGAGCCTGATCTTGATCCGTCCTCCCTTGATTCGCATCACCTTTTTCCTCCCTCTCCGAGCTGCCAAACCCTGGATTTTGCTAAGCTATCGCGGTTTCACCGCTGGAATGCTCCTTCGAACTGCTTCATCAGCGTCCAGAGTTCCCATTCTCCCTGTCCTTACTTCTCTTCAACAGGGCCAGTCACATTGAACACCGAGACCACCCCTCGCATCGCCTCAGCCACTTCCGCCAGCGACTGTGCCGCAGCCAAAGACTCTTCAACCTGCGCCGACATCTCTTCCACAGATGCCGATACCTCTTCAGACGCCGCACTGTTCTCCTCAGCCACGCCGGCCGTAGTCTCTACTGACCGGGATACCACGCTCGAACTCACCGTCATCTCTTGCGTCGCCGCCGCATTCTGCTCCACTATCCGGCTTATCCGCTCTATCGTCTCTACCATGCTTACGCTGAGGCTCTGCAGTTCTTGCGCCGCACTTGATATCTGCTCTACCTGCCTCCCCACACGCTGTGACCTGACCAATATATCATCCAAGGCCCCACCGGCATCCACCGCCAGCTTGCACCCCGACTCTACCTCCTTGCCCCCCTGCTGCATCGCAGTCACAGCCTCCTTCACCCTTGCTTGTATTCCGCTGACGATAGCGGCAATCTCCTTGGTAGCCACGGATGATCTCTCCGCCAGTTTCCTCACTTCGTCAGCCACCACGGCGAAGCCTCTTCCCTGTTCCCCAGCCCTGGCCGCCTCTATCGCCGCATTCAGCGCCAGCAGGTTCGTCTGCGCCGCTATGTCATCTATGGTCGCTACTATCTTGCCTATCTCCCCGGACCTCTCTCCCAGGTCCATCACCCTCAGTGACACCTGATCCATGGCATTCTTCACCTTGTTCATGCCTTCCACCGTCTCATGCGTCTTCTTTGCTCCTTCTGCCGCAGACAAGGCCGTGTTCTGCCATGCCTCCACTCCCGCACTCGCATTTTTCGAGACCTCGGTGATGGCACCAGACACCCTCTTCACTATTCCAGTAGCCTCATCTATGCCCTTGGCCTGTTCATAAGCCCCGGCAGCTATCTGGCCGATGGCTGTTGTAAGATGTTCCATGCTGCCCGCAGTCTGCTGCAGCGAACTGGATTGATCACTCGCTCCTCTCGCCACTTGCTGTATTGTGCTGGTGATCTGCTGTGCTGCCTGAGCTGTCTGCTCCGCCGCCCTCGTCAACAGTTGGCTCGCGTCCGATACGTTTCCCGACACAGATTTCACCTTCCCGATCAACTCTCTTTGCTGAGCTATCATCTGTGAGAATGACTTGCCAAAGGCATCCTTCTCTGAGCGAGGTTTTACCTCGACCGTCAGGTCTCCTTCCGCCACCCTCTCTGCAACTGCGGCCATCTCCCTCATGTATTCGATGACCTTGGATTGCGACGCCGCCAGTGTCCCTATCTCATCACTGGACTTGACGCTGATCTTCTGTTCCAGATCACCCAGAGCCAGGGCCTCAGCGGTCCTCTCCAGAGACGCCAGTGGCTTGCCCACTACATATCGCATAACTATCCAGAATAAGATCAGGGCAAACACGGCAACGGCACCGAAAACAATGCCTACCTGGTAATTGAACGGCTTCCAGACCGCGTATATGGCACTGTCATAGACCGCTGTCCCAACTACCCACCCCCAAGGCTGGTATGGCGCTACATAGGAACGCTTCTTTTCGACTTCGCCACTATTTGCATACTTCCAATCGAAGCTGTAGAATCCGCCACCCTCGTTTCTGCAAATGTCCGCCATTTCCCCAAACACAGACTCACCATTCTCATCGGTGATATAGCCCACATTCGTATTGACCAGGGCCGGCGTATCAGGATCAACCAAGAGAACTGGTTGGTAGTCACTCACCCAGAAGGTACCTTCACCGTCCTCGCCGCAGCGCAGATCATTGATCTCAGCCAGCGCCCGAGATTGAGCCTCACTCGAGGTCAGTATTCCTTCCTCTTCAAGCGCGTGATAGGAATCGAGCACGCCTATCGCCGTCTCTACCGCTTTGCGATTCCCTTCTTCCACGGCACTGTAGTACATGCGCTGGAAGCCAGGGCCGGCGAAATAGCTGTAATAGACACTGACCATTGAAGCAAGTATCAGATAGGCCAGCACGACCTTGACTAAAAGGCTTACCCTGAATTTCCTCAATACGCCAAACATCTGTTCTTTCACCTCTTGATCAGGTTTTGCCAGCCCTCGTGCTCAGCCATAGCTCTGCCGATATACATCAGGCTTTATCTTGACTCCTGATCATTGCACTCGTTGCTTATCACAGCGCACTTCTCTACTTTTTTCGATTGCCTGAATCATCAGGTTCTTTGCGGACTCTGAATATCTCCACGGACCTCGTCATCTCCTCAGACATGTCCGCCAGTGATTGCGCTGCTGCCAGAGTCTCCTCTACCTGTGCTGACATCTCCTCCACAGACGCCGAAACCTCCTCAGATGATGCGCTGTTCTCTTCGGCCACACTGGCCGTCGTCTCCACTGACCTGGATACCACGCTCGAACTCGCCGTCATCTGTTGAGTGGCCGCTGCATTCTGCTCCACTATATGGTTGATTCGCTCTATAGCCTGTACCATGCTCCCGCTCAGGCTCTGCAGTTCCTGTGCAGCCGCTGATATCTGCTCTACCTGAACCCCTACACTCTGCGACCTGCCCAATATGTCATCCAGGGCTCCCCCGGCATCCATAGCCAGCTTGTAACCTGTCTCTACCTCCTGGCTGCCCTGCTGCATGGCGTTCACCGCTTCTCTTACACCATTCTGTATCCCGCCCACTATGCTGGCGATCTCTTTGGTGGCCAAGGATGATCTCTCCGCCAGCTTCCTTACCTCATCAGCCACCACTGCAAAGCCTCTCCCCTGGTCTCCTGCCCTCGCCGCTTCTATCGCCGCATTTAGCGCCAGCAGATTCGTCTGCGCCGCTATGTCGTCTATAGTCGCCACTATCTTGCCTATCTCCCCGGACCTCTCTCCCAGATCAGCCACCTTCAGTGACACGACAGACATCGCTTTCTTCACCTTGTCCATGCCGGCAACCGTCTCATGCGTCTTCCTGGCACCTTCCCGTGCAGAGTCTGCAGTGTTCTCCCATTCCTTGGCTCCCGCCTGGGCATTGCCTGATACCTCGGTAATGGCCATGGAAACCTTCTTTACTGTCTCCGTCGCCTCATACACGCCATTGGCCTGTTCCTGCGAACCCTGGGCTATCTGGCCGATAGAAGTGGACAGTTCGTCAACACTGGTGGCTGTCTTCTGCAGCGCGCTCGATTGCTCGGCCGCACCCTTCGCCACCTGCTGTATGGTGCTGGCTATCTGTTGTGTCGCCTGCGCCGTTTGTTCCGCCGCCTTGGTCAGTTGCCTGCTCGCCTCAGACACATTGCCCGCAACGGTCTTCACCTTGCCGATCAGGTCGCGCTGCCTGGAAATCAGATGCGAGAAAGCATTGCCGAATGCATCTTTCTCTGACCGCGGCTTTGCCTCTACAGTCAGATCTCCGTCGGCCACCTGGCCGACAAGGCTTGCCGTCTCCTTCATGTAATCGATGACTTTTGACTGCGAAGCTGCCAGCGTACCTATCTCGTCACTGGACTTGATGGTAATCTTCTGTTCTACATCACCCATAGCCAGTGCCTCAGAAGTTTTCGCCAACGATGAGAGAGGCTTGCCTATCATGTTCCGGATGGCCAGCCAGAAGAGGAACTCGGCAAAAAAGCCTATAGCGCCAAAGAATATCCCTATTTTGTAGTTGATCGGCATCCAGGTTGCCATGACATCAGACCTGTATACACCCGTGCCAACCACCCACCCCCAGGGTTCAAATGCTCCTATATACGAGAGTTTCTCTCCCCCTCCATCACCGGCATAGTCAGACTTGAAGTCGTAGAATCCGCCACCTTCGTTCCTGCAGATGTTCGCCATATTTCGGAAAACCGAATCGCCATTTTCGTCAGTGATATAGCCGACATCGGTGTTCACCAGCGAAGGCGCGGCTGGATCAGAAAGAAGGACGGGCTGGTAATCGGTCACCCAGAAAGTACCTTCACCCCTCCGGATGGTGTATCGCAGGTCACCAATCTCAGCCAGCGCACGAGCCTGGGCCTCAGCGGTGGTCAAGATGCCTTCTTCCTCAAGAGAGTGATAGGAGTTGAGC
>CAYYWI010000054.1:0-16462 GCA_964475375.1 uncultured Dehalococcoidia bacterium
GTTTCAATCCACGCCCTCGCATGGAGGGCGACAGATGAAGGCCACCGAAGACATAGAGTTGACCATAGGTTTCAATCCACGCCCTCGCATGGAGGGCGACGCCAGAAAAGGTCAACCCCGCTACCGGCCATCCCGTTTCAATCCACGCCCTCGCATGGAGGGCGACGCCAGTTGAGGTAGTTTAGTGGATATGTCGCAGATGTTTCAATCCACGCCCTCGCATGGAGGGCGACCGTATCTTTACGCTTGAATTCCAGTAATTTCACTAATTTGCCTGTGAGCCATCCACGCTGGAGACCACACCCCGCAGCCCCTCCCAAAGCTCGCGAACCTCCATCGTCGCTCATGGCCGCTCAAGGTTCGCGCCAACCCTAGACCACCAGCGGCCCTTGAGGATCGTAAGACCTCTTGGCCCCCACATGCTCCACCCTTCGCTGCCAGTTCTTCCCCAGGAAGTAAAACCGCAGACTGTCTTCCCGGTCATTTATCTCGTCAATCAGACTCTGCCTCAAGGCGGCCCACTGAGCCGGGTCAACCAGGCACTCGAAAACGGAATCCTGCACCCTCTGACCCCGGTTCTCGCAGACCTTGGCCACGCGCCGCAGCCTCTTCTGCCCCTCCAACGTCTCTGTGCTCACATCATAGGTAACCAGCACCAGCATCTCGCTTCCTCCTTGGCTTCTCTTCAGTTGTTAAGGTACACCATGCTCCCTCCGAATACGAAAGAGCATCATTTCCATAAGAATGGCGGATATCCATCCAGGTCTCCCCGCAGGCAGCGCGCCATCAACAGCGCCTGGCAATGGGGAAGAAGCCCAACAGCCACCTTCTCTCCTATGAAAGGATGCTGGATTTCCTCCTGCTTCCGCTTCTGGTAGGCCACCAGCACCTCCTTCCGCGTTACATCGTCCATAAGCACAGCGCCGGTCTCTGTCCTCCGAAATCCAACGCCCTTCACCTGCTGACGATTCACCAGCGAAAGCGCCAGGCGGTCAGCCAGGAACGGGCGCAATTCCTCCATCATGTCCAGCGCCAGGCTGGGCCGTCCCGGTCGATCCCGATGCAGGTATCCCACCGCGGGGTCCAGCCCGACCCCCTCCAAAGCCGATCTGACATCGTGCACCAGCAGAGTGTAGAGGAAAGACAGCAGTGCATTCATGTTATCCAGCGGAGGTCGCCGGCTGCGCTCGCGGAAAAAGAAGTCCTCTCTCTGAGCGGTGATCAGATGATCAAAAACTCCGAAGTACGTTCGCGCTGCATCGCCTTCCTTCCCCCTGACCGTATCCAGCGACACCGGTTCCTCCAGGCTCCTCAGGTGCTCGGCCAGGCGGCCTGCGGCGTCAGCGAGTTCCGGGGACCCCTCACCTTCGGGACGCTCTCGTGCCGCGCGAAGCAGAACAGTCCGGCAGTTGGCGATCTTACCAACGACCATGGTACGGGCCAATTCGGCAGACGCCTGCGGATCATCCGCTCGACGGTACTGCTCCCGCCGCAGCAGCACATTGCCGGAGACCGGCCCGCGCACGCTGGCCAGGAACCTGCCACGCTCGCTGAGAAAGGAGATGGCTACGTTACGCTCGGCACAAAGCCCCATGAGCGGCGGGCTGCACGAGACCTGTCCGAAACAAACGATCGAACCCAGGGTATGAATCGGCACCTGGAGTTTGGTTTCCCCATTAACCCGTACCAGCACCGTCTCGCCCTCGCGGGCCAGATACGCCCCCTGGGTCGTCACGTACAGCGTGTTCAAAAGGTGTTTCATTTGTCCTTAATGCAAATTCCCTTCTGTTCACCTTTTACAAAGGGGAAGAACAATCCCTATCCCTCTTTGGCAAAGAGGGACTAAAGGGGGGATTTCACTCCCTCTCATCCATCGTCTTCGCCAAGTATTTCGCAACCTCCCTCTTAGCACCGGTGACCCTAGGCAGGCACAGGTCAAGCAGCGAGCATTGCTCGCATTTCGGACCCTTTTCGGCCTTCGGGGTAATATTCGATTCCAGAAGCTCATGCAGTCGCCGGGCTGCCGCTTCTGTTTCCCGGCGCAGCTTGTCGTCAAAGGCGATTTCCAGCCGGCGTCGTGTCTTGCCATAGAAGAGGGCACCGACCGGTATATCACCCTTCAGCATTTCCTCCAGGCACATGGCTTGGGCGCAGAGCTGAATCTGGAAACTACGTTGATGCTTGAGCTGACCAGGTTTGTATTCGACAGGACAGACCACCCAACGGCCAGGATGGCCTTGAATGCTGATCCCTATGGCATCATCGACACCGGCACGATGCAACTCAACTACATCAGCCTTGCCAATCATGCCGAGGCGGAAGGAACGAACCCACAAGCCTCGAAGAATAATCAGTTCACCCCTCTTCTCCGGCGTTTCGTCACCATGCACGCGTTCGTGGATGATCGAGCCTTCCACCGTACGAACGCTGTCCTCCCATGTCATCTCAACCAAGTGCAATGCCGCCCGCCGCTCGCAGAACTCAAGGTCTGCGAGCCGGGAGACGGGGAGTAGTTCGTCTTCGGTAAACAGCCGCCTTTCGTCTTTCGTCGTTTCTAGCTTTGTACTGCCACGCAATTCTTCTTCTGGCATTCTGGAATCTCCCAGATGATCTTGTGGGCCGTGACCAATGCCTTCTCTTTGCCGCCTTCGTCGACCTTGCGGACCGTGCCGGAAGGAGCCTCGCCACAGTAGTCCGCCAGGGATTGAGGAAACTCTCTCTTGGCTGCTTCATCGGTGCGACATACTTTCACCATCTCGAACAGCCTATGAGCATGCTCGTTGCCCAAGGCTGTGAAGTGCTGGAAATCGATGAGTCCCACGACCCGCATGCCGCCCGGGCGAGCCGACGCCGTGTCGTCTCTAAACATTTGCTGCAGCGCAAACAGGAAATTGTCGAGGTCATAATACGTAAAACCAGTTCTCGCGGCAAAGGCGGGAGAAAGGTAGATATGAGTGCGATAGATCCCGTAATCCACAGAATGTTTGCGGCCCATGGTTCTGTTGCCGGTTTCTTCACCCCCCTCACCTTCTCCTTCACTTTGTTGGTTCTTCTCTTTTTCGCTCGCCGAGGCGGAGGCACAGCGAGTGATGGAGAAATCGAGCGGTAGAACACGGTCCAAGCTTTCCGCGAAACCGAATTGAATAGGGCCTCGAATCTGGCCATAGAAACTACCTTTCAGGGGGCCTTCCGTAGAGACAACGCCACCGAAGTACCGGGCATCAAAATAGGTCCGGCAAAGAGCATCCCTCCAGGCACGTTCCCGGCGTTCCGGGGAGTTCCTCAGTACTTTGTCCAAGGCATCCAGAACAGGGGCCTGTTTCTTGCCTTTCTTCCCAGCACCCTCGTCAGGAGGATTCTGTTCGCTGTCCTCTGTTTCTGACCCTTCGCCGGACTTTGCAGTTGCTTTCTTTTTCTTGCCACCAAAAGCTGCCTGATAGCGCTTCGCAATCTCCTTGAACAGCTTGTCCTGGCCATCCGCTGCCTTGGTTCCAGATATAGCATCCTTCACGGTCTGACGATTGCCTTCCGGAAACTCAGACAGGAACCACTTCTTGAAGATATCCTCCGCACAGTCTCTCACCATCGGATCCTCTATTTGCTGTTGTAAGACTGCCCCTTCACTTATGAAGATGTGGTGACCTTCTTGAAATTCTTCACCTCGAAGACTGCCATCCGAATTGTAGAGGCTGAAGAAATTGCGGATTTTGCGCTTCAGGCAAACGTCGGTCATGAGCCCCTTCAATGTGTCGGGCTGCAATCGCGGCATGTTGCCGGTATCCGGGTCGCCGTTTGGATTGCACTTCGCAACCTCGATCAAGAGCACCATGTCATGGCGCTCGCTGACGATGTCGCTAGCCTTCTTGCCCGCTGGTATACTGACTATCCTGTGATGCAATTCGACGTTGTTCCCCTTGTCTTGCGTATGCTCAGTCACGTTCATGCCTCCTTCTGATTATTCCGCAGTGCTGGAATTCGCTTCTTCACTCAGACGCTTGCCGTCTGCGAAGTCCGTCTTCTTTGACTTGGGCCACTGACGGCAACGTTCATAGTAGAAGCCGATGGCAAAGCGCCCCTGCTGCTCAAGTGACAGCGTGCGGGGGAAACTGCACCCAGCGGCTTTCTGGAGCCGGGCGACCACCTGCTTCAGCCCTTCTACAAACTCGCCCGACTCGGTCTCATAACCATGTTCAAGGCAATGCGCCCACCCCCCACCTATCTTGTCCAAATGGTAGCGGGTCATCTTGCAGAGTTGGGGAAAGACGAGCGCTGGCGTTGTGGAAGCAGCAGCATAGGCGCGATTGGCAGGGGAGGAGTTCGTCCCACGAACCTTCACTTGCTTCCCATCCTTTTCGATCATGATTGAGTGAGCGTCCTCGTGAATCTTGTCGAGCAGCGCCAGCAGCCGCCCACACAGATAGGCGCCGTCCTCCTGACAGTTGTGGTTTTCCATGGTGACTTGTTCTCCTTTCTTGTTGAGTTCGAAATAGAGCTTGATCAGCGCCGTGCGCGCCCGCAGGCGTCCCTCGAAGTCATTTCCTGGCTTGTTATCGCAACCTTTCGCCAGTTCAAGAGCCTGCCTTTGGAGAGCTGCGGCAAAAAGACGCGACGGCAGCGGCCGCCCAAAGAGAGCCGCCTCGAACAGCTCGCTGTAGGTAGAAGGCAGAGGTCTGCTGTTCTTGCTTTTCTGAACCGTGCATTTGGCTAGATCAGAGATCTTGCAGGGTATAGATTGGGAGTCGAAGTGGTTTGGGCCAGCGCCGAGTATTGAGAACCATCGCCGCACGTTTTTCTGAGCGTTTGCGAGAGTGGTCGTGTGCCAGTATCGAACGCTGAAACGTCCCTTCGTCTTCTTCAGTATCACCGAATAGAACAACGCGTTCGGTAAATCCTTACTAGTAGCACCCCAGGGAGCTTCAAGGAAGTCCTTGACTGCCATAGGATCTTTGGCTTCGATCAGACCGCCGAATCCCGGCGCAAGGCAATACTCGCTATTGGCTGCCCAGAAAACTGCCTGCATTCCACCTAGCCATAAGTTGCTGTCAGGATCATTGCAGAGAGCATTTAATGCGGCTGCACACTTTTCTGCATTTTCCAGCAGCATTGGGGTGGTCTGATTTCCCAATCCGAATGACTGAAATGGGGCCTTGTTGTAGGAAATCATTGGAGTCCCGCCCAATACTGATGGGAAAAACTCGGCCAGCGGGCCGTGCTCTTCCCCCAATAGATCGCCACCAATTGGCAAATGCACTATGACATCACTCCTTTGACTGAGAAGGTGCGCCTGCCACCAATGAAGCAGTTCCTGATCAGAGGTAGCAATAACTCCCCCCACTCGGAAGGAGACGTTTTCCTTACCCTCTTTCAGTAATTTCAGAATGGGGGCACTGTCTTCGCTAGCGTCATACAACCTAAAGATATCAGTGAAGCGGGGGCGAGAGAAGAGGAATTTATTGATCCCCTGAATTACGCGATTCTGGGGCAGATCACCTGCTGCCGCACAGATCAGTTTCCATGTCTCTCTCCGCTTACTGAAGGTGAGGGGCATTTTGCCATCGACGCCACCAGGGAAGACCTCGTCAACAGGGTACACAAGGAAATCAGGGAGCCAATTGTTCTGATTTGTGCAGACGGATTGAAGCTTCCCATCTTTGAACTGCATATGGTAGTTCTTGGGTGCTTGGAACCTTTTCCCCCTCTTTTCTTCCAACGTCACAGTCGGCGAAAACGAAAGGGGCTTTCCATCAGTAGACAGGTCAACTACCCAATGAATCGACCGTGAGCGAGAATGCTCTCTGCCCGTCAAACCGTTCAATAGTGCTACATCCAGGAGTTCACCGTACATACTGCCTTCACCTCCTTCCGTCCGTTCGTGTCTTCAACACGTGCAACCGCGATCCACCCCTTGTCGTCCGCGACCGCTCGCAGTGGTTTCTCCGGCTTTGGAGAGATGGTCCGCCCGCTGCTGTCTCGCCACGTAGCTGGACGTTCCTCGCCGTTATCCGTCCAGTGTTTCCAGACGCCGCCGAAGTCGAAATCTCGGAACATGGCTCCATATGGCTTCTTCTCGATCGCATGGTTTGGCTCACCCCCAGGTGCCAGCTCGAAGTTGCAGGGGAATTCGCGGCACCCGAAATAAGGTCGATGATGGCATTGACCTTTCTCCGCGCGTCTTTCGAAGCAACCGAGGTATTTGCCCATGTTCGGCCCATCGGTCTCCATAACCGCCTCAATCAGATATTCAAGTCGCTTCTCACCATTCACGGCTTCATCGCCCTGAAGAATGAGGCTGTGACGCTGTGTGCGAACGTTCTCCGCATCGTTGATATCGTGGCCCACGTAGTTGTGAGAGGGATATCCAAGCTCATTTCGCAGAATCGGCATCATGCTTCCCTCACGCACGATGCCGATACGTAGCACATGCCAGCGGAAGCCCTCTTTATCACGACGCTTGCCGGCCTCCGGCTTCTCCACAGGTTTCATGAGGATGGCCTCAAGGATGCCACGGGCAGCCGAAGGCGTGATAATGGGGTAGCTCACCCGCTCGACGTGAAACTCCGGACGAGTGAAGCAGGCATACGGTCCCCAGACTCTCAGTCTTATTGGTTCGCTGATCATAGTATCAACTCCTCTACCGGCATTGGTCCCTCGAAGTCTATTCCGGTGCCATGAAAACCGCCACGGTAAGCCCCGTTCCAGACATAAAGCCCTGAGCTTTCATCATTGAAGGCTTTGTCTAGTTTCCCTTTCAACTTTTCATCTTTAAGGCAACTGATCGGCAGATTGATGATGTTCGGCTGAATCACTCTCCATTCCTCTCGCGTGAAGTACCCGGTGTTCTTCCCATCGCTGAAACGGCGTCGCCGCGCTTGATCGTAGAGTTCCCCAGCACTTGTCATCGTCAGGTTCTCACCAATGTACTGGTTGCGTACTAGCACCGATATCGTATCCTGCTCAATGAAGTGGAATAGCTCATCTACCTCCTTGAAGTGAAACCGACTTCTCGCCCGCTGGATTCCGCATTCGTCAGGAACCGAGAGCTGATAGAGCAACCGGAAGTAGTCCGTGAAGGAATCGGGATTCTCAGGCGCAGCCAATCCCATCTTGCGGAGCAATTCAGTCTGGGCAATGGCGGTCCTGTAGAGACCTGGAGGTGGTTCGCCATCCTTGGGGCGAAAGATATGAACGACAGCATCCTCGCGGTTCTTGACCAAGCCATTGCGATTACATCTTCCGGCAGCCTGAACAATGGAATCATAAGGTCCGAAGGCTCGCCAGACCGTCGGGAAATCCACATCCACACCAGCCTCGATGCACTGCGTCGAGACCAGAATGCACCTTTCACGTTCTTTGTCTTTCAGGTTCTTCGGATCGAGCCGCCGCTTCACCTCATCCAGCACCTCAAGCCTGTGGGCGGGCATCATCCAGGTGGAGAGGTGAAACAGACCGCCCCCATTGTTGCCAAGCTTATCACGAAATACACCGTGAAGGTCCCGGGCAGCCTGGCGCGTGTTGACGACAATCAGTGCCTGCTGGACTTCCTGCTGCAGCACCGCCCCTGCTAGCTCTTCCCATGTCACCTCTTCCTGTTCATTTCTATCCAGCCCGCGATACGTCACTCTCCTCAGCAGGTTGAAGTGTCCCTTGGCATTCTCCTGAGGAACTATGGGCCGGACGTTCTCCAGACCATATGGCAGGTTTTCGCTCTTGCCAAGAGCGGGCTGCGTGGCTGTGCAAAGAACAATTGAGCAACCGTAGTGCCTTTGCGGATTCGCAAGTTCCGATAATGCATGCAGAATCGGCTGAAGCATGAGCGGGGGCAAGGTTTGGATTTCGTCGAAGATAATGATGGACTGCGCGATGTTATGCAGCTTGCGCGCTTTCGCTGGGCGACGTGAGAACAGAGAGTCGAAGAACTGAACACTGGTCGTGACAATGATGGGGGCATCCCAGTTCTCAGCAGCAAGACGTCTGCGTTCCGAAACACTGTCGTAGGACGGTTCTTCTTTGTCCTGCTTCCCACCGGTCGATACCGGTTCGTTCTCGACCTGGGAGTGATGCTCCAGGACAAGACGATTCTTCTTGGGTTCATCACTCTCGAAGACATCCCTGAGTTCTTTCGCAGTCTGCTGGATAATGCTGAGGTAAGGGATCACAACGATGATCCGGCGAAAGCATCTGTCTTCAGGAACTGCTCTGCTATGGTGAACGGCATGACTCAGGGCAAACAGCATGGACGCCAGTGTCTTGCCTCCACCTGTTGGGACCGTAAGAGAGAACAGACCTCGATCCATTGTAGATGCCTTGCGGCAGTAGTCCCCCACATTCTGGCGCACAGCAATTACTTCGTTCGAAGCTCTCCCTTCAGCCACGGCTCTCTGTGCCCGCATGCTCAGTTCTTCTTCCAGGCGTTGAAGCAACGATTCTGGGACAAACGGCTCCCAACGTCTCGCCTCCCTCTTCTTCTCAGCATCTTCCGCGTTTTCTTCTGTGTCCAAACGGTCCGCATCCACCAGAGCACTGAACAGGAACCGGGTGAAGAGATCGGTGGACAGCCAACCATTCCCTTTATTTCCGGGGAGAAACTCGAGGCGTTTCAGCCATTCCGGCAACATGTCGCGCAACACTGGGATGGTGAAGTCTGGATGGCCATCGCGGATCTTTTCCAAGCAAGCTTTCGCCTTCTCATCGTATTCGTCAGCCCTCTGATCGACATTGCCTCGATTGTGGAGCCCTGCATGATGACCATTCACAGCGATGGCGACCGGCCATAGAGATGGATGACAGTCGTGCAAGGCATAGGCTGCACCATGATGGGCATGCGGTTGCTTCTTGTTGCTGTCCTTGATCCCATCCCCCAAATGAATCCGTTTCTGAAACTCATCTTCTGCTTTACCGAGGTCGTGGAGCACACCTGCCATCTGTGCCTGTTCCGCAGCATCGAATGCTGCGGCGAAGAGCCGAGCCTTTTCACCAACTGACTCCAAGTGCGCCACTAGGGTCTCATCCTTGTGAGCCAACAACGGATCCATCACCTGTCCTCCTTAATTTGGACTTGTGCTCGCCTGCAGATCGCAGATTGGCGGCACGCACCTTTGCGTTCGCAATTCACCATATCGTTCGCCAAGTCAGAAAGTGCCTTTTCCGGGTTCTCCTCGTCTGTTACCCAGCGCGAGGGGTTGTTCTGAATATGCGATTTCGGTTTCGGTCCCTGTAGACGCAACGCATGCGTTGCGTCTACACACATCACCAAACATACACACACTGCCGCATCACCATGATGACAATACACAATTCATTCCTTCGTATCGCCGAGACTCCGTATCGCTCTCTCCGGGTTCTCCTTGTCCGTCGCCCAGCGTGCTGGATTATTCTGGATGTATTCGCGGATGCGATTCAGCCCGCGCTCATTCCGCACCACATGTTCATAGTAGTTCGATTGCCAGACCAGCACGCCTGTCATCTCACGGAGCGCGTTAACGCGCCGGCTCACCGCGGATTTGTATGAACCCACAATGGCGGCGATCGATCCCGGTTTCGGACCCGGCGACGCATGCGTCGCCCCTACCGTCGTATTGATTACCACAATTCCATGGACATGATTGGGCATGATGACGAAGGCGTCCAATTCGACAAACGGGAAATGGTCGGGAATCTCCGTCCAGCAACGCCGCGCGATCTCTCCGAATTCGTTCAGACGCACGATACCGGCGCAGGATGCCGCGTTTCGTAGAGGCAACGTATGCGTTGCCTCTACCGTCGTATTGATTACCACGTCACCAAACATGCATGCGCGATCCCGCGTCACGATGGTGACGAAATATGCCCCGGCCTCGGCGTAGTCATACCCCTCGAGGCGAAAGGAGCGCCGATGTTGGCGTTTCTCCCTCACCGGGTAAGCCTGCCCCCGACAAACAAAAGGGGAGAGGCATGCCTCTCCCCTGCAGTCAATCGATCTCCGCCCTCGCCCTGATTCTTTATGTCATGTAGATGATGGACTTTCATGAACACTGAACAATTACGGTAGTTTATAAATTAATCGATTGATGTATTTTACTTTCTGGAGATGTCCATATCAAACCTTCTCAAGCAGCGACTATAAGGGAGGTCGTCTCAAAACCTTCTCAACCTGCCAACCCGATTTCCCCTCTGCCCTAATTACAAATGATACTTGTCAATATTCTGCAGAAGAGTCAGGGAGCAAACGGCCCTCAGGCTCACTGTCTAGAGGACTGAGAGAGTGTAGCCGAGGCTGCCCATGCCAAGCTCCTGGGCTGCGCGGAGCTGCACCAGGCTGTCCACCTGATGCCACTTGCCCAGCTTGTCCGGGCCCGGCACCGGAGTGAGGCTGCCGATCATGTGCGCCTTATCCAGCACATCCAGCGAGGCCTTGTCCACAGCCACCGGATCGGTGGAAGCCAGAATGCCGATGTCCGGGAACAGCGCCCTGCCGGCCGGCGCAGCGCAATCGCAGTGAGGCGTCACGTCCTGGACGAAGTTGATGAAGCCGACTTTCTGCTTGAACCCGCGCATCGCCGCCGCAGCAGTGTGAGCCAGATACACCTGGAGGCGCTCTTTGTCCTCTCGTTGCCACGACAGAGCTTTCTTACTGCACGCGAAGAGGCAACTGCTGCAGTATATACACTTCTCAGAATCCCTCTGCGGCCTGCCGTCGCCCATGGATATGGCATCAACCGGACATGCCTCCAGACAGCCTTCGCAGCCGTCGCACTTGGCATCGTCGAGCAAGGCCGGACACACGCGGTGCTGCTCTCGCTTGGACTTCTTCGTCACGCACCCCATGCCCAAGTTTTTCACCGCGCCGCCGAAACCGGTGATCATGTGCCCTTTCACGTGAGACAGCGCCAGCAGGAAGTCCGCCTCATGAATCCTGGCAGCCACTTCCACCTCTCTCAGATCACATCCTGCCAAAGCCTTCTCGACAGCAACGACCTTGCCGTCTTTGCCATTGCCGTCGGCGATCACGATCGGCGCTCCAACGCTCTCTTTGACGAAGCCGTTGTACGCCGCGGTCGAGAGGTACTTGCTCCCGGTGTCTCTGCTTCCGGGGTAGAGGGATACGGTATCTGTGACAAATGGCCGGGCACCCCTGGCCTTCACCAAGTCAACCACTTTGCGCACGAACGCGGGCCTGATGTAGGTGACGTTGCCCAACTCGCCCATGTGAAGCTTCACCGCCACCGAGTCGCCCCTGGAGATGGCATTGAGTATTCCGGATTCGAGGCATAGCTTGTCGATGCCGGGGAGAATATCTGCTCCCTTCGAATAGTCGAGAAAAACAACCTTGGACATTTGCTGCTCTTTGCTCATACGGCGTCGCCTGACATCGTTGGATGACTCGTGTCGATCAATGATGGCATCAACTCAGGGGCTCCGCCCCTCTGCACGCCCCGTTGGGCACCACGGGCTGTCAACCGTCATCTGCACACCACACATCTACGACACGTTGGATTCTCCCCATACTCTCTGTACCTCGGAATAGACTGCACTCAAGGGCACACTGTGCGCTCTGGCTGCCTTCTTACAGTCATCATACTCCGGCATCATGCTGCTCAACCCATCGCCTCTCCGGGCTACTTTGATTCTGATCTCACCGAACCTCGTCTTAACCATCCCCGCCGAACGCGGCAGCGAAATGCGTCGCGTCTCAGTGATCCGTACGCCCAGAGTTGTGCTCTCCTTCATAATAACATCGACCAGGCCGCGAACGTTCTCGCTGCGGCCAATCGCCGATAGTAAAACGCCCGGGCGGTTCTTCTTCATCTGCACCGGCGTCAGGAACACGTCCAGAGCACCGGCTTGCAGAAGGCTTTCCATGATGTGGTCGTAGAATTGAGGGTTCATATCATCGATATTGGTCTCCAGCACCGTGACCGACTCGTCAACCAGATTACCAGCACCCTCCACGCATTCACCCACAATGATCCTCAGGAGATTTGGAGTCTCCGGGTCCATTTTGCCGGCACCGTATCCCACACCGGTCACCTTCATCAGCGGCATGCTGCCGAAACCAACCGCTATTCCGGTGGCTATAGCCGCTCCGGTGGGCGTGGTCAGCTCGCCTTCGACTTCACCCGAATATGCCGGAAAGCCCTGGAGCAGATCCGTCGTGACCGGGGCCGGGACGGGCAGCCAGCCGTGACTGCAATGCACCAGACCCTTACCCAAGTTCAGCGGAGAGCAGTACACCTCTTCAATCCCCAGCGCTCTCAGCCCGTTCAGACTGCCGAAGACATCCACCAGAGTATCAGTAGCTCCCACCTCATGAAGATGGACCGCATCTATGTTCAGACCATGCACCCTGGCCTCAGCCTCAGCCAGCCGCACGAAGATCCCCTTCCCGGCCTTCTTTACCTGATCATCGAACTCACTCCGGTCGATCAGGCTGATGATGTCCTTCAGCGTCCGCGGCCCGTCAGGACATGCCGTGACCACGTCCGCGTATGTGGCTCTGATCCCTCTCCTGGTCACCTGGCTGACTTCTATTCCATACCCGCTTAACGGCAGCTTGCCCAACTCCGCCCGCAACCGCTCGATTCCCAGCCCCAAGTCAATGAGCGCACCCAGGATCATGTTCCCACTTATGCCGGAGAAGCAGTCGAAATAGGCTATCTTCAAAGCTTCACCCCGGTTCTGCGGTTAATCAGGCCGGCCATATAGCCCGCCCCAAAGCCGTTGTCGATGTTGACCACGGCCACGCCTGGCGAACAAGTGTTGAGCATGCCCAGGAGTGCCGCCAAACCTTCGAAGCTGGCCCCGTATCCCACGCTGGTCGGAACCGCGATAACCGGCGTGTCCACCATGCCGGAGACCACGCTGGCCAGCGCCCCCTCCATTCCAGCCACGGCCACAATCACATTTGCCCCCAGGAGCTTGTCCTTACAGTCCAGCAATCGATGCAGCCCCGCCACCCCGACGTCGTAAGCCCGCTCCACGCGGTTTCCCATGGTCTCTGCCGTGATCGCCGCCTCTTCAGCGACCGAGATATCCGCCGTCCCAGCCGTGATCACCAAAACATACCCGTCCCCTGTTGCCGGAGCCGGGTCTCCGATGACGATCAGGCCGGCCAACCGATGATACTGAGCGTTTGGAGCCACCTGCCGAACCGCATCGAACACCTCCGGGCCGGCTTTCGTGGCCAGCGTGGTGCCTGCGGACGCCATTCGCTTCGCGATCCTCGCTACCTGGTCCGGCGTTTTCCCTCTGCACAGGATGACCTCCGCAAAGCCTCTCCTAAGCGAACGGTGGTGGTCCAGCTTGGCGAAGCCGATGTCCTCGTACGGCATGAACCTCAACTGGTCCAGCGCCTCGTTCACATCGATGCAGCCCGACTTCACTTTCTCCAGCAACCGGCGCAGTTGGTCGGCATTCACTGAGTCACCCCCTCATCCAGACTCCCGGTTCGATAGCCGGCAAGATCAAGCGTGACGTGGAGATAGCCCAATCCTTTCAGGTGATCCAGCATCAGATGCCGGTTGTCCTCACGCGCCAGCTTCTCTATGTCCTGCGGCTCAACCTCAATCCTGGCCATGTGGCCGTAGTGACGAACACGCACTTGCTTGATCCCCAGACTTCGGATGAAGTCCTCTGCACTGTCGATCATGGCCAGAGCCTCTCTGGTAATTGGCGTGCCGTATGGAATCCGCGAGGCCAGACAGGCCATTGAAGGCTTGTTCCAGGTGGGCAATCCCAAATCCTTCGAGATAGCCCTTATCTCGGCTTTGGTCAGCCCCGCCTCCTGAAGCGGCTGGCGGATGCCCAACTCCGCAGCAGCCCGCATCCCGGGCCGGTGGTCTCCCAGATCATCAAGGTTCGACCCCTCAACGACGTTCAGAATTCCGTACGACGCTGCTAACCCCCTTAACGTCTTGAAAAGTTCGACTTTGCAGTGATAGCAGCGATCAGGGGAGTTGGCAGTGAACCTGGGATTTTCCAGTTCCTTTGACTGCAAGACAAGATGCTTCACTCCAAACGACCCGGCGATCTTGACCGCATCGGGCAGCTCTCGAGCCGGATGTATGGGAGAGTCCGCCGTTACCGCCAGCACCTTCTCGCCCAGGACGTCACAACACATCTTGAGCAGAAACGTGCTGTCCACGCCACCGGAGAACGCCACCACCACGCTCTCCAGAGCAGACAGCTCCCCCTTCAGTATCGGGACCTTTTCCTCGATTGAAGTCATCCCACACCTGATCACACGCGGGGCGCTATGCTCAACATAATGGTGCTTCACGCTTGAGATTATAAGACAAGGAGAAGGGGCATACCAGATGGCTCGGTCGCCGAATGTGCCGACATGACAGAACGTGAACGATGCCTGACTCTCGTTGCGGGCACTCCCCGCGACGCGGGGAGTGTGGCTGGGGCAGCCTAGATATCCAGGTTCTTGACGCTCTTGGCGTAGGCCTGGATGAAGGCCTTGCGCGGGGGTACTTCCTCTCCCATCAGATCGCGGAAGACCTGATCAGCTTTCGCAGCATCATCGATTGCGACCTGAAGCACAGTCCTGCTGGCAGGGTTCATGGTGGTCTCCCACAACTGCTCGGGGCTCATCTCGCCCAGACCTTTGTACCGCTGAACATCGACCTTCCTGGCCTTCAGTTTCTGCAGCAGCTCATCTTTCTCTCTGTCCGAGTATATCCAGTGCTGGTCCTTCCCGGCTTGAACCCTGTACAGAGGCGGTTGAGCAATATAGAGGTGCCCCTGCCAGACCAGGTCATGCATGTGCCTGAAGAAGAAGGTGAGCAACAGTGTGCGTATGTGTGAACCATCAACATCAGCATCGGTCATGATGATGACGCGGTGATACCTCAGCCTGCCCAGATCAAACTGCTCGGCTATCCCGGTGCCGAGGCTGGTGATCAGAGCCCGGATTTCATCGTGAGACAGCATCTTCTCATGGGAAGCCTTCTCTACGTTGAGTATCTTGCCTTTGAGCGGGAGAATGGCCTGGAAGCGGCGATCCCTCCCCTGCTTGGCCGAGCCGCCGGCAGAGTCACCCTCAACTATGAAGAGTTCGCACTGGGCCGGGTCCTTCTCGGCACACTCCGCCAGCTTCCCCGGCAGAGTAAAACCTTCGAACTGTCCTTTCTTCAGAATAAGCTCTCTGGCTCTACGGGCCGCCTCTCTGGCCTTGGCTGAAGTAAGACACTTCTCAATGATGGCCTTCGCCTCATTGGGGTGCTGCTCAAGGTAGAAGGTCAACTGCTCAGCCACCACCGACTCAACATGGCCTCTCGTTTCGGGGTTGCCCAGTCTGCCCTTAGTCTGGCCTTCGAACTGAGGCTCGCTCAGCCTTACGCTGATCACAGCAGTTAACCCACCCCTTACATCCTCGCCCAGAAGGTTCAGTTCGTTATTCTTGTCCTGCTTTATTTTGTGCACGAAGTCATTGAGGACGCGGGTCAGCGCTGAGCGAAAACCGGTAAGGTGGCTGCCACCATCGATCGTGTTGGCACAGTTGGCAAAGGAAACGATCAGTTCGTTGTAGCCATCGTTGTATTGCAGGGCTGCTTCAACACTGGTGCTGTCGACCCGCTGGGACATATAGATTACCCCGGGGTGGATCTGGTTTCTGCCACGGTTCAGGTAGCGTACGTAGCTGGCTATGCCTCCCTCGAAGTAAAAAGCCGAATCTTGACCGGTCCTGTCGTCGTGTATGCCTATCTGCACATTCGGCTGGAGGTAAGCCAACTCCCGCAGTCTCTGAGCAACATAATCGAAATCGTAGTCCCAGTCACCAAAGATGCTTCTATCCGGTATGAACTCGGTGATGGTACCATTGCCTTGAGTGGCACCATCCGCCCTGACTGGTCCTTGAGGGATACCACATATGTACTCCTGGACATAGCGTACCCCTTCACGCTCACTGACTACTTTCATCCAGGAGGAGAGGGCGTTCACTACCGAGGCGCCAACGCCGTGCAGGCCGCTGGAAACCCTGTAGCTCTTCCCACCGAACTTCGCCCCGGCGTGGAGGATGGTCATCACCGTCTCCAGTGCCGAGACCCCCGTGGTAGGATGTACATCAACAGGTATACCACGGCCATTGTCTTCGACCCTGACCTTACCACCCTCAAGAATCGTTACGTCGATCCGGTCGCACCAGCCGCCTATGGCTTCGTCAATGCTGTTGTAGACGATCTCGAAAATAAGGTGGTGGAGACCACGGTGGTCAGTACTGCCAATATACATTCCGGGGCGGCGGCGAACCGCCTCCAGCCCCTTCAGTACCTGGATATCCTGAGCCGTGTAGTTGTTGTCGTTGTTATGGTTGTTGCGGTTTTCGCCTTCTGCGGGACGGTCTAACATGTGTTTATATTATACCATATTTCCTTCACAATTAGCTTCACATTATGCACAATTGGGGATGCCTTGTCTATATCTCGAATTGCCTCACCTAAAATGTAACCGAAGGGATAGCAGTTGACTCATGTAAAAG